>NZ_CP009435.1:3354790-3659771 GCF_000960995.1 Burkholderia glumae LMG 2196 = ATCC 33617 | reverse complement strand
TTAGGTAGTGCCTCGTGTCTCACCTTCGGGGGTAGAGCACTGTCATGGTTGGGGGGTCTATTGCAGATTACCCCGCCATAGCAAACTCCGAATACCGAAGAGTGCAATCACGGGAGACAGACATCGGGTGCTAACGTCCGGTGTCAAGAGGGAAACAACCCAGACCGCCAGCTAAGGTCCCCAAATATGGCTAAGTGGGAAACGAAGTGGGAAGGCTAAAACAGTCAGGAGGTTGGCTTAGAAGCAGCCACCCTTTAAAGAAAGCGTAATAGCTCACTGATCGAGTCGTCCTGCGCGGAAGATGTAACGGGGCTAAGCCATATACCGAAGCTGCGGATGCGAGCTAGTCTCGCATGGTAGGAGAGCGTTCCGTAAGCCTGCGAAGGTGCATTGTAAAGTGTGCTGGAGGTATCGGAAGTGCGAATGCTGACATGAGTAGCGATAAAGGGGGTGAAAGGCCCCCTCGCCGTAAGCCCAAGGTTTCCTACGCAACGTTCATCGGCGTAGGGTGAGTCGGCCCCTAAGGCGAGGCAGAAATGCGTAGCTGATGGGAAGCAGGTCAATATTCCTGCACCATTGTTAAATGCGATGGGGGGACGGATCGCGGAAGGTTGTCCGGGTGTTGGAAGTCCCGGTCGCTGCATTGGAGAAGGCGCTTAGGCAAATCCGGGCGCGGAATTCAAGGGTGTGGCGCGAGCTTCTTCGGAAGCGAAGCAATCGGAAGTGGTTCCAAGAAAAGCCTCTAAGCTTCAGTTTAACAGTGACCGTACCGCAAACCGACACAGGTGGGCGAGATGAGTATTCTAAGGCGCTTGAGAGAACTCGGGAGAAGGAACTCGGCAAATTGGTACCGTAACTTCGGGATAAGGTACGCCCCTGTAGCTTGACTGGCCTGCGCCAGAAGGGTGAAGGGGTTGCAATAAACTGGTGGCTGCGACTGTTTAATAAAAACACAGCACTCTGCAAACACGAAAGTGGACGTATAGGGTGTGACGCCTGCCCGGTGCCGGAAGATTAAATGATGGGGTGCAAGCTCTTGATTGAAGTCCCGGTAAACGGCGGCCGTAACTATAACGGTCCTAAGGTAGCGAAATTCCTTGTCGGGTAAGTTCCGACCTGCACGAATGGCGTAACGATGGCCACACTGTCTCCTCCCGAGACTCAGCGAAGTTGAAGTGTTTGTGATGATGCAATCTCCCCGCGGCTAGACGGAAAGACCCCATGAACCTTTACTGTAGCTTTGCATTGGACTTTGAACCGATCTGTGTAGGATAGGTGGGAGGCTATGAAACCGGAACGCTAGTTTCGGTGGAGCCGTCCTTGAAATACCACCCTGGTTTGTTTGAGGTTCTAACCTTGGCCCGTGATCCGGGTCGGGGACAGTGCATGGTAGGCAGTTTGACTGGGGCGGTCTCCTCCCAAAGTGTAACGGAGGAGTACGAAGGTACGCTAGGTACGGTCGGAAATCGTGCTGATAGTGCAATGGCATAAGCGTGCTTAACTGCGAGACCGACAAGTCGAGCAGGTGCGAAAGCAGGTCATAGTGATCCGGTGGTTCTGTATGGAAGGGCCATCGCTCAACGGATAAAAGGTACTCTGGGGATAACAGGCTGATACCGCCCAAGAGTTCATATCGACGGCGGTGTTTGGCACCTCGATGTCGGCTCATCTCATCCTGGGGCTGTAGCCGGTCCCAAGGGTATGGCTGTTCGCCATTTAAAGAGGTACGTGAGCTGGGTTTAAAACGTCGTGAGACAGTTTGGTCCCTATCTGCCGTGGGCGTTGGATATTTGAAGGGGGCTGCTCCTAGTACGAGAGGACCGGAGTGGACGAACCTCTGGTGTACCGGTTGTCACGCCAGTGGCATCGCCGGGTAGCTATGTTCGGAAGAGATAACCGCTGAAAGCATCTAAGCGGGAAACTCGCCTTAAGATGAGATATCCCCGGGGACTTGATCCCCTTGAAGGGTCGTTCGAGACCAGGACGTTGATAGGTCAGGTGTGTAAGCGCAGTAATGCGTTCAGCTAACTGATACTAATTGCCCGTAAGGCTTGATCCTATAACCGGTCTGTTTCATGTCGAACCAGCAGGTCGACGAACAGCGGTTGAGTGAGCAATGTGCCGGTGTACAAGCACAACCCCTACTACTTCTTCGAGATTGGTCATGGCGCGCTGCCGCGACGTGACAACCCCTTTAGCCTGATGACCATAGCGAGTCGGTCCCACCCCTTCCCATCCCGAACAGGACCGTGAAACGACTCTACGCCGATGATAGTGCGGATTGCCCGTGTGAAAGTAGGTAATCGTCAGGCTTCCTCCTTCGAAACCCCCGCTGCCAACGCAGTGGGGGTTTTGTCTTTTATCGCGCAAAACATGCACTCGAACGGCTTCACACGCTCATGACGACATCGCGGTAAGATCAACCGACGTTGTCTTGGGAGAGCCGTGTGAATATTGGTGAAGCCGCTCGCGCCTCGGGTGTCAGCGCGAAGATGATCCGTTACTACGAAAGCGTGGGCCTGATCGAGCCGGCACAGCGAACCGATGCCGGCTACCGCACGTATCACGAAAACGAAATCCATTCGTTGACGTTCATTCGGCAGGCACGTCGGCTCGGCTTCCTTGTCGACGACGTTCGCAAGCTTCTCGCGCTGTGGCAGGATCGCGATCGTGCGAGCGCAGAGGTCAAGTCGATTGCCCTTGAGCATGTGTCTGAACTGGATCGCCGGATCGCTGAACTGACCGACATGCGCAACACGCTGGCCAGGTTGGCGGCCCATTGCCATGGAGACGATCGACCCGAGTGCCCGATTCTCGAACGCCTCGCCGATGTGTGAATGCACCCGTGCGGTGTATCAATGTCTGTTTTCGGATGCGACTACATCCATAAAAATCCATATAAATCAAACATTTGGCTTAATTAACGGACAAATTCCAATTTGGAATGACTTACATTCGTGCATTTCATTAGCATCTTGGTGCGTTCTCGCTATAATTCGGGATAACCCTATACGGGATATCCCTGAAGTGATTCACCGGGGGATCTCAAACTTCCTTGGAGAACGTCATGATTGCGTACATCGTCGAAAAGCTGAGCTACTGGTTCGAATCTGCAGAGCGCGAGCGTCGCGAAGCGTACCTGGCCGAATCGAGCGACATCGTCCAGCTCGAGCAGCGTATCCGTGCCCTCGAAACGAATGGCTACTCGCTGTAAGGTTTGACCGAATTCCGGCATGCGTTGAGCGTGCGAAGCAAAACGAGCCCCGAAATTGTCGGGGCTTTTGTTTTTGCAGCGCGAAATTCCTCACATGCCAAGCTGGCCGCGCTATTGTGTCGCTAACGATCTCAATTTCGAGCAGGGAAGAACGATATGAGCCTTGACGACTCTCCAAGACGCGGACCAGGCAAGCGCAAGCTCGTGACGATCGGACTGATCTGCCTGGCTGCGGCTGCGAGCCGTGGCGCGATGGCCGCGCAGGATCGCCCGCCTGTCGTGCTCGACACGCAAACCGGCATTCATGACGGCCGCTCGGGCGTGGTGCTGCAGACGGCGCCGCTCGACCCGGCCCCGATTGTTGCGCCGGCCGAAATCCGGCAGCCGGCAGGCCTGCAGCAGAACAACCAGATACCGATGGTGGTGGCGCCCTATATCAGGGTGCCGACGCCGTCCTATCGGCAATAGGAATGATGGCGTCGACCTGACAACCCGGCGCGCTGATGCCCGCTCAGGCACTGCGCGATTCGATCCCGAACCTGGCTCCGTCGTCCTGCCCCAAGGCCTCGGCGAGATAGGGCAGGGCCTCGCGCATCGACTCGGCCAAGGTATAAGGCGGGTTCAGAATGAACATTCCGCTGCCATAGAGTCCGAAGCCGTCCGAGGGCGGGCGGCTCACAGTCAGCGTCAGATGCAGCCAGTTGCTTGGCTGCAGGCGTTTCAGGTGATCGGGGAAGCGTTCGGATTCCGGACGCTTGACCTGTGGATACCAGACTGCGTAACAGCCGGTCGCGAAGCGCTTCAGCCCCTCTTCGACACAGCCTAGCGTTCGTGCGTAGTCGCGCTTGTCCTCGTAAGAGGGGTCGATCAGTACCATGGCCCGGCGTGGCGGCGGAGGCAGCAGCGCCTTGAGCCCTTCAAAGCCATCTGTTGCATAGATCATGGCGCGGCGTCCCGCGTCGCGGAAGTTGTGCCGTAGCACGCCGATCTCCGTGCTGTGCATCTCGAACAGGCGCATCCGGTCCTGCTCGCGCAGCATGCGCCACGCCAGATAGGGCGAACCCGGGTAATAGCGCAACTGGCCGGCGTCGTTGCAGGAGCGGATCTCGGCGACATAGGTTTCCAGCGCTGCCGGCAGCTTGTCCGCGTTCCACAGCTTCGCGATACCGGTTTCATATTCAGCGGTCTTGGTGGCGAAACCTTCGTCCAATGCGTAGATTCCCGCGCCCGCATGCGTATCGACGTACCAGTACGACTTGTCTTTCTTGTTGAAATAGTTGAGCAACTGGACGACAACGGCGTGCTTGAGCACATCCGCATGATTGCCGGCATGGAACGCGTGGCGATAACTGAACATGGCGGTGGACGAGGCGAATGAAATCGAAATCGGCCGCGGACTCCATGCCGGCGCCGCAAGGGCTGCACCAATGCATGGCTGTCGCGCGGCCGGCTATTGTACGTGACGGCGCCTACTGCGCCTGATCGCCGACGATCTCTTCGATGCGTTGTTTCAGTTCAGGCGAAATCCGCGCCGCCACCTCGACCGCCTTCATGTTCTCGCCGATCTGCTTGACGTGCGACGCGCCGGTGATCACGGTGCTGACGTTCGGATTCTTCAGCACCCAGGCGATCGCGAGCTGGGCGACAGTGCAGCCGAGTTCGTCCGCGACGCCGGCGAGCTTGGCAACCGTGTCGTTTTTCGCGCGATCCGTGAGCTGGTCGCGTAGCCAGTCGTACCCCTGCACCGCGGCACGGCTGCCTTCTGGCACGCCATTGCGGTACTTGCCGGTCAGCAGGCCCGATGCGAGCGGACTCCAGGTCGTCAGGCCGAGACCGATGTCCTCGTAGAGCCGCCGGTATTCCCGCTCGACGCGACGCCGATGGAACAGGTTGTACTGCGGCTGTTCCATGACCGGCTTATGCAGATGGTGCCGCTCGGCAATGCCGTAGGCGGCCCGGATTTCGTCGGCACTCCACTCCGACGTGCCCCAGTACTGCGCCTTGCCGCGCGTGATCATGTCGCTCATCGCCCAGACCGTTTCCTCGATCGGCGTATTCGGATCGGGGCGATGGCAGAACACCAGATCGACGTAGTCGAGTTTCAAGCGGCGCAGCGATCCGTCGATCGCATCCATCAAGTACTTGCGGTTCAGCGTGTGGTACTGGTTCGGGGCTTCGTTCAAGCCCCAGAAGAATTTCGTCGAGACGACGTAGCTGACGCGCGACCAGCCGAGTGCCTTCAGCGCCTCGCCCATGATCTCCTCGGATTGGCCGTGCGCGTACACCTCGGCATTGTCGAAGAAATTGATGCCGGCGTCGCGCGCCGCGGCCAGCGACTCGCGTGCGGCGCGCTGGTCGACCTGATTGCCGTATGTCACCCACGAGCCGATCGACAATTCGCTGACCTGCAGCCCCGAGCGGCCCAAACGCCTGTAATTCATGTGACCTCCTGGAATTGGGACAGCAGTTAGCTTAGCCCGTTTGGCGGCTCCATGCAGTCCGCCTCTTGCACAACAGCAGCACCGCTCGCGCGGTGGCACCGGCCGCACGGCCGGCAGGCCCGTCGGATATCCGCGCTGACCACCACCACGTTGCTGCCGGGCGTTTCGTTGGCACGCTTTCGTCGGCGTGCCATCGGCGCTGGAATGAAAAAACGCGCTCCGGGGAGCGCGTCTTCGGTATGTCGCCGCGCGAGGTCCGCGCGGCGATGTCGCTTACTTCAGCACTGCCGCGATCGCGTTCGCCACCACGTCGAGGTTGCGCGTGTTGAGCGCGGCCACGCAGATGCGGCCCGTGCTCACGGCGTAGATGCCGAACTCTTCGCGCAGCCGATCGACCTGCGCGGCCGTCAGGCCCGAGTACGAGAACATGCCGCGTTGTGCATTGATGAAGCTGAAGTCGCGGTCGACGCCGCTGGCCTTCAGGCGCTCGACGAGGCCGTTGCGCATCGCGCGGATGCGATCGCGCATTTCGCCGAGTTCCTCGACCCATGCGGCATACAGATCCGGCGAGGCCAGCACCGCGGAGACGAGCGCCCCGCCGTGCGTCGGCGGGTTCGAGTAGTTGGTGCGGATCACGCGCTTCAACTGCGACAGCACGCGCGTGGCCTCGTCCTTGCTGCCAGTGATGATCGACAATGCGCCAATACGCTCGCCGTACAGCGAGAACGACTTCGAGAACGACGACGACACGAACACATTCAGGTCGGCGGCGGCGAACAGGCGCACGGCGGCCGAGTCGGCCTCGAGGCTTTCACCGAAGCCCTGGTAGGCCATGTCGAGGAACGGCACGAGCTGGCGCGCCTTGACCACTTCGACGACGCGGCCCCATTGCGCGTCCGTCAGGTCGACGCCGGTCGGGTTGTGGCAGCAGGCGTGCAGCACGACGATCGTGCCGGCCGCGTAACCGTTCAGCGCGTCGAGCATGGCGTCGAAGTTCACGCCGTTGGTGGCCGCGTCGTAATACGGATATACGTCGACCGGGAAGCCGGCCATCTCGAACAGCGCGCGGTGGTTTTCCCAGCTCGGGTTGCTGATCGCCACGCGGGCCTTGGGGTTCACCATGCGCAGGAAATCTGCGCCGATCTTCAGCGCGCCCGTGCCGCCGATTGCCTGCGCGGTCACGACGCGGCCTGCCGCGATCAGCGGGGAGTCGTTGCCGAGCACCTGCTTCTGCACCGCAGCGTCGTAGGCGGCAATACCGTCGATCGGCAAGTAGCCGCGCGGCAGGCCGGCCTCGACGCGGGCCTTTTCCGCGTCGCGCACCGCGCGCAGCAGCGGGATCTTGCCTTCCTCGTTGGTGTACACGCCGACGCCGAGATTCACCTTGGTCGGGCGCGTATCGGCGTTGAATGCTTCGTTGAGGCCCAGGATCGGATCGCGGGGCGCGAGTTCGACAGCGGAGAAGAGCGACATGGTGATTTCGCAGCAGTAAGTAGTGGAATGAAATCGGGGTCCGGACGCGGGAGCGAAGACGGGATGCCGCGCCGTCTGACTGCCAGCGCGGCGGCCGGAGCGAATTTTTCTATTGTAGCGAATTGTGTCGCGCTTTCGGCCAAAGCCCGGCGCGTGGTTGCAGGTATCGGGGCGCGAACCGGGCGATGCGGGCGCTCGGCCCGCCCGTCACCGAAGCGCTAGAATGCTTGTTTGCACGCGGCCCGGTTTCCGACTCATGTCCGAACATTCCCCCGAAGTTGCCGAGGAACTCGATGAATCGAAGTTCGTCGAGTTCGATGGCTCCCCGTTCCAGCTCTACCAGCCATATCCGCCGGCAGGCGACCAGCCTACTGCGATCGACACGCTCGTCGAGGGCGTCGAGGACGGCCTGTCGTTCCAGACGCTGCTCGGCGTGACCGGGTCCGGCAAGACCTTCACGATGGCGAACACGATCGCGCGCCTCGGCCGCCCGGCCATCGTGTTCGCGCCGAACAAGACGCTCGCCGCCCAGCTCTATTCCGAGTTTCGCGAGTTCTTCCCGCGCAACGCGGTCGAGTACTTCGTCTCGTATTACGACTACTACCAGCCGGAAGCCTATGTGCCGCAGCGCGACCTGTTCATCGAGAAGGACTCGTCGATCAACGAGCACATCGAGCAGATGCGGCTGTCGGCCACCAAGAGCCTGATGGAGCGGCGCGACGTCGTGATCGTCGCGACCGTTTCGGCGATCTACGGTATCGGCAACCCGTCCGAGTACCACCAGATGATCCTGACGCTGCGCAATGGCGACCGGATCGGCCAGCGCGACGTGATCGCGCGTCTGATCGCGATGCAATACACGCGCAACGAGCAGGACTTCCAGCGCGGCACGTTCCGCGTGCGCGGCGACACGATCGACATCTTCCCGGCCGAGCACGCCGAGATGGCGGTGCGCGTCGAACTGTTCGACGACGAGGTCGAGACGCTGCAACTGTTCGATCCGCTGACGGGCCGGGTGCGCCAGAAGATCGCGCGCTTTACCGTCTATCCTTCGTCGCACTACGTGACGCCGCGCGACACCGTGATGCGCGCGGTCGAGACGATCAAGGAGGAGTTGCGCGAGCGGCTCGAGTTCTTCCATCGCGAAAACCGCCTCGTCGAGGCGCAGCGGCTCGAGCAGCGCACGCGCTTCGATCTCGAGATGCTGCAGGAACTCGGCTTCTGCAAGGGCATCGAGAACTACTCGCGGCACTTCTCGGGCGCGGCGCCCGGTGAGCCGCCGCCGACGCTGGTCGACTATCTGCCGTCCGACGCGCTGATGCTGCTCGACGAATCGCATGTGCTGATCGGCCAGCTGAACGGCATGTACAACGGTGACCGCGCACGCAAGGAGAATCTCGTCAACTACGGCTTTCGCCTGCCGTCCGCGCTCGACAACCGGCCGCTGAAGTTTCCCGAGTTCGAACGCAAGATGCGGCAGGTCGTGTTCGTGTCGGCGACGCCCGCCGACTACGAGCAGCGCGTGTCCGGCCAGGTGGCCGAACAGGTGGTGCGGCCGACCGGGCTCGTCGATCCCGAGATCGAGGTGCGTCCCGCGAGTTCGCAGGTCGACGACGTGCTGGCCGAAATCAACGAGCGCGTGAAAGCCGGCGAACGTGTGCTGATCACGGTGCTGACCAAGCGCATGGCCGAACAGCTCACCGAGTTCCTGGCCGATCACGGTGTCAAGGTTCGCTATCTGCACAGCGATATCGATACCGTCGAGCGTGTCGAGATCATTCGCGACCTGCGGCTCGGCACCTTCGACGTGCTGGTCGGGATCAACCTGCTGCGCGAGGGGCTCGACATTCCGGAGGTGTCGCTCGTCGCGATCCTCGACGCCGACAAGGAAGGTTTCCTGCGCGCCGAACGCTCGCTGATCCAGACCATCGGCCGCGCGGCGCGCAACGTGAACGGCAAGGCCATCCTCTATGCCGACCACATGACCGATTCGATGCGGCGCGCGATCGACGAGACCGAGCGGCGCCGTGCCAAGCAGATCGCGCACAACGAGAAGCTCGGCATCACGCCGCGCGGCGTGGTGAAACGGATCAAGGACATCATCGACGGCGTCTACAACGTCGACGAGGCGCGCGCCGAGCTGAAGGAGGCGCAGCAGCGCGCGAAATTCGAGGACATGTCCGAGAAGCAGTTGGCGAAGGAAATCAAGCGGCTCGAAAAACAGATGACCGACTACGCGAAGAACCTCGAATTCGAGAAGGCGGCCCAGACCCGCGACCAGCTCGCGCTGCTGCGCGAGCGAGTGTTCGGCGCCAATGTCGGCGATCACGTGAGCGGCGCCGGCTGAGCACGCCGATTCCGCCATGCCGGCCTCGCAGGCCGGCACGGCGGAGCACCCCACGAAACTTCCGAAAACCTTTCTACATCAATGGCTTGAATTTCTTTCCGCTTGGTTCGCGAGGCGAATCGATGCTACACTCGCGAATTATTGAGAATGGTTCGCATTAACTTTCGTAGTTACCCGCATCGCCAATTGCGTCACGAGCGTTCGTGAGCATTCGCGAGGTGTTTCAGTTCACCAGACGATAAAAACAAGGAGTTTCAATGTTCGCTTCATCCTTCACCCGTAGCGGGATTGCCGTGGCGGCGGCGCTTGTCGCGATGTCGGCATCGGCGGCGGAGTATCCGATCGGCAAGCAGCAGATCCAGGGTGGCATGGAAGTCGGCGTCGTGTATCTGCAGCCGATCACGATGGAACCGGAAGGCATGATGCGCAAGGCATCGGATTCCGACATTCATCTCGAGACCGACATTCATGCGGTGAAGAACAACCCGACGGGCTTCGCCGAGGGCGACTGGATGCCGTATCTGCAGGTCGAGTACAAGCTGACCAAGCAGGGTGACGCGAAGTGGAAGGCGGAAGGCAACCTGATGGGCATGGTCGCGAACGACGGCCCGCACTATGGCGACAACGTCAAGCTCGACGGCCCGGGCAAGTACCATCTGTCGATGACGGTGAAGCCGCCGATGCAGACGGGCCACCTGGCCTTCGGCCGCCACGTCGACAAGGAAACGGGCGTGGGCCCGTGGTTCAAGCCGTTTACGCTCGAATACGATTTCCCGTTCGCGGGTATCGGCAAGAAGGGCGGTTACTGATCGCGCTGCGTATCGCGCGTCGCCGTCCGGCACGGCCTGGCGGCGTCGCACGGTGCCGCCCTCAACGAGAAACATAATGAGATTCCCCAGGATTTTCGCCGCCGCGCTCGTCACCTTCGCCGCCGCTGCCAACGTTGCCGCTTATGCGGCCGATCTGCCGACGTTCAAGCTGGAGATGGCGGACGGCAAGCTCAACCCGGCGCGCATCGAGGTGCCGGCCGGCCAGCGCTTCAAGATCGAGGTCCGCAATACCGGCAAGGGTGCGGTCGAGTTCGAGAGCGTCCAACTGCGCAAGGAGAAGGTGCTCGCGCCCGGAGCCGAATCGTTCGTCGTGATCGCGCCGCAGTCGCCCGGCGAGTACAAGTTCTTCGACGATTTCCATCAGCAGGCGCAGGGCGTCATCGTCGCAAAGTAGTCCCGATTTATCGTGCGGCCGCGGAGGCCCCGCCGCGGCCGGGGTACACGGAGGTTTCAATGGGTCAAATCATCTTCATCGTCTGGCGCGAGAGCGTCGAGGCGCTGCTCGTCGTGGGCATTCTCTATGCCTGGCTCAGCAACGGCGACGCCCAGGCGCGCCGCGGGCTGCCGTATCTATGGGTCGGCGTCGCGGCCGGCCTGCTGCTGGCGGTCGGTCTCGGCGCCGCGCTGGTCGGCTTCACCGAAGTGTTGTCCGGCGATGCGCAGGACTATTTCCAGACCGCGATGGTGCTGGTTGCCTGCGTGCTGATCGTGCAGATGGTGATCTGGATGAAGCGGCACGGGCGCACGCTCAAGCGCGAAATGGAGCAATCGCTGCAGGAGACCACGAAGACCGCGAACTGGTGGGGCGTGGCCGTGCTGGTCGCGCTCGCGATCGCGCGCGAGGGCAGCGAGACGGTGATCTTCCTCTACGGCCTCGGGTTCGGGCAGACCGGCCATGTCGGCGGAGCGCAGGTGGTCGCGGTATTGATCGGCTTCGCGCTCGCGCTGCTGACCTTCTACGTGCTGCAGCTGGGCGGCAAGGTGTTCTCGTGGCGGCTGTTCTTCCGCGTCACGGAAATCATGCTGCTGTTCCTCGGCGCAGGCCTGTTCGAAGCCGGCGTCGACAAGCTGATCGACAAGGAAATCCTGCCGCTCGGCATTGCGCAGCTGTGGGACACCTCGTCGATCCTCGACGACTCGAGCACGTTCGGCTCGCTGGTCGCGACGCTGACCGGCTATCGTGCGCATCCGGCGCTGACCAACCTGGTTGCCTACCTGGCCTATTGGGCGGTCGTCTACGCGCTGCTCAGGCTCACGGCGCGCCGTCCGGTCGCCGTGGCGGGGCGGGCCGCATGAGTACCGCCGTGCGCGCCGCGCGCCGGAGCCGGCTCTCCGAGGTCGGCCACTGGATGCAGCGTCACGGCGGGCTGATTCGCGCAATCCAGTGGGTCGTGGTCGCCGTCTATGCGTTCCTGATCCTGGTGCCGGCGTTCACGCCGCTGCCCGACGACACGGCCCACCTGTGGAGCAATCTGACGCTGGCCGCGCAGTTCGTGTTCTGGGGCATCTGGTGGCCGTTCGTGCTGCTGTCGATGGTGATGCTCGGGCGCGTCTGGTGCGGCGTGCTGTGCCCCGAGGGCGCGCTTGCCGAGTTCGCCAGCAAGTTCGGCCGCGGGCGCGCGATTCCGCGCTGGATGCGCTGGGGCGGCTGGCCCTTCGTGGCGTTCGGCATCACCACCATCTACGGGCAGATGGTCAGCGTCTACCAGTATCCACGCGCGGTGCTGCTGGTGCTGGGCGGCTCGACGTTCGCCGCGATGGTGATCGGGCTGCTGTACGGGCGCGAGAAGCGCGTCTGGTGCAAGTATTTATGCCCCGTCAACGGTGTATTCGCATTGCTCGCGCGCCTGGCGCCGCTGCGCTTCAAGGTCGACGAAGCCGCCTGGCGCCGCTCCTACACGCAGGGCGAGCATGGCCATCGCGTGATTCCGATCAACTGCGCGCCGCTCGTGCCGCTGCGCAACATGAAGGGCGCGGCCGCCTGCCATATGTGCGGCCGATGCAGCGGGCACCGCGATGCGATTGCGCTGACGCTGCGCTCACCGGCCGAGGAGGTCGTCGAGCTCGGCGACAGGCAGGCGAGCGCTTGGGACACCGCGCTGATCCTGTACGGTCTGCTCGGCATCGCGATCGGCGCGTTCCATTGGAGCGCGAGCCCGTGGTTCGTGGCGATCAAGCAGTGGCTCGCGGGCTGGCTGATCGACCGCGACATCACCTGGCCGCTCGAGACCAACGCGCCGTGGTTCCTGCTCACTCACTATCCGCAGCAGAACGACGTGTTTTCGTGGCTCGACGGCGGCCTCGTGGTCGGCTATATCGTCGGTACGGGCCTGATCTACGGCACCGCGCTGCTGCTCGTGCTGGCGGCCTCGACCGCGATGCTCGGCCGCTTCGAGCGCGTCCGGCTGCACCATCTGGCGCAAGCGCTGATTCCGCTCGCCGGGGCCGGTGTGTTCCTCGGCCTGTCGGCGACCACGTTGTCGCTGCTGCGCGCCGAGCACGTGCCCCTCGATTGGGCCTCGCCGGTGCGAATCGCGATCCTCGTCGTCTCGAATATGTGGAGCGCCTGGCTGGCCTGGCGCGTGGCCGGCCGCTATGCCAGCCTGCCGCGGCGCCTGGCCGCGACGGCCGGTTTCCTGCTGGCGCTCGCGATCGTCGATAGCGCCTGGTGGCTGATGTTCTGGTACTTCTGACGCCTGATCGCGGACGCGGCGCGCTGGACGGTTGGCGCTTTACGTCCCGTGAACGCCGCTAAACAAAAAAAGCGGCGTGCCCGTCCGGCACGCCGCTTTCGTTCATCCGCATGAGAACCAAAAAAATGGCTTGGCTTGCTGTAACGACTGCTTGAGTGTGGTTGCACGAAGGGGTCTAGATCTCGCGTGCAAGCCGTTACGGCTGGCTAGTGCCCAACACCTCTCAGGGAGGTGGTCCCCACAATACTCGGTACTTACTTCGTCAAAATCAGTTTGCCCAGCCGGGTGGCGCGCAGCTGGTAGGTTTCGCCGTTGTGCATGATCGAGACATGCGTGCGGCCCTGCAGCAGCGTGTCGCTGGCGACGACGCGTTGATTCGCATCCGGCTTGGCCGGGGCTTCCGCCTTCGTGACGGCCGCGACTTTCGTGCGGCCACCGGGTACGACGCCGCCGGTGCGACGCAGGGTCAAGGTGGAGGAGCGCATGAGTTCGGTCATCAGGACGTTCAATCAGTTGCGAGTCGATGGGATGAATACTAAATGATAATTATTCCCATTTACAAACGATGTTTTTCATCGAAATGCCGAGCTTGATAGCTTTTGTGAAATCCGTGCCGGCAACGCCCCAGGCGGCGCCGGCACGCAGCGCCTTCAGTGCAGCGGATCGGGATCCCGGCGGCCCTGGGCGTATTCGCGGATCAGGCGCACCGTATCGATGTCGGAGGTGCGGTAGGCCTCCTTGACGATGCCCTGCGTCTGCCGCGCGTCTTCGCTGTCGGCCGTCTCGGGCAGTGTGGTGTGGTATTCGAAGCGCAGGAACAGCTCGGCGTCGGCGCGTTCCTCGATCGTCATCGTCAGCGAGCCGCCGATCTCGCCGTCGGCGGCGTGGATGTCGTAGCGGACCTGATGGTTCGTCGTGAACGTCACGCGATCGCGGATCCTCGCCTGACCGAAATGCAGCTCGCGTTCGAGCGTCGTCTCGGTGCGCTCGCGGATCTCGCAGCGATCGAGGCCGATCACGAACAGCTGTGGCTGTTCGGCGCGCAGCACGAGCCCTTCCCAGAGCTGGTCGCGCGTGAGCGTCGGCAACGTCGGGTCGTCCGTTGCGTTGATCTGGATCAGGTGTTCAAAATTCAAGGGTACGGGTTCCTTCTGTCGACGCGGCCGCAAGCCGCAACAGGAACCATTGTGACGCAATTCGCAAACCTCGTCCGGCGCGGCTCAGCCCTGGATCGCGCCCATTCTGCCGGCTTGGTAGTCGGCCACCGCGTCGCGAATCTCCTGCTCGGTGTTCATCACGAACGGCCCGTAGCGGACGATGGGCTCGCTGATCGGGCGACCACCGAGCAGCAGCACGTCGAGCGGTGCCTCGCCGGCTGCGAGCTCGACGGTGTCGCCATCGTCGTTGAACACGATCATCTGTCGCGGGCCGCTTACCTGGCGGCTCGCGCCGTAATGGCCCGCGCCGGCGATCGGGTAGGCGAACACGCGGTGATCGCGCGGCACCGGCAGACCGATGCGCGCGCGAGGCTGCAGAGTCAGGTGCAGATACAGCAGCGGCGTTTGCGTCTCGATCGCCGCGCGCGCGCCGAGCGCCTCGCCGGCGATCACCTTCACGCCGATGCGGCCGTCGGCCGAGTACGCACGTGGGATGTCCGCTGCAGCGAGCTCCTGATAGCGTGGCGCGAGCCGCTTGTCGCTGCGGCGCAGATTGACCCAGAGCTGGATACCGTGAATGCGGCCGCCCGCGGCCGCGAACGCCGGGTCGGGCATCTCGCTGTGGATCAGCCCTGCGCCGGCGGTCATCCACTGCACGTCGCCCGCGCGCAACTCGCCCGTGTGCCCCGCCGAATCGCGATGGCGAACGTGACCATCGAGCAGATAGGTGACGGTTTCGAAGCCGCGGTGCGGATGATCGGGCGCGCCCTTCGCCGCGCCGGGTGCGTATTCCACCGGTCCCATCTCGTCGAGCAGCAGGAACGGATCGAAATCGGCGAGCAGGCGGGTGGGGAATGGGCGGTGGACCTGGAAACCGGCGCCTTCCGTGGCCCGCAGGGACGGATAGACGCGCTGGATCGAGCGCGGTTCTGGCATCGGATATTGTCCTGAAATGATCGAGCTGGCTGGTCGCAGCTATTATATGGACCAGCCAGCGCTTGAAATCGGCGCGATCCGCAATGGATCGTTCTGGAATTGGAACGATGAAATGAATCTCGATGCACACAACCTGAACGACCTGATGTACTTCTCGCAGGTCGTCGAACACGGCGGCTTCTCGGCCGCGGAACGCGTACTCGGCATCTCGAAGTCGCGGCTGTCGCGGCGCTTGACGGAACTCGAGGCGACGCTGGGCGTGCGCCTGCTGCAGCGCTCGACGCGCAAGCTCGCGCTGACGGAGGCCGGGCAGCTGTTCTACCAGCACTGCCAGGCGATGCTGGCCGAGGCGCAGGCGGCGATGAACGCGGTCCAGCAACTGCGCGCCTCGCCGCGCGGCACGGTGCGCGTCAGCGTGCCGGTCACCCTGTCGCAGACGATGATGTCGCGACTGCTGCCGGAATTCCTGCACCGCTTCCCCGAGGTGCGCGTGCTGGTGCGCGTGACCAACCAGGTGATCGACCTGTTCGAGGATTCGATCGACGTGGCGTTGCGCGTGCGCTCCGAGCCGCCCGAGAACGCCAACATCGTGGTGCGTCCGCTATGGCGCACCGAGCAGATGCTGGTCGGCTCGCCGAGCCTGCTGAGCCAGAACGCGCCGCCGCTCGCGCCCGGCGACCTGGGGCGCTTCGAGACGCTCGACACGCCGTCGGGCGACGGCCGCCATGTGTTTACGCTGATCGCGCCGGACGGGACGCGCCATCAGCACGAGCACGAGCCGCGGCTCGTGACGGCCGATCTGATGACGATCCGCGAAGCCGTGCTGGACGGGGTCGGGATCGCCGCGCTGCCCGAGATGATGTATGGCAACGCGCTGCGCGCGGGACAGCTGTCGCCGGTGATGCCGGGCTGGACGCTGCCGGTGCCGCAGCTCTACGCGGTATTCGTGTCGCGCCAGGGCATGCCGCCGGCGGTGCGTTCGTTCGTCGATTTCCTCGTCGAAAAGCTCGACAGCGACTATCGCGAGCCCCCTTGTCCCGAGCGCGCCGCGAAGCAGGCCGAGAAGCCGGCCGAGCAGAGCGCCGCGGCGGCGTGAAGCGGTTTTGTCATCGAAGCGCCGCCTGCCATCGCGAGATTCAATCGGGGCACGCTTGAATGCCCGCAGCGCGCGGCCTATATTGAAATCCCAATCGCGAGGGATGTTCCGAGCGAATCCGGTGGCCGCATATGTTGCGAGCCAGATAGGGCAGAACGCGCCCGTCCGTGCAGACCACGGCGTGCCGCATTGCGTTGCTCGAGGCGCCTGACGCCGCCGCAGAGCCCGCCGCCCGAAGGCGCCCGCGTGCGCATAAAAAAGGCCTTCATCGTTCGATGAAGGCCTTTTCCTTTGCGGCGCCGATTCCGCGCCCGCCTGCTTCACGACTGCCTGCGCCGCGCCGGTTGCTTATTTCGATTTCGGCTCGGTCACGAAGCCGAGCTTCGTGAGGCCGCCCGATTGCGCGGCCGACATCACGTCGGCGACGCGCTCGTAGGCGATCTTGCGATCGGCGCGCAGATGCAGTTCGGGCTGCGGGTCGAGCTTCGCGGCCTCGGCGATCTTCGCCTGCAGCTCGGCATCGCTGACTGGCTGACCGTTCCACGTCACCGCGCCGTCGGCCTGGATCGCCACGTCGATCGTCTTCGGCTTGACGTCGACCTGCTGGCTGCTGGCGTGGGGCAGGTCGATCTTCACCGCGTGGCGGATCGCCGGCAGCGTGACGAGGAAGATGATCAGCAGCACGAGCATGACGTCGACGAGCGGCGTCATGTTGATCTCGTTCATCAGACCATCGTCGTCGTCATCGCCGAACGAGGAGTTCATTGCCATGCTGGGACCTCCGCTCAGTGGGCGCGCGCGCGCGTGGACGCGAGGCGGATGGAATCGCGCCGTTTGGTCGAGGCCAGGCGCGTGCCCGTCACGAAATAGGCGTGCAGGCCGTGCGCGAAGCGGCGCAGCTTCGTGACGAAGCCCTTGTTGGTGCGCGTCAGGGCGTTGTAGCCGAGCACGGCCGGAATCGCGACGAACAGACCGAACGCGGTCATGATCAGCGACTCGCCGACCGGGCCGGCGACCTGATCGATCGAGGTCTGGCCCGTCGCGCCGATCGTCAGCAGCGCGTGATAGATGCCCCACACCGTGCCGAACAGGCCGACGAACGGCGCGGTGCTGCCGATCGAGGCCAGCACCGCGAGGCCGCTTTGCATGCGCGCGACGCTGCCGTCCATGGTGTCCTTCAGGCAGCGCGTGATCCACTCCGACACGTCCATGCGGTCATGCAAGTGCGGCTGGGTCTGCTGGTGGTGCTCGGCTGCTTCCTGGCCGGCCAGCGCGAGCGCGAGCAGCGGGTTGTCCTGCACGTTCGGTGCGGCGTCGCGCAGCTTCTGCACGCCCTTGTCGAACTCGTCGGAATGCCAGAATGCCTGATCGGCGTTTTTCATCAGCCGGCCGAGACGAATCGCGTTCCAGCCCTTGACGACGATGACGAGCCAGGACAGCACCGACATCACGAGCAGCACGATCGCGATGGCGCGCGTCACGAAATCACCTTGCGCCCAAACGTGCGCGATACCGTAGCTTTGCATTTCCTTTCCTTTGTCGAATCCGGTGAGGCTGAATCAGTTATCGATCGGCTCGCTCAGTCGTCGCTCAGATCGAACTTGAACGGCTGTGTGTAGGCGGCGCGCATCGGCTGGCCGTTTTCCATATACGGCTTGCACGGCGTGGCCCGGATCGCGTCGGCCGCGGCCTCGTCCAGGCGCTGGAAGCCGCTGCTCTGCACCACCTTCACGCTTTCGATCTGGCCGCTCAGGCCCACCACGAAGCGCACCACGGCCGTACCCGTCTCGCCGCGCCGCTTGGACAGCGTCGGATACTCGGGCTCGCGCACCTGGCAGACCAGCTTCGGGCCTTCCTTCGGCGCTGCGATTTCCATCGTCGGACGCGCTGGCGGCGGCGGAGCGGGGGGCGCGGGCGGCGCGGCCGGGGCCGGCGGCGCGAGCGGCGTCGGCTCGGGCACCGGCACGACCTTGCTCGAGGGCTCGCGCGATACCGTCAGCGGGGCCGGCGTCGGCTTGACGACCGGCTTCGGCACCACCTTCGGCTTCGGCATCGGCCTGGGCGGCGGCGGGGCCGGCTTCGACTCTAGCGAGACGGGCTGGGCGACGGGGGCCGACAGCAAGCGCACCGTCATCGTCGATTCGAGCTTGGGGCGAGGCAATTTGTCGCTGGGCATCAATAGCGCGCAGGCGATCAGCGCGGCATGGGCGAGCAGGACGATGACGGTCGCGACAGCGATGCGACGATTGAAACGACGGGCGACCGGCATGGAGCCGGTCGGGACGGGAGTCGAAGCCTGCATGTCGGCGAGTCTAGGAGGCGGCGCACCGGGCGCCGGCCGCGTGGTCATGCATCACTTGCGGAAAATCAGCAGCGAAATGCACAGGGTGGTTACGAAACCGATCAGCAATTCCATCACAGCTCCGGGCGGTTGGCCGTTGGCTAGCGATTGCAGGCTCGCTGACGGAATGGTCAAACGAAAACGCGACAGTCGGCTGCGTGCGGCAGCGATGCCGCCGATCAGGCCGCCTTGCGCTCGAAGAACGTGACCGGCACGGCTTGCGGGTGCGAGACGCCGCACTGGCTCTCGCAAACGCCGTGCTCGGCCATCAGTTCGCGCACCGACGCCTCGCACTTGCCACAGCAGGTGGAGACACCGAGTTCGAACTGCAATTCGTCGAAGGACGCGACGCCTTCCGCGAGCGAGGCGCGGATCTTTCGGTCGGAGACGGACTTGCACACGCAGACGATCATGATGAGCGCGATAGCTAACGTTAATGCGAATTATTATCATTATATTCGGGTGGCTTGGCAAGTCCATCGCGCGGTTTTTTGTAACCAATCCAGATGCTTAGCAGGGGAGCGCCGAAACGGATGTCGAGCCGTGGCGCGCCGCGCCTCAGGCACTCAGCGCGGCGGCCGCCGCGCGCGGCGACGGAATCGATATCGTTTCGGCGCTGGCGTCGAGGCCGAGCAGCGTGGCGGCCAGTGCCTGCAGGCGGGTGCCGTCGTCGGTGGAATAGAGGCGGGTCGGCGGCGGTTCGGCACCGGCCGGCGAGCGCAGGCCGTGTTCGTCGAGCACGCGCGCCAGTTGGCGCGCGATCGCCTCGCCGGTATCAACGAGGGTCAGACGATTTTGCGTCAGCTCGCGGATCGTGGCGTCGAGAAACGGGTAGTGGGTGCAGCCGAGCACCAGCGTGTCGGCACCGGCGGCGAGCATCGGCTCCAGATAGCCGGCCAGCAGCGTGCGCAGCCCGGCGGAGCCGGTGTCGCCGCGCTCGATGGCCTGCACGAGGCCGTGCCCCGGCTGGAGCAGGAACCGGCAGTCGCCGGCGTGGCGCGCGATCAGCGCCTCGAAGCGGGCGCTGCGCAGTGTCGCCGCGGTGGCCAGCACGCCGGCCACGCGGCTCGTCGACGCAAGCGCGGCGGGCTTGATGCCGGGCTCGACGCCGATCAGCGGAATCGCCAGCGTCTCGCGCACCACGGCGATCGATTGCGCGGTGGCGGTGTTGCAGGCGACCACGAGCGCCTTTGCGCCGCGGGCGGCAAGCCATTCGCCGATCGCGAGCGTGCGCTCGATGATGAAGGCATCGTCGCGCTCGCCATAGGGGGCGTAGCGCGAATCGGCGACATAGACGAAGGCCTCGTCGGGCAGGTGCGCGCGCGCGGCGCGCAGGACCGACAGGCCGCCCAGCCCGGAATCGAAGATGCCGACCGGTGCGGCGGCGCAGGCTGGCGCGAAGGCGGGCGGGCTGGACATGGCGGGGCAAGCGGCGGATGGCGGTCCGCCATCTTACGACGCCACGCTTACGACGGCGAGCCCATCATGGACTGCTGGTAGTTCTGGATGCCGACCTTGCCGATCAGGTCGATCTGCGTTTCGAGCCAGTCGATGTGCTCCTCGGTGTCGTCGAGGATTTTCTCGAAGATCTCGCGCGAAACATAGTCACGCACCGATTCGCAGTAGGCGATGGCGTCCTTGCAGGTGCTCTGCGAGATGGTCTCGAGCTTCAGGTCGCACTTCAGGATTTCCTCGGTTTCCTCGCCGACCAGCAGCTTGTGCAGGTCCTGCAGGTTGGGCAGGCCGTCGAGCATGAAGACGCGCTCGATCAGCCAGTCCGCATGCTTCATTTCGCCGATCGACTCGTCGTACTCGTGCTTGCCGAGTTTCTCCAGGCCCCAGTGGCGATACATGCGAGCATGCAGGAAATACTGATTAATCGCGGTGAGTTCATTCTTCAACTGCGCGTTGAGGAATTCGATAACCTTCTTGTCGCCTTGCATGGCCGTTCCGTCCTTGTATCGTGGTGTTCCGGACACGGAAGATAAACGCTCGAACCGCAAAAGCCAAGCCCAAATTATTGGAAGGCCGAAGATTTTCGCGTTAATGAGAATGATTAATAGTAAAGCAGGCCGGATTGAAATCCGGCCTGAAAATCATTCTCGTTCAATCGGCAATGCCAATGCCGATCGTGCTGCGCTCAGGCGGTGGCGACCGGAATCTTGCCGATCTTCGCTTGCCACTCCTTCGGCCCGGTCTGATGCACCGAGGTACCCGACGAATCCACCGCGACCGTCACCGGCATGTCCACCACGTCGAACTCGTAGATCGCTTCCATGCCGAGATCCTCGAAGGCCAGCACCTTGGCGCTGCGGATCGCCTTCGACACCAGGTAGGCGGCGCCGCCCACGGCCATCAGATAGGCCGCCTTGTGCTTCTTGATCGCCTCGATCGCCACCGGGCCGCGCTCGGCCTTGCCGACCATCGAGATCAGGCCGGTCTGCGCGAGCATGGTTTCGGTGAACTTGTCCATGCGGGTGGCCGTGGTCGGGCCGGCGGGGCCGACCGCCTCGTCGCGCACCGGATCGACCGGGCCGACGTAGTAGATCACGCGGTTCGTGAAGTCGACCGGCAGCGTCTCGCCCTTGGCGAGCATGTCGGCGATGCGCTTATGCGCGGCGTCGCGGCCGGTGAGCATCTTGCCCGATAGCAGCAGCGTCTGGCCCGGCGCCCAGCTCGCGACTTCCTGCGGCGTCAGCGTGTTGAGGTCGACGCGCTTGCTGGTCTCGGTGTTCGGTTCCCACTGCACCTTCGGCCAGGCGTCGAGCGGCGGCGGGTCGAGGCGCGCGACGCCCGAGCCGTCGAGCGTGAAGTGCGCATGGCGGGTGGCCGCGCAGTTCGGGATCATCGCCACGGGCTTCGAGGCCGCGTGGGTCGGCGCGGCCATGATCTTGACGTCGAGCACGGTGGCCAGGCCGCCCAGGCCCTGCGCGCCGATGCCGAGCGCGTTGACCTTCTCGTACAGCTCGACGCGCAGTTCCTCGGCCCAGTCCTTCGGCCCCCGCTTGATGACGTCCTGGATGTCGATCGCGTCCATCAGCGATTCCTTGGCCATCAGCATCGCCTTCTCGGCGGTGCCGCCGATGCCGATCCCGAGCATGCCGGGCGGGCACCAGCCCGCGCCCATCGTCGGCACGGTCTTGAGCACCCAGTCGACGATCGAGTCCGAGGGGTTCAGCATCACGAACTTCGACTTGTTCTCGGAGCCGCCGCCCTTGGCCGCGACCTGCACGTCCACCTTGTCGCCCGGCACGATCTCGTAATGGATCACGGCCGGCGTGTTGTCCCTGGTGTTCTTGCGGGCGCCTTCGGGCGGGTTGACGATCGAGGCGCGCAGCACGTTGTCGGGATGCGTATAGCCGCGGCGCACGCCCTCGTTGATCATGTCGGTCACGCTCATCGTCGCGCCGTCCCAGCGCACGTTCATGCCGACCTTCACGAAGATCGTCACGATCCCGGTGTCCTGGCAGATCGGCCGGCGGCCTTCGGCGCACATCCGGCTGTTGGTCAGGATCTGCGCGATCGCGTCCTTCGCGGCCGGGCTCTGTTCGGCCTCGTAGGCACGGCCGAGCGCCTCGATGTAGTCGAGCGGATGGTAGTAGCTGATGTACTGGAGCGAATCCGCAACGCTCTGGATCAGGTCTTCCTGTTTGATGACGGTCATGGCTGTGACTCAGTGGGGACGGTTCGTGTGAAAAATCGTCGGGCCGGTCCGGTGCCGGCCCTTGCCGGCTTTTTCAGGCCGGCTCGCGAGACGCGCGCGGCACCTCGTCGAAATGCTTCGGATGGGTATGCGTCGTGAGGCGGTCGACCCACGCCATCACGAGCGCCGATACCAGGAACGACAGGTGGATCAGCACCTGCCACATGATGGCGTGCTGCGAATGCTGGTCCGGATCGATGAAGGTTTTCAGCAGATGAATCGACGAAATGCTGATCAGCGCCATCGACAGCTTCACCTTCAGCACGCCGGCGTTCACGTGGTCGAGCCACTCGGGCTCGTCGGGGTGGCCTTCCACGCCAAGGCGCGAGACGAAGGTTTCGTAGCCGCCCACGATCACCATGATCAGCAGGTTCGAGATCATCACCACGTCGATCAGCCCGAGCACGGCCAGCATCACGTTGGTTTCGTCGAGCGAGCTCGCGTGCGAGAGCAGGTGCCAGACTTCCTTCAGGAACAGGTAGACGTAGATGCCCTGCGCGATGATCAGGCCCAGGTAGAGCGGCACCTGCAGCCAGCGGCTCATGAAAATGAGGGATGGAAGCGGTCTCATCTTGCGGCGGCGGCGGACGGGCGAGGCATGCGGGTCGGTCTGCGGAGCGGACATGGTCGGGCGGCTTGGAGCGCGTGTGTCTTGGGGGACGTGCCGGAAGGGCGCTATTGTAACGTGCCCGCCGGGCGGACGGCGTCGGCGCGCCGGGCCGGCCGCGCGGTCAGGACAGCGAGTTCGGCGTGCGGCGCGGCTTCAGGCTGGCGAGCAGGATGCCGGTGACGACGCAGGCCAGCGCGAAGCCGTGCGCGAGCGTCGGGCGCTCGCCGAGGAACGCGATCCCGTAGACGGCGGCCGAGATCGGCAGCACCGCGCTGAACACGCCGGCCAGGCTGCCCGGCATGTGCCGGATGCCGATCATCCATAGCGTAAACGAGAAGATGCTGGCGGCGAGCGCATACCAGACGACCAGCGCCCAGATGCCGGCCGGCACCGCCGCGTAGTCGAAGTGCGGCAGCGCCAGCAGCCCGAGCGGCAGCATCAGCAGCATGCCGAACAGGTGCGTGTAGGCGCAGATGTCGAGCGCGCGCAGCGTCCTGGTGAGCCGGCGCGACAGGATCACGTAGAACGATTCGCAGCATACCGCGCCGAGGATCAGCAGGTTGCCCGCGAGCGAGCCGCCCGGCGCCGCGCCGCCCGGCTGGCCCTGGCTCTGGACCACGTTGAGGGCGAGCACGCCGACGATGGCGAGCGCGATCGAGAGCAGTGCCCGGCCGTCGGGGCGCTCACCCAGGAACAGCCAGGAGAACAGCGCGACCACGGCGGGGATGGTGCTGGTGATCACGCCGGCCGCCACCGCGCTGGTACGCTGCACGCCGTTGAGCATCAGCAGCGTGAACAGGAAGGTGCCGAACAGCGCCTGCAGGAACAGGTTCAGCCATTCGGCGCGGCTCACCGCGCGCATCTTCGACGGCTGCCAGAGCGGCCAGAGCACCGCGTTGGCGATCACGAAGCGCAGCGTGGCGAGGATCGCGACGGGCATCGCCACGACGATGGACTTGCCGACACCGACGTTGCTGCCGACCAGCAGCATCGACAGAATCAGACAGAGAGCGTAGCGATTCAAGCTGGAATCCGGGCGTTGAGTTCAGTTAGCATTGTAGCGACCCGCGCGGCGCCGGCCGGGGTGCGTAAGTGACGGGTAAGTTGCGCGGCTTATCGTGTCGAACACGCCCGCTGGTGCCGCTTCATGCGGCATCGCAGCATGACGGACCTCGCCTGCAAGGCGCAGCGTGCGCCGCGCGGTATGCCAATAGCAGGAGACAGCAATGCAAGCAGTGCCGCCCGCCGCGATGCCGGGCGCGGCGGTTTCAGGAGGCACGGCGCGCGAGCTTCGTCGCGCCGTGTGCGGTGCGCGGTGCGCGCGCCGTCATGCAGTGGGTTTCACCTTCATCAAGGGGTAGTCGATGTCTGCGATTGAATCGGTTCTGCACGAACGCCGTCAGTTTGCTCCGCCCGCCAGCGTCGAACAGGCGGCCAATATTTCCGGCATGGACGCGTACCGCGCGCTGGTGGACGAGGCCGGCCGCGATTACGAAGGCTTCTGGGCGCGTCTCGCGCGCGAGTCGCTCGATTGGCACAAGCCGTTCTCGAGCGTGCTCGACGAGTCGAACGCGCCGTTCTACAAGTGGTTCGAGGACGGCGAGCTGAACGCCTCCTACAACTGCCTCGACCGCCACGTGGCCGCCGGCCGCGGCGAGCGTGTCGCCGTGATCTTCGAGGCCGACGACGGCACCGTCACGCGCGTCACCTATGCCGAACTGCTGGCGCGCGTGTGCCGCCTCGCCAACGCGCTGAAGGCGCGCGGCATCGGCCGTGGCGACCGCGTCATCATCTACATCCCGATGTCGATCGAGGGCATCGTCGCGATGCAGGCCTGCGCGCGGATCGGCGCGACGCACTCGGTGGTGTTCGGCGGCTTCTCGGCGAAGTCGCTCAACGAGCGGCTGGTGGACGTGGGCGCCTGCGCGCTGATCACGGCCGACGAGCAGGTGCGCGGCGGCAAGACCCTGCCGATCAAGAGCATCGCCGACGACGCGATCGCGATGGGCGGCTGCGAGGCCGTGAAGAGCGTGATCGTCTACCGCCGCACCGGCGGCGAGGTCGCCTGGCACGAGGGCCGCGACCTGTGGCTCGACGAGATCACGGCGAACCAGCCCGATACCTGCGAGCCCGAATGGGTCGGCGCCGAGCATCCGCTCTTCATCCTCTACACCTCGGGTTCGACCGGCAAGCCGAAGGGATTGCAGCACAGCACCGGCGGTTACCTGCTGTGGGCCGCGCTGACGATGGACTGGACCTTCGACCGCAAGCCCGACGACGTGTTCTGGTGTACCGCCGACATCGGCTGGATCACGGGCCACACCTACATCACCTACGGGCCGCTCGCGACCTGCTCGACGCAGGTGGTGTTCGAGGGCGTGCCGACCTATCCGAACGCGGGCCGCTTCTGGAAGATGGTGGCCGACCACAAGGTCACCGTGTTCTACACGGCGCCCACCGCGATCCGCTCGCTGATCAAGGCATCGGGCGCCGACGAGGCGGCCCATCCGTCGCGCTACGACCTGTCGAGCCTGCGCATCATCGGCACGGTCGGCGAGCCGATCAATCCGGAATCGTGGATGTGGTACCACAAGAACGTCGGCGGCGAACGCTGCCCGATCGTCGATACCTGGTTCCAGACCGAGACGGGCGGCCACATGATCACGCCGCTGCCGGGCGCCACGCCGACCGTGCCCGGCTCCTGCACGCTCGGGCTGCCGGGCATCATGGCGGCGGTGGTCGACGAGACCGGCCAGGACGTGCCGAACGGGCAGGGCGGCATCCTCGTGATCAAGCGGCCGTGGCCGGCGATGGCCCGCACCATCTGGGGCGATCCCGACCGGTTCCGCAAGAGCTACTTCCCCGACGAGCTGGGCGGGCGGCTCTACCTGGCCGGCGACGGCACGGTGCGTGACAAGGACACCGGCTACTTCACCATCATGGGCCGCATCGACGACGTGCTGAACGTGTCGGGGCACCGGCTCGGCACGATGGAGATCGAGTCGGCGCTGGTCTCGCACGAGCTGGTGGCCGAGGCGGCCGTGGTGGGCCGCCCCGACGACATGACGGGCGAGGCGGTGGTGGCGTTCGTGGTGCTCAAGCGCACCCGCCCGGAAGGCGAGGAGGCGCAGCAGATCGCGAAGATGCTGCGCGACTGGGTGGGCAAGGAGATCGGCCCGATCGCCAAGCCGAAGGACATCCGCTTCGGCGACAACCTGCCCAAGACGCGCTCCGGCAAGATCATGCGGCGCCTGCTGCGCTCGTTGGCCAAGGGCGAGGCGGTCACGCAGGATACCTCGACGCTGGAGAATCCCGCGATCCTCGAGCAGCTCGCCGAAGCGCGCTGAGCGGGCGGCGCGGCCCGCCCGGCAAGCGCCCCTGCGCGGCAATCCCGATTGCCCGCGCGGGGGCATTTTTGTTAGATAAGCGAATGCCCGCCCCCACACGCTCCCAGCCGGCGCCGAGCTCCGCCCCGCCGCCGCCCTCGACTGCCTCGCATCGCGCCGCGCCGCCGCCCGTGCCCGACGAGCTGGCGCGCGCCCATGCGCGCTACTGGCGCTTCAATCTCGCGTTGATCGCGGTGCTGATGGCGATCGGCTTCGCGGTGTCGTTCCTCGTGCCGTTCTTCGCGCCGGCGCTCGCCGCGCTGCGCTTCGCCGGCTTCAGCCTGCCGTTCTACCTCGGCGCGCAGGGCGCGATCCTCGTCTATCTGCTGCTGATCGGCGTCTACGTGGCGGGGATGCAGCGGGCCGACCGCACGCTGCGCCGCGCCTACGCCGCCTATGCCGCCTACGCCGCGCAGGCTTCGCCTGGCGCCGCCCGCGGCGGCGCGCCCGCGGGCGGCCCGACGGGCGGCGGGCGATGACGCGCCGGCTGATCCGCGCCTACGCCTGCTACACGATCGGCTTTCTCGCCTTCGTGCTGCTGCTCTGGCGCATCGAGCGCATGACCGGCCCCGGCGTCTGGATCGGCTATGTGTTCCTGTTCGTGCCGATCGCCGTCTACGCGGTGATCGGCCTGCTCTCGCGCACCTCGGACCTGGTCGAGTACTACGTGGCCGGGCGGCGCGTGCCGTCGGCGTTCAACGGCATGGCGACCGCCGCCGACTGGCTCTCGGCCGCCTCGTTCATCGGGCTGGCCGGCTCGCTCTATGCCACCGGCTACGAGGCGCTGGCCTACCTGATGGGCTGGACCGGCGGCTTCTGCCTCGTCGCGTTCCTGCTCGCTCCCTACGTGCGCAAGCTCGCGCGATACACGATCCCCGACTTCCTCGGCACGCGCTATTCGAGCACGCTGGTGCGCGCGATCGCGGCGGGCGCCGCGATCCTCTGCTCGTTCGTGTATCTGGTCGCGCAGATCCAGGGCATCGGGCTGATCGCGACACGCTTCATCGGCGTCGATTTCGCGATCGGGATCTTCTGCGGGCTCGCGGGGATCCTGGTCTGCTCGTTCCTCGGCGGGATGCGCGCGGTGACCTGGACCCAGGTCGCGCAGTACGTGATCCTGATCAGCGCGTTCCTGATCCCGGTGTCGCTGATCGGGTGGCAGAACGGACTCGGGCCGCTGCCGCAGGCCAGCTACGGCCATCTGATGGCGCGCGTCGAAGGGCTCGAGGCGCGGGTGCGCGCCTCGCCCGCCGAGCGCGCCGTGCGCGAGGCGTTCCGGCAGCGCGCGGCGGCGCTGCAGGCGCGGATCGACCGGCTGCCGGCCTCGTATGGCGAGGCGCGCACGCGTCTCGCCGACGAGCTGAGCGCGCTGCGCCGCCGCAACGGTCCGCTGCGCGAGATCAGCCAGCGCGAGCGCGAGCTGGCCGCGTTTCCGCGCGACCCGGCCGCGGCGCGGGTGGTATGGGAGCAGGCGCGCGCCGAACTGCTCGCGCGCGCGGCCGAACCGCTGCCGATGCAGCTGCCGTTTCCCGCGGCGAGCGACGACGAGCAGCGCCCGCGCGAACGCAATTTCCTCGCGCTGCTGCTGTGCCTGTCGCTCGGCACGGCGAGCCTGCCGCACATCCTCACGCGCTACAACACCACCACCTCGGTCGCCTCCGCGCGGCGCTCGGTCGGCTGGACGCTGTTCTTCATCGCGCTGTTCTACCTGACGGTGCCGGTGCTCGCGGTGCTGATCAAGTTCGAGATCCTCGCGCATCTGGTGGGCCGGCCGTTCGCGGCGCTGCCGCCGTGGGTCACGCAGTGGCAGCATTCCGAGCCGGGCCTGATCGGCGTGGTGGACGTGATCCGCGACGGGGTGGTGCACTGGTCCGACATCCAGATGCAGCCCGACATCGTGGTGCTGGCCGCGCCCGAGATCGCCGGGCTGCCTTATGTCATGTCGGGGCTGGTCGCGGCGGGGGCGCTGGCGGCCGCGCTGTCGACGGCCGACGGGCTGCTGCTGACGATCGCCAACGCGCTCTCGCACGACGTCTACTACCACATGGTGGCGCCCGACGCGACCGCCCAGCGCCGCGTGACGATCTCGAAGGTGCTGCTGCTCGGCGTCGCGCTGCTGGCGTCCTACGTCGCGTCGCTGAACACCGGCAAGATCCTGTTCCTGGTCGGCGCGGCGTTCTCGCTGGCCGCCTCGAGCTTCTTCCCGGTGCTGGTGCTCGCGGTGTTCTGGAAACGCACCACCACGCGCGGCGCGGTGGCCGGGATGGTCGCCGGGCTCGGCGTGTGCGTCTACTACATCGTCTCGACCTATCCGTTCTTCACGCAGCTGACCGGTTTCGCCGGCCCGACCTGGTTCGGCATCGAGCCGATCAGCTCCGGCGTGTTCGGCGTGCCGGCCGGCTTCGCGGCCGCGATCGGCGTGAGCCTGCTGGACCGGCGGCCGGATGCCTACACCCGCGCGCTGGTCGACTACATCCGGCATCCGTGACGGCGGCGTGCCGGCCCCCCGGGCCGGCCGTGATTGCCAAACGAATTGCGGCACGGCAGGATGGGCGACACTGCGGCGGGGCGGCTGCACCGGACCGCAGCGGGGCGGCGCGCCGGCCGATGCATGGCGGACGCGCGGGGCCGGGTTGCGGCGCCGCCGCCGTGATGGCCGGCCCGCCCCCGGTCGCGTCGAGCCGCCTGCGGCGCCTGCGCCGCCGATCGATCCGTAATTCGCCGAGCGCTTCATGAATGACCTGACCGACAACGACAGGAGAGCCCCGCCGCGGGGCCGCCGCGCGCGCCGCGGGCGGCCTGCCGGTATCGCGCGGGTCGGCGTGGACGGCGGCATCGCGGCAGGCGCCGGCGGGCGGACCGGCACGCGGCGCGGGCGGGCCGGTGCCACGGCGCGCCGCCGCCGCGGCCGGTGCCGCTTCGCGACCGGTCCGGCCCGCGCGCCGGGCCGCCCGGGGTGGCGGAGGGCGGCGTCATGCCCGGCTCGCGGCTGCTGAGACGGGCGCTGCCGGCGGCGCTACGGCGGCTCGGCACCTACCAGAAGATCCGCATCGGATTCCTGGTCGTCGCGGCGATCATCGCGCTGCTGTGCGCCACCATCATCGCCGGCAACGTCGACCGCTTCCGCAAGAGCAGCGGCGATCTGCAGGGCTTCGAGCTGGCGCGCAGCGCGATGGCGGCGGCCAGCATCGTGTCGGCCGAGCGCGGGCCGATGAACAACCTGCTGGTCGACCCGCAGCGCGACGACGCGCGCGAGCGCGCCGAACTGGCGGTGGCGCGGGCCGCCTCCGACCACGCGTTGCTGCGCTTTCGGGTGCTCGCCGCGCAGCAGGGCGCGCGCGGCGACGAGCAGGCGGCACGCGCGCCGGCGCTGATCGACGCGGTCGGTCTGCAACTGGCGCGGGCGCGCCGCGAGGCCGACGCGCTGGCCGCGCGCGCGCCGGTGCAACGCGAAGCGGGACAGCTGCGGCGGGTGCAGGCCGAGATGTTCGCCGTCGTCGACGCGCTGACGCCGTTGAGCGACGATCTGCTGATTCGGCTGACACGCAACAATCCCGACGTGGCGGGGGCGGTGATCCTGGCGCGTCAGGCCGGCGACCTGCGCGAATATTCGGGGCGCCTCGGCTCCAAGCTGGTCGCCGCGCTGTTCGCGCAAGTGCCGCTCGCCGACCAGCCGCTGATGGAAATCGCGCACCTGAGCGGCCAGATCGACGAACTGCGCACGCTGATCGCCAGCACCATCAAGCCCTATCTCGACGATGCCCTGCTCGCGCGCGACTTTCGCCAGCTGCGCGGTTCGATGGGCGGCGGGCTGATGCCGCTCGCCGGCTCGATCGTCGCCCAGGGCCGCGACGGCGTCTACGCCATGAGCGCGGCCGATTTCTCGCGGCAGGCGGTGCTGTATTTCCGCGCCTCCGAGCTGCTGCGCGACCGCGCGATGGCGATCGCGAGCCGCGAGGCGGTGGCGTCGCGCGACCTCGCGCGGGCCAGGGTGGTGGTGTCGGTGGCCATGGCGCTGCTGAGCCTCGTGATCCTGCTGGTGTTCGCGCGGGGCGCGCAGAACGCGCTGCTCAAGCCGCTCGGCGTGCTCGGCAAGCGCATCGCCGCGCTCGGCGACGGCGACCGTGCCGCGGCGATCCGCCCGCCCGCCGCGGCCGGCCCCGAACTGGTGCGCGTGTATCGCGCGTTCGAGACGCTGCGCCAGGCCCAGCTGCGTCGCGAGGTGCTGGAGCGCCAGCGCAGCGACATGCTGATGCTGTTCTCGCACGACATGCGCGCGCCGCTGACCTCGCTGATTACGCTTGCCGGCGCGTCCGGGCCTGCTGCCGGCGACGACACGCGGCAGCGGCTGGAGAAGGTCGAGAAGCTCGCGCGCCACACGCTGGCGATGGCCGACGGCTTCGTGCAGGTGTCACGAGCCGAGGCCAGCGAATTCGAGTCGATCCCGGTCAATCTCAGCGACCTGCTCAACGAGGCCCGCGACACGATCTGGCCGGTCGCGCACGACCGGCAGGTGGCGATCGACGACGTGCCGCGCCGCGACGACGCGATCGTCCACGGCGACCCCGCACTGTTGTCGCGGGCCTTGGTCAACCTGTTGAGCAACGCGGTGAAATACACCATGCCGCACACCCGCGTCGAGTGCGCGGTGGACATCGTCGACAATCGCTCGGCGGTGCGCTGCACGATTCGCGATCACGGTTATGGCATCGACCAGGAAGCGCAGTGCCATCTGTTCGAGCGTTACCGGCGCTTCCGGCTCGAAGGCCAGCCGGAGACCAGCGGCGTCGGGCTCGGCCTGGCTTTCGTGAAGGCGGTGATCATGCGCCACCGCGGCGAGATCCGCGTGCAGAGCGCCGCCTGGCAGGGCACCACCGTGACGATCACGCTGCCGGTGGCCCGCGAGGCCTAGCCCGGCTGCCGCCACGGCATGTCAGGAAGCGATGATTCCTATATTAAATGCCGGTATTAAGTGCCGGGAGTTGATATTTATATTGAAAATATTGCCGATTTTTCATGTCGCGCCGTGAATATCGAGGCGTTCCCCGTGTGCAATCGAACCCACACTCGCTAAATTTTGCATCGGCTGTTGGCGCATTGCCATTCTGTTGTAAATTTCAGGTTTTGTAATAATCCGCCAGGCGCCGGTGCCTTTCGATTGCCGCGCGGAGCGTCGCGCATACGAAGTGAAAGACCACGTGATCCGCGTATGAATCTCGATCAATTGACTCAGGCCATTCAGGGGGGGCTGATTCAGCAAGACCGATTGCTGAAGGCCGAGATCCCGGCGTTACCCGACAACACGCTGATTCCGCGCCGCGCGCTCGCGCATGCCGAGCTCGGCCGCGATTATTCGGTCACGCTCGACCTCGTCTCGAGCGCGGGCGACATCGAGCTGAAGACGCTGATCGCGCAGCCGATCACGCTGTGGGTCCGCCAGGCCGACCAGTCCTACCTGCCGACCCACGGCTACATCCACACCGCGCGCCGGCTCGGCGCCGACGGCAGCCTCAGTACCTACCAGGTGACGTTCGCGTCGTGGATGCACTTCCTGCGCTTTCGCAGCGACATGCGAATCTGGCAGGACCAGCCGGCCGACCAGATCGTCACCGCGGTGTTCAACGCGCATCCGCAGGCGCAGGGCCGGTTCCTGTTCCAGCTGTCCAAGCCGCTGCCGCCGCGCTCGTACTGCCGCCAGAGCGAGACGGACTGGCAGTTCGTGCATCGGCTGCTCGAATCGGAGGGGTTGTTCGGCTTCTGGCGCTTCGCGCCCGACGGCAAATCGCACACGCTGGTGGTCACCGACGATCTCCATTCGCTGGACAAGCTGGTGCCGGACACGCTCGGGTTCTGGCGCGCGGGTGCCGCCAGCGAGGCGAACGCGCTGACCCAGTGGTCGGGCTCGCGCACGCTGCAGAGCGTCACGCACACCACGCGCACGTTCGACTACAAGGCGCCCGCGCCGGCCGCCAACCCGAAGGGCACGACGCTGCCCACACGCGGCGACCAGGGCGAGCTGCCTTCGCAGCTCGAGGTCTACCACTACACGGGCGCCTACACCTACCTCGACCAGGATCGCGGCGACCATCTCTCGCGGCTGAAGCTCGAGGAATGGGAATCGCGCGCCAAGCGCTTTTATGGCGCGGGCGGCGTGTACGGGATCGACGCGGGGCGGCGCTTCACGCTCGCCGGCCACCCGGTCCACGACCGCGACGTGGCCGGCGAGCGCGAGTTCGCCACGATCCGTGTCACGCGCTACATCGAGAACAACCTGCCGCTGTCGGACCATGAGACCAGCTTCCCGCACAGCCTGAAGGCGCGCATCGACGACGCCAAGGCCGCCAGCCGCGGCGGTGCCGGCACGGTGGTCCATGCCGACGGCAGCGAGGGCTTCTTCATCGCCGAGATCGAGGCGCAGCGCACGACGGTGCCGTACCGCAGCCCGTTCGAGCACGACAAGCCCGAGATGCACCTGGAGACGGCGATCGTGGTGGGGCCGCCGGGCGAGGAGGTCTACACCGACGAGCTGAACCGCGTGAAGGTGCGCTTCGTCTGGGACCGCCTGAACGACGGCGACGAGCGTGCCTCGTGCTGGATGCGCGTGGCGCAGTCCGACACGGGCGGCGGCTACGGCGGCGTTCACATGCCGCGCGTGGGCGAGGAGGTGATCGTCGGCCACGTCGGCGGCGACTGCGACCGGCCGATCGTGCTGCATCGCGTCTACAACGGTGCGGTCAAGCCGCAGTGGCACAGCAACGGCATCCTGTCCGGCCATCGCTCCAAGGAGTACGGCGGCAGCGGCTACAACCAGATGGTGATGGACGACGCCACCGGCCAGAACCGCGTGCAGCTGATGAGCAGCAGCGCGAACAGCCTGCTGCATCTGGGCTATCTGATCGAGCAGAGCGGCAAAGCGCGCGGCGCCTACCTCGGCAGCGGCTTCGACCTGCGCACCGACGACTACGGCGCGGTGCGCGCGAGCCAGGGCCTGTACGTGACGACCTATCCGAAGGCCGCCGGCAGCCAGCCGCTCGACGTGAAGGAAACCCAGCAGCAGCTCGTGAACGCCGAGAGCGTGGTCGAGGCGATGTCGGAGGCGAGCGTGCAGCATCAGGCCGAGAGCCTGCAGGATGCGCACGACGCGATGCGCGCGCTGACCGATGCGACGCAGCACACCGTGACGGGCGCCGCCGCCTCGGGCGGCAACACCGCGGGCGGCGGCACCGGCAGCGCCAACGTGTTCCAGCAGCCGGTGATGGTGTTCGGCAGCCCGGCCGGCATCGGGCTGTCGTCGCAGCAGTCGATCCATGCGTCGGCCTCGCAGCATGTGAACCTGGTCAGTGGCGAGAGCACCCACATCGCGGCCGGCAAGTCGCTGCTGGCGAGCATCGGCCAGAAGCTGAGCCTGTTCGTGCAGAACGCCGGCATGAAGCTGTTCGCGGCCAAGGGCAAGGTCGAGATCCAGGCGCAGTCGGACAACATCGAGATGACCGCGCAGAAGGGCGTGAAGATCGTCTCCTCGACCGAGCGGATCGAGGTCGCGGCCGACCAGGGCATCCTGCTCACGAGCGGCGGCGCCTACATCCGCATCGCCGGCGGCAACATCGAGATCCACGCGCCGGGCAAGGTCGACGTGAAGGGCGCCTCGCACGTGTTCGCGGGGCCGGCCAGCATGGGCTATCCGCTGCCTTCCGCGCGCCCCGACCAGCCGGGCCAGCTCGAGCTGCTGCACCGTTACGCCAACGGCGAGGCCGTGAAGGGCGGCAAGTTCTCGGTGCTCGACGCCAATGGCGGCGTGCTGCGCCAGGGCGCGCTCGACGCGAGCGGCCGCACGGTGGTGAGCGGCGTGCCGGCCGGCGCCGCGCAGGTGCAGTTCGGCGAGGACCCGCGCAATCAGTACGACCCGGCGAGCGTGTTCAAGTCCGCCGCATGGCCCGCCAGGCCCGCCCAGGGCGGCGATGCGGCGGCCACCGCGATGTCGCAGCTCGGCGGGCTGCTGCCGGGCGCCGCGGGCGCGGCCGCGCAGGCAGCCGGGCTGGCCGGGGCGGCCGGCGGGCCGTCGCTGGCTTCGGGTGCGATGTCGGCCGTCTCGGGGGCCTCGGCGCTGGCGGGGCTGGCCGGGCAGGCGTCGGGCGGCGGCGCGGCGCAAGCGCTGTCGGGCCAGGCGCTGGGGCTTGCGCAGGCTGCCGCCATGCAGGCGCTGCCGGCCGGTGCCGGCAGCGCGCTCTCCCAGGCGAGCCAGCTCGGCGCGGCCGCCAGGCAGATCAGTACCCTCGCGCAGGGCGCGCGCGGCGCCGTCGGCGCGCTGGGCTCGCTCAAGGCGTAGTCCGCTTTCACGCATTCGTGTCAACGCCGGCCGGAGCGGCTTCCGGGCGGTCTCTTCTTTCGAACCGGAACCATCATGGCTGATTCCGCGGGCGTGCTGATGCCCAAACCCACCGACGTCTTCGTCGGCCCGCTGCTGCAGATCGAAACCGCCGACGTATCCGCCGGCATCAAGGCCTGCGATCGGTGGCTGCGCAGCATCAGCCACGACGTCATCACGATCGAGCGGCTCGAGATGGTCGCCAACGCGCTGCCGGTGGTCGCGAACATCATGTCGGCCGTCGATCTGGTGCTCGACATCAAGGACCTGATCGAACATCACCAGCGGGGCCAGGAGCCCGACCTGTTCGACTGGATCAACCTCGGCCTCGACCTGATCGGCATCATCCCGATCCCGCCCGCCACCTCCGAGTTCCGGATGGGCGCGCGGCCGGTGCTCAAGCTGGTGCGCCAGAAGATGCTCGAGAGCGGCAAGGCGGTCGGCGAGGCCACCATCCAGGTGATGCAGACGGCGCTGCTGCAGGCCGTGATCGACAGCCTCAGCGAGCAGTTCGCCGGCAAGATCCAGAGCTTCGTGGACGGCATGAAGAGCCAGCTCGGCAGCATCCTCAAGACCTGCGCCGACTACATCGAGAAGTTCCTGAACGGCTTCGCCGACCTGTTCGCCGAGGTGGCGGGCGAGAAGGCGCTGAGCACCGCGCACAACTACCGCGCCGCCGACCAGCACGCGAGCCAGATCGCCGCCGGCTTCTCGGCGCACGACGCGCGCAAGACCTTCAGCGGCCTGGGCCATCTGATCGTCGACTTCGTGAAGATCGAGGCGAAGGGCATGATCAACAGCGGCACGCGGGTCGCCAAGGCGCTCGATCTGCCGTACCGCCAAGCGCTGATGAAGATGGCGAACCTGCTGCGCGGCATGATCCCGACCGTCAAGCAGCGCATCATCGCGCTCGGCGGCGCCGACGCCGGCACCATCGGCTGGCTCATCAACCTGATCCAGCTCGCCATCGAGAAGAAGCGCGGCATCATCGAGAGCAAGCGCCGCCATGCCACCGGCGTGAAGGAGCGTGGCACCACCAAGGTCCATCACGAGGAAGGCGAGGGCCGGCAGGAAACGCTGCGCCATACCGAGGACGCCGAGCATCCCGGGCCGAGCCAGTGCAAGCTCGGCTGCCCGGTGTCGTCGGCCAAGTCGGCCACCCGCCACTCGGTCGGCTACGCGCTCGGCGACGAGCGGCTCGACCACGCCGATTTCGCGCTGCCGGGCACCGTGCCGGTGGTCTGGAGCCGGACCTACCGCTCGTTCTTCGACGCCAACGACGAGGCCGGCGAGATCGGCGCGCGCTGGATCACGCCGTACACCACGCGCATCGACATCCATGCCGCGCACTTCGTCTACCACGACGCGACCGGCCGCAGCGTGCAGTGTCCGCGGCTCGCGCCGGGCGAGGCGCACGACGATCGCGGCGAGAGCTTCACGCTGCTGCGGCTCGATGAGACCTGGCTCACGCTCACGCGCGCGCACGACACGCTGGAAGCCTACGAGAAGCATGGCGACGCGTTCCGGCTCGCGTTCATCAAGGATCGCGCCGGCAACCAGATCACGCTCGACTACGATCAGCGCGGGCGGCCCGCGCGGCTGATCGCGCCGCAGGCGATCGTGGTGTTCCTGCACGACGACGCGGGCCGCATCGTGGAGGCCGTGCATCACGACCGCGAGGGCGCGCGCCTGGCCACGCTCGCGCGCTACAGCTACGACCGCGACGGCGACCTGGTGGCCGCCTTCGACGAGTACGGCAACCGCCGCGAATACCGCTACCAGCATCACCTGCTCACGCATTACACGGACCGCACCGGGCGCGGCATGCATCTCGAATGGAACGGCACCGGCGCCAGGGCGAAGTGCGTGCGCGAGTACGCCGACGACGGCAGCTTCGACACGCGCTTCGCCTGGCATCCGAACTTCCGGATGGTCAGCGTCACCGATGCGCACGGCGGCGTCACGCGCCATTACTACGACCGCCACGGCTACACGTTCCGCATCATCCATCCGGACGGCGGCGAGGAGTGGATGTATCGCGACGCGAACCACAACCTCGTGCAGCACACCTATGCCGACGGCGGCGTGGAGCGGATGCACTACGACGCGCGCGACAACCTGGTGCGCCACCAGCGCGTGGACGGCAGCGTGCTCGAGATGCACTACGACGAGAAGGACCAGATGGTGCGGCTGGTCGATCCGCAAGGCTATGCCTGGCAGCGCGAGTACGACGACCAGGGCAACGTGTCGGCCGACATCGATCCGCTCGGCCACAAGACCCGCTACGTCTACGACGGCGCCGGGCGCCCCGTCGAGGTGACCGACGCGAAGGGCGGCACCAAGCTGATGGCCTACGACGATGCCGGCCAGCTCGCGTCGTATACCGACTGCTCAGGCAAGACCAGCACCTGGACCTACGACGCCCGGGGGCGGCTCGTCGCGGCCACCGATGCGGCCGGCGGCACCACCGCCTATCGCTACGCCGCCAACGGCACGCTCGAGGAAGCGAGCAGCGCGGCCGGCGTCGAGCGCTTCCAGTACGACGCCGAGGGCCGGCTGCTGGCGAGCACCGACGCGCTGCAGCGCGTCACGCGCTTCACCTACGACGCGGCCGGCCGGATCGGTGCGCGCACCGACGCGGCCGGCCACACGCTCAGCTACGGCTACGACCGGATCGGCCGGCTGGTGCGCCTGACCGACGCGAATCATGCGAGCTTCCAGTTCCGCTACGACGCGCTCGGCCGCCTGCTCGAGACGGTCGGCTTCGACGGCAAGCTCACGCGCTACGAATACGACGCCGACAGCGGCCAGCTCGCCTCGATCGACGACGCCGGGCGCATCACGCAGGTCGAGTACGACCGCGGCGGGCGCCTGGTGCGCCACGTCAGCGGCGAGGTCGAAGAGCGCTTCGCCTACGACGCGCTCGGCCGCCTGATCGACGCGCGCAACGCCCACAGCCGCGTGCAGCACTTCTACGATCCGGTCGGCAACCTGGTGCGCGAGCATCATGCGAGCATGCTGTTCGGCGAGGCGCGCAGCGTGGTCTGGCATCATGCCTACGACGAACTCGGCGCGCGCGTGCGCACCGTGCGCCCCGACGGCCACCGCGTGGACTGGCTCACCTACGGCTCGGGCTACGTCCACGGCATGGCGCTCGACGGCGAAGAGCGCGTGCAGTTCGAGCGCGACGACCTGCATCGCGAGGTGCGCCGCGCGCTGCCGGGCAAGCTGGTCGGCGAGACCACGCGCGATCCGGCGGGGCGGCTCGCCAAGCAGGCCTTGCACCGCGAGGATGCGCCGGCCGCGCTGGCCGCGCGCCACTATTGCTACGACGCGGCCAGCCAACTCACCCAGGTGGATGACAGCCAGGCCGGCTCCACCGGCTACCGCTACGACCCGGTCGGGCGGCTGATCGAGGCGGTCACGCCGAACCTCGGCGAGCGCTTCGCGTTCGATCCGGCCGGCAACTTCGTCGACGCGGCCGCCCCGGGCCTGCCCGCGGCCGGCAGCATCGCCGGCGCCGTCGGCTACGTGCCGCCCGGCACCACGCAGGCGGCGCCGCTGCCGCGCGTGCTCGGCAACCTGCTGCGCGACTACGCCGGCACCCATTTCGAATACGACGCGCAGGGCAACGTGACCGAGAAGCGCTCGCCCGGCCGCGTGCAGCGCTTCGAGTGGGACGGCTTCAACCGGCTGGTCGGCGTGCGGACCGAGACCGCCACGACGCGCACCGAGGCGCGCTACTTCTACGACGCGTTCGGGCGGCGCATCGCGCGCGTGGTGGACGGGCAGGCGAGCGTGTTCGGCTGGGACGGCGACACGCTCGCCTATGAAAGCGGCCCCGAGTACAGCCGGCACTATCTGTACGAGGCCGGCACCTTCGTGCCGCTCGCGCAGTACACCGGCGCGCCCGTGACCGGCATGCCGACGCCCGTGGCGCGCGAGCACGAACGCTACACGCCCGAGGACGACCCGCTGCTGCGGGTGCCCGAGCGCGGCGCCGAGGCGCGGCTCGCGTTCTATCACTGCGACCAGATCGGCACGCCGCGCATGATCACCGACGAGCTCGGCGAGATCGTCTGGGAGGCGCGCTACCAGGCCTGGGGCGAGGCGCGCGACGTGATCGAGCGGGTCTCGAAGGCCACCGGCGAGCGGGTGCGCAATCCGCTGCGCTTCCAGGGCCAGCACTTCGACGACGAAAGCGGGCTGGCCTACAATCGTCACCGCTACTACGCGGCCGACGTCGGGCGCTACGTGTCGAAAGACCCGGCCGAGCTGCTCGGCGGCCTGAACGAGTTCGCCTACGTGCCGAATCCGGTGCAGTGGATCGACCCGCTCGGCCTCGCCGGGACGCCGGCCGGCGGCGCGGGCGGCAAGCCGGCCCGCTGCCCGAAGTGCAATCCGTGCGAGGGGCGCAATCCCACCGCCACCGCGCGCAGCTGGCAGGGCACCGACCCGTACAGCGGCGTCGATTCATACCAGAACGTGGTGGTCAAGCGCGGCACCGTGCTCTATACCCTGTATCCGCACGGCCCCGCACCCGGCAACTACTTCGTGACCAGCAGCGGCGTGCTGGCCTCGTCAACGGCACGCGAGTACAACGATTCGGTGCAGGTCGCGCACAAGGGCAATGCATCCGGGCGGGGCATCCGCGACATGCGCACCCAACTGCATGCTTATGTCGTGACGAAGGACACCTGCATGGCCAAGGGAACGGCGGCGGCCAATCCGCACCTCGGTGCCGGTGGCGCGACGCAGTACTTTCTGGAGAATCAGGACAAGGCCAACCTGATCGATACGGGAAAAATCATCGGTTATTCGAAATGACGCTGGCACTACATATTGATTGGGCGACCGGAGCGGTGGACCTCGAGCGGGTCCGGATCGCGGTCGACGCGTCCGGCGCGCTGGCCCACGACCTTCGGGCCTTGTGTGACGCCCCGGAAAGCGTACCGAACGGCGCTTTGCGCTATCGCGTGACGAAACCCGTTTCGCTGTGCGGTTACGCCGCCCAATGCGTGTTCGACGTCAACAGCGGGCGCATCGAGGGAGTCGCGGTGCTGTTCGATTTGATCCGATTCTTCAAGGCCAGCATCACCGAGTCGAAGATCGTGCAGGCCGTCGCGGCTGCTTCGGGCCTGCAGGTGGTCAATCCGCATCCGGCCAAGGCGAGATTGGAACCGTGCGCTTGGGGCACCGCGCTGTTCAGTTTCGACCCGCGCCAGGGCGACCTGACGCTCGACCTCCAATACGCATGAGCGCTGTCAAGGGCCCGCGCGAGCCCGGGCGCGCTTCGTGCCGATTCAACGTACCAGGGAGACACAGATGAAGAACGTGATTCGCGTCGGCGATCCGACGAGCCACGGCGGCGTGGTGCAGACCGGCGATTCGAGCCTGCTGGTGGACGGCAAGCCCGTCGCGCGCGTCGGCGACCTCTGCGTGTGTCCGATCGCCGGCCACCAGGCCTGCGTGATCGCCGAGGGCAATCCGGAGTTCACCGTGGGCGGCCGCGCGGTGGCGTTCGACGGCCACAAGACGAGCTGCGGCGCGACGCTGCAATCGACGCTGACCACCTTCGGCAGCGAATGAGCCGGCTGCCGGTCCGGCCCAGGCCCGTCTAGCCGCCGCGCGCCGCCGTGCGTCACGTCCACCGATCGGCCGCGGCCGGCGCGGCGTTCGCCATGCGGCTCGCCGCGGCGTTTGCGGCCTGCCTGCTGTGCGCCGCTGCCGCCGACGCCTATCAGCCCGTGCAGCCCGTGCAGCCCGACGAGGCGCAGCTGCGGGAACACGGTCACTACCGCAACCGCGATGGCGACGAGGTCCACGCGCCCGCGCATACCAAGGACGGGCGCGTGCCCGAGGGCGCATCGGCGAGGTGCCGTGACGGCAGCTACAGCTTCAGCCGCCATCGTTCCGGTACCTGTTCGCATCACGGCGGTGTGGCCGAGTGGCAGTGAGCGCGAGGTCCGCGCCGTGCCGGCGGCCGGCGCCGGTTTTACATTTCGCAGGGAAACTGCAATATTTTTGAAATATTCATATAAAGATCGATGACAGGGTGCCGTTAAAAGGTCACCCCGTCATCCAGCCTTTCTCGGGTGGCGGCCGCGCGCACCTGTCCGCGTTCCGCTGTCCGGCCATGCGCGAAATACCCTCGTGCGCTGCCGGGCAAGCCCGATGGCTTTTCAAGTACACATACCCCTATGGATTTTTTCCCCATGCGTCGCGCCGGCATCGGCGTGCGACTCGCCGTTCTTTCCTGTCTGCTGTTCGCGCTCAGCCTTGCCGTGTTCGCCTGGGCGCTCACGCGCTCGGCGGGCCAGCAGGTCACCGGGCAGGTGCTGATGCGCATCGACGAGAAGGACCAGTCGATTGCCGAGACCATCACGCTGCTCGACACGGCGCTGACCGCCGAGGTCGGCCGCGCGATGACGCAGTTCCAGAGCCTGCTGTCGGCCGGCGTTTCGCTCGATGAGACGCGGCAGGTGGACATTCAGGGCACCCCGGCGCCCACCCTGAAGGCCGGCGAGCGCGTGCTCGACATGGATTTCTCCATCCCCGACGAGTTTCTCGCACGCAGCGGCGCGATCGCCACCGTGTTCGCGCGCCGCGGCGACGATTTCGTGCGCGTGACCACCTCGCTGAAGAAGGACGACGGCTCGCGGGCGGTCGGCACGCTGCTCGACCGCAAGGGCCCGGCCTATGGGCCGGTGCTGGCCGGGCGCACCTTCACGGGCCTGGCCGCGCTGTTCGGCAAACGTTACATCACGCAGTACAAGCCGCTCACCGACGCGAGCGGGCGCGTGATCGGCGCATTGTTCGTCGGCGTTGACGTGGGTGCCGAGATCCGCGCGATCGAGGCCGACATCCGGCAGCTGAAGATCGGCGAGCGCGGCTATTTCTTCGCGATGGACGCCTCGAACGGACCAGACCGCGGCAAGTTCACCGTGCATCCGCTGAGCGCCGGCAAGCCGGCCGACGAGACCAGCGCGCCCTACGGCCGGATGCTGGAGATGAAGCAGGGCAGGCTCGAGTATCGCTCCGTCGATGCGGCGCTGGGCGAGCATGCGCCCAGCGACAAGTACGTGTCGTTCAGCTATGTGCCCGAATGGCACTGGCTGGTGGGCGGCGTGGCGCCGCGCGACGAGGTGATGGCCGACGTGACCGCCACGCGCGACCGTTTCCTGCTGGTCGGGATGGCGCTGGTGGTGGCGTTCGGCGTGCTGTTCGTGCTGGCCGTGCGACGGCTCGTGAGCCGCCCGCTCGACGAGGCCGCAATGGCCTCCGAGCGGTTGGCCGCGGGCGACCTGAGCGTGCGCATCGGTGCCGGCAAGCCGGTGCGCGACGACGAGATCGGCCGCCTGATTCGCGCCGTCGACGGCATTGGCGACGGACTCGCGCGGATCGTCGCGCAGGTGCGCGAAGGGGCCGCCGCGATGTCCGAACGCACCGGGCAGATCGCCAGCGACAGCGGCGACATCGCCACGCGCATCGCCAGTCAGGCCGGCAACCTCGAACGCACGGCCGCGAGCATGGAGCAGCTCACCTCGAACGTGCAGCAGAATGCCGACAACGCGGTGCAGGCCAACCAGCTCGCGGCCGGCGCCTCGGAGGCCGCGCTCGAGGGCGGCCGTGCGGTGCAGCGCGTGGTCTCGACGATGGACGAGATCGGCCGCGCCGCGCGCCGCATCGCCGATATCACCAGCGTGATCGAGAGCATCGCGTTCCAGACCAACATCCTGGCGTTGAACGCGGCCGTGGAAGCGGCGCGGGCCGGCGAGCAGGGGCGCGGCTTCGCGGTGGTGGCAGGCGAAGTGCGCTCGCTCGCGCAGCGCAGCGCCGCCTCCGTCAAGGAAATCGAGGCGCTGGTGGCCGAATCGACGGGCACCGTCGAGAGCGGGGCGCGGATCGCCGGCGAGGCGAGCGCCACGATGCAGGGCATCGTCGAACGCGTGGGCCAGGTGCGCGACATCATGGGCGAGATCAGCCAGGCGTCGCGCGAGCAGTCGCAGGCCATCGAGCAGGTCAATCAGGCGGTCACGCAGATCGGCGAGGTGACGCAGCAGAACGCCCAGGTGGTGGACGATGCGCGGCGGCAGGCGGTGACGCTGCGTGACGAGGCGGGCAGACTGGCCGATGCCGTGCGGGTGTTTCGGCTGCGCTGAGGCGAAGCGGGCCGGCGGCCGGCCGTGCCGGCCCGCAGAGAAGCGGCCCGCGTCGGGATGGACGAAAGGGCGGTGCGCGCGGCGTCAAAGGGAGGCTTCGAGCGCCGCCACGCCACAAGAATGCGGGTAGGTGTAGGCTTTCCCGTTGTGACCAGAAACGCTAGGCACGCTTGGAACGCAGTCGCAACACCGGGCAAGCGAGGGCGGGTTATTCCCGCGCTCGTCTACGCCGCGGATCAATGCCGTTGCGTTCAAGCAGCTTGCGCAAGCGCGAGTTCTCAGCGAACAAGACGAGATATGAAACCACGAGCATCAGCGTCGAAAACCATTCCCCAGTCAAACGGATAACGAGCCAGCACGCGAACGCACACAGCGCCAGTGAGCAGCAGCAACAGGCGATCACCTATCCAGTTCATCGCTTGCCTCGGGTAACGAGCTTTGCGCGCATGCCGTAGCCGTTGCAGCGGACACGCTGGCGATCGATGTTTGAAGCGTCGAAAACAAGGTAGCAGGCACCGGCAACCGTAAAGCGGCCATATTGCCCTCAAACGCTTTCGAAAAGCTCACACACGTTGCCATCACTGCGCCCTCGTGTTGCTTCGATCGCGATAGGCTATCAGAGCCGCTGTACCCACTCAACGTTAGCCGGCGTCTCGGCAATGCCGCTGCATCGCCTGGCCGTGCAACGACTGGACGGTGTCGGTGGCCACCTCAGTGGATCGTCACCAGCGCCTCGCCTTCCGACACGCGGCCGTGCTGCTCGGCCGCGTGCGCGATACACCGCGGACTGCAAAAGCCGAGAGGGCCTGCGATGATCTGGCCCAGGCATCGCTGCTGAGCGGCGAGGGCGTTAATTCGTGCCGTGCGGGCCGGCACCAATTCGACTTTACTCAATTGTTGGAATGAGAAAGACGAAGTCGTTCCCCGCGACCGAGCAAAGTGGTGTGTTCCGCTCGTAGCGTTCGAAACGCTGTCAGTAGACGAACAGGGGCGGCCCGTTCCACCGAATCGTGCGAGCTTCATCAGCCGCAAAGATTATGGCCCTAACCATACATTCATCGGTTCAGCGTCAACACCGCCAGTCAGAGTGCCGCCGTCTGAGTCTCGCGCGCCCAGAGCCGAGCCGCCAACCTATCGCCCCGAGCCGCAAAAGGACGGATTTCCGGCCTACCATTGCTTGCCGGTCGAGAGGATCCGGTGGTGGGAAAAAGTTAAAGGCTGGATCGGTCGAGCTTGACGATGCGAACGGCGACTCTAGTCGCCGTTTTGCTTGTGGGTCAATTTGATGGTCACCAAATGAAAAAGCCGCTGATTTCTGACGAAATCAACGGCTTAAGCTTGGCGTTTGGCGGAGAGAGGGGGATTCGAACCCCCGATAGGCGATTAACCTATACACGCTTTCCAGGCGTGCGACTTAAACCACTCATCCATCTCTCCAGCAAGAGCGAGAGTATAGCAAACTCCGCACGCCCCCCGCCAGCCCCCTCGGCCGCCCGGCATGCCGCCGGCCGAGGCTGCGCTTCCGGCACGGCGTCCATCTGCCTTCATATTCCCGTCGCGGTCTTCGCGGTCTGGCCGCCGTCCGCGCGGCAACCCGGGCGGGCGGCAATATCGGCCGCGCCGTCCTCGGCGGGAGGCCCCCAGGCCGATGTCCGGGAACTCGGCCTAGTCGACCCAACGAACGCAGGCGTGCCGGCGGCGTGTCCCGGTGCGTGGCCATCAAGATATACGGCGCAATCCGGATTCGAGTCAATCGATCACGTTATTGGCTATATCGATGCTTTAATATCTCGGCCTAGCCATCTTCGACCACGCCCTTGCGGTTGCCCTCACGATCGAAACCGAAGCCACCATGGACCTGCTGAGCTGCCTGCTTGCCTTGATGCCCGTAACGGGCGAACTGGACGCGCGCTGCCAGTTCGGCGCGCCCTGGCGCATCCAAGGCGCGGCCGCGGCGGAGCGCGAGATTCACTATCACGTGCTGTTGCGCGGCCAGGCCTGGTTCGAGGACGGCGCCGGCCCGCCGCTCGCGATGCACGCCGGCGACATCGTGATGCTGCCGTCGGGAGCGCTGCACACGCTGCACGACGGCAGCGGCAGGAAGCCGGCGGGGGCGACGATGCAGGTCATCGACGGCCTCGACGTGGTGACGAACAAAGGGCGTGGCGCGCCGGCCGACCTGTTGTGCGGCCGTTTCCTGCTGCCCGCGCTGCCGCAGCAGTTGCTGCGCGGCCATCTGCCCGGCCGTCTGCTGGTCAGGACTTCGGCGTCCGCGAGCGGGGCCGCGGGAGGCGAGACGCCGGGCACCAACCGGCTGACGCGGCTCGTCGAACTGATGCGCGAGGAGTCGGTCGAGCTCGGCGCGGGCAGCATGGCGCTCGTCAACCATCTGTCGGGCGCGTTGTTCGCGCTGACGATGCGTTTCGCGAGCGAGGCGGGCGAGCCGCCGCGCGGCCTGCTCGCGCTGGCGGCGCGCCCGCGCCTGCAGCCGGCGCTGGCGGCGATGTTCGAGGCGCCCGAGCGGCCGTGGACGCTGCCCGAACTGGCCGAACGTTGCCACATGTCGCGCGCGACTTTCGCGCGGCACTTCGACGAGGCGCTCGGCCGCTCGGCCAGCGATCTGCTGACGACGATCCGCATGACGATGGCGGGCAAGCTGCTGGGCGAGAGCGGTCTGTCGGTCGCCGAGATCGGCGAGCGCGTCGGCTACCAGTCCGATGCCGCATTCCAGCGCGTGTTCAAGCGGCAAGTCGGCGTGACGCCGGCGCAATGGCGCGCGCGTGGCCGCGACCGCGCGCGCCGCGCGATGCAGCACGACGCGGCCTGAGGTGTACCGGCATGCGCATTGCGACGGCATGCCCCTCGCGACGCACTGCGGCGGCCCAGGGCCAGGGCTCGCCAAGCGGCCGCGACGGCCGCCGCGAGCGGGTCCTACGCGGCAGCCGGCGGCGCGGCATGCGCTTGGCCCGCGCCGCGGTCCGGCGCCGGCATGCGCGCCGCGTCCTGCCGGACCACGGGATCGAGCGGCAGCTCGACGGCGGCGGGCCAGTAGCGGGGCATCAGCGGCCTGCCGGCGTGCGGATTGCCGCATACGATCGGCGCGGTGGGCGGCAGGGTTTCGTGCCCGCGCGTCTCGTCGAGCGGGCGGCTGCCCGGCGGCCCGGCCGGGACGCTGTCACGCAGACTTTCCACGGACGCGGTACGCTTACGTTCTTGCGCGAACGGCAAGCGCCGCGCCGGAGCCGGCCATGGGCCGGCCCGCCGCCGCCCTCAGGCCGGTCGCGTCCGGGACGACACGGCACCGGTCCGGCCCGCCATGTCGTCGACGGCGCCTGCCGCCGAACCGGAAGCCGCGGGCCGCGCGCGCTGCCCACCCCCGGGTGCCGGGGCGGCGCCGGCCTGCGGTCCTGGCCGCTCATTTTCCCGATCAGGTGGATATCCAGATGACGAATACGAACTACACCGACACGCAGCTCCTCATCAACGGCGAATGGTGCGATGCCGCCAGCGGCAAGACCCTCGACGTCGTCAATCCGGCGACGGGGCAAGTGATCGGCAAGGTCGCTCACGCGGGCATCGCCGATCTCGACCGTGCACTGGACGCGGCGCAGCGCGGCTTCGAGACCTGGCGCAAGGTCAGCGCCTACGAGCGCTCGGCGTTGATGCGCAAGGCCGCGGCGCTGGTGCGCGAACGCGCGAATTCGATCGCGCAACTGATGACGCTGGAGCAGGGCAAGCCGCTCGCCGAGGCGAGGATCGAAGTGCTGTCGGCCGCCGACATCATCGAATGGTTCGCCGATGAAGGCCGTCGCGTCTATGGCCGGATCGTGCCGCCGCGCAACCTGGCGGTGCAGCAGACGGTGGTCAAGGAGCCGGTCGGGCCGGTGGCGGCGTTCACGCCGTGGAATTTCCCGGTCAACCAGGTGGTGCGCAAGCTCAGCGCGGCGCTCGCCACCGGCTGCTCGTTCCTCGTCAAGGCGCCGGAAGAAACCCCGGCCTCGCCCGCGCAACTGCTGCGCGCGTTCGTGGACGCGGGCGTGCCGGCCGGCGTGGTGGGCCTCGTGTACGGCGATCCGGCCGAGATCTCGAACTATCTGATCCCGCATCCGGTGATCCGCAAGATCACGTTCACGGGCTCGACGCCGGTGGGCAAGCAACTCGCGGCGCTGGCAGGCCAGCACATGAAGCGCGCGACGATGGAGCTGGGCGGCCACGCCCCGGTGATCGTCGCCGAGGATGCCGACCTCGAGCTCGCGGTCAAGGCCGCGGGCGGCGCGAAGTTCCGCAACGCGGGCCAGGTCTGCATCTCGCCGACGCGGTTTCTGGTCCACAACAGCGTGCGCGAGGCGTTCGTGAAGGCGCTGGTCAAGCATGCCGAAGGGCTGAAGGTGGGCGACGGCCTCGAGGCCGGCACCAGCCTCGGGCCGCTCGCGAACCCGCGCCGCCTGACGGCGATGGAGAAGGTGGTGGCCGACGCGCGCAAGGCGGGCGCGACGGTGGCCACGGGCGGCGAGCGGATCGGCTCGGCCGGCAACTTCTTCGCGCCGACCGTGCTGGCCGACGTGCCGCTCGACGCCGACGTGTTCAACAACGAGCCGTTCGGCCCGGTGGCGGCGGTGCGCGGCTTCGATTCGCTCGACGACGCGATCACCGAGGCCAACCGCCTGCCTTACGGCCTGGCCGGCTACGCCTTCACGCGTTCGTTCAAGAACGTCCATCTGCTGACGCAGCGCGTGGAAGTGGGGATGCTGTGGATCAACCAGCCGGCCACGCCGTGGCCGGAAATGCCGTTCGGCGGCGTGAAGGATTCGGGCTACGGCTCGGAAGGCGGCCCGGAAGCGCTCGAGCCGTACCTGGTCACGAAGTCGGTGACGGTCGCGGCGGTCTGATGCCCGCCGCGCGGCGCTCGGCCTGAGCCGCCGCCTGCGACGCGCGCCCGCGAGGCGCGCGTCGCCATTCCCGCCATTCCCGCCATCCGCCCAGCGGCGCCGCCAGTCCGGCTTCGCGCGCCGGGCGCATGCCGCCCCCGCGCGTCCTTGCTCCGATACGTCCCGCCTAGCCCGGCGCTCGCGCCGCGTAGTGCGCGATCACGCGCTCGCGGATCGACGGCTTGATGTTCGAGCGGCGCATGTCGCCGCCGTAGTGGGCGGCCACGCGCGGGTTCATCACGCGGAACCACAGCGGCGGCAGGTAGGCCAGCAGGATCATCGTCGCATAGCCGGACGGCAGTTGCGGGGCGTGAGCGAAGTGGCGCAGGGCCTGGTAGGGGCGCGTCGGGTGCGCGTGGTGATCGGCGTGGCGCTGGAGCTGGTAGAGGAACAGATTGGTCACGACGTGGTTGCTGTTCCACGAATGCTCGGGCGAGCAGCGCTCGTAGCGTCCGTTCGGCAGCCGTCGGCGCCCGAGCCCGTAGTGCTCGACGTAGTTGACCACTTCCAGCAGCGAGGCGCCGTAGGCGGCCTGGATCAGCAGGAACGGGATCACGCGCGGCCCGCAGCAGGCGAGCGCGACACCCCACAGCGCGGCGCTGATCGCCCAGGCGTGCAGCACCTCGTTGCGTGGCGACCAGACCGAGCGCCCGTCCTGCCGGAGCCGCCGCGCTTCCAGCCGCCAGGCCGAGGCGATGCCGCCGGCGACCGTGCGCGGCAGGAACGCCCAGAACGATTCGCCGAAGCGTGCGCTGGCCGGGTCGGGCGGCGTCGCCACGCGCACGTGGTGGCCGCGGTTGTGCTCGACGAAGAAGTGGCCGTAGGCCACCGGCGCGAGCGTGAGCTTGGCGAGCCAGCGTTCGCCGCGATGCGTCTTGTGGCCGAGTTCGTGCGCGGTGTTGATCGACACGCCGGTGGCCGCGCCCAGCGACATCGCGAAGCCCAGATAGTCGTACCAGGTGAGCGGCACGTGGTTCAGCACCCATAGCGCGACGCCGAACGACAGGTAGACGACGCCGGTGGCCAGATACACGACGTAGCGATAGTAGCGGTCGCTCTCGAGCGCGGCCACGCAGGCCTCGGGCGGGTTGCCGGCGTCGTCGCCGATCAGCCAGTCGAGCACGGGGATCACGCCGAACGCGAACAGCGGGCCGAACCACCAGAACAGATGCCAGCCCGTCGCGAGCGCAAGCAGCGCCGAGACGATCGGCAGCGTGATCGTCAGCGCGCCGAGCAGCCACCAGTAACGCTTGCCGTCGCGCCAGTCGGCTTCGGCCGGATGCGGATTTGCCATGGTCTCCTCCTGTTCCCGCCGGGCGAGCCGGCCTGCGGCACAGCGCGCGGCGGCTTCGTAGCGGGGTTGGGTTGATGTATACGGCGTGGCGGCGGGCTGCGCCAGTGCGCCGGCTAGATGGCGCACTCCAAACGCGCGGCGGGCGCCGCCGGGCGTTGGCGCGGCCCGCCGCCGGACGATTGAAACGCGCCTCGCGCGGCGGCGCGGATCTTGCTGCGTCGTGAGCGGAACCGGGCCGGCGCGTGGCGCGGTGGCCTGACGCGCGGGGCGGGCGTGGCGGCGTGGCGTGGCGGCGGCCCGCGGCGCGAAGCGCGCGACGGCGCGCGCCGTGCCGGACCGGGCACGGCGCCCCGCTGCACCGCGAGCCGTGCGGCGCCGGCCAGGCGGTCGCGCATGGTTTAATGGCGCGCGTTCAGCCCGATGCCGGCGCCCGGCGCGGGTGCGCCGCGCGGCGGTCCGGGGCCGCCGCGCGTCGTCGTCGTGTCTCGCGCCGGCCTGCATCCTTGCGTCAACCCGTTTCCACCGGAGCCTTGCCCTTGTCCGCCGATTCCCAAGCCCAGCCCGCGCTCGTCTGGTTCCGTGACGATCTGCGCGTGACCGACAACCCGGCGCTCGCGCGCGCGGCCGAGTCGGGCCGCCCGCTCGTCTGCGTCTATGTGTTCGAGCGCGACGGCACGCGTCCGCTCGGCGGCGCGGTGCGCTGGTGGCTCGACGGCGCGCTGCGTTCGCTCGATGCGAAGCTCGCCGCGCAGGGCGGCGGCCTCGTCGTGCTCGAAGGCGACGAGCGTGAGACGATCGCCGCGCTCGCCGGCGAGCTGGGCGCCGGCGCGGTCTATTGGAACCGCCGCTACGACGGGCTCGCACGCGAAACCGACGCCGCGCTGAAGCGTTCGCTGAAGGAGGCCGGTATCGAGGTGGAGAGCTTCAACGGCGCGCTGCTGCACGAGCCGTGGGAGATCCGCACCGGCAGCGGCGGCGCGTTCCAGGTGTTTACGGCCTACTGGCGTGCGGCGCGCGCGGCGGGCGAGCTGCCTGCGCCGCTCGCGGAGCCGGCGAAATGGCGCTTTCACCGGCTGCCCGAGGCGCTCGCGCGGCGCGCCACGCGCATCGACGCGCTCGGCCTGCTGCCGGTGCGCCCCGACTGGGCGGGCGGCCTGCGCGAGGCGTGGGAGCCGTCCGAGGAGGGCGGGCTCGCGCGGCTCGAAGCATTCCTCGACAAGCAGATCCGCGGCTACGGCGACGCGCGCGACCGGCCCGACCGCCCGGCCACCAGCCGGCTCTCGCCGTACCTGCGCTTCGGCCAGCTGTCGGCGCGGCAGGTCTGGCACGCGGCACAGGCCGCCGGGCGCGAGGGCGGCGCGGCGGTGGCGGCCGACATCGAGAAGTTTCTCAGCGAACTGGGCTGGCGCGAGTTCAACACGAGCCTGCTCTATCATTTTCCCGAGCTGCCGATGCGCAACTATCGCGACCGCTTCGACGCGATGCCGTGGCGCAGCGACGAGGCCGCGTTCGCTGCGTGGTGCCGCGGCCGCACCGGCTACCCGCTCGTCGATGCGGGCATGCGCGAGCTGTGGGCCACGGGCTGGATGCACAACCGCGTGCGGATGGTGACGGCCTCGTTCCTGATCAAGCACCTGCTGATCGACTGGCGCGCGGGCGAGCGCTGGTTCTGGGACACGCTGGTGGACGCCGACATTGCCAACAACTCGGCGAACTGGCAATGGGTGGCCGGCAGCGGCGCCGACGCGGCGCCGTATTTCCGGATCTTCAATCCGGTCATGCAGGGCCGCAAGTTCGATCCGGACGGCGCCTACGTGCGCCGCTGGGTGCCCGAGCTGGCGGGCCTGCCGGCCGACGCGATCCACGAGCCGTGGCGCGCCAAGCCGGTGGTGCTGGAGGCGGCCGGCGTCGTGCTCGGCCGCACCTATCCGGCGCCCATCGTCGACCACGACGCCGCGCGCAAGCGCGCGCTGGGCGCGCTCGAAGCGACCAAGCGCTAGGCGAGCCCGCCGCGGCGCGGCCGCATCGACGGGGGCGATGCAATGTGCCGGATGGCCGGTTCGGCACGGCGGGCATGGCGCCGCTGCCGTGGGATGCGATCCGGTAAGATCGGCACTCCCCGTCCGCAATCCGGCCGCGTGCCGCCCCCGTTCATGGCTTCCGTCTTCGAGACCGCATCGTCCGTTCCGTTTGCTGCCGCGCTCGCGCCGCACCGTCTGGTGCCGCTCGCGGTGCCCGAGGCTGCCGCGCGCGCCGGGGTGCAACTGCTGCGCGTCGATTTCGCGTTCGGCACGCCGCTCGACGCACCGGCCCACGCCGCGCTCGACGCGGCCGAGCGCGCGCGGGCCGCGCGCTTTCTGCGCGCCGAGGACGCGATCCGTCATGCGGCCACGCGCGCGGCGCTGCGCCATCTGCTCGGCTTCGTGCTGCAGCGTCCCGCCGCGTCGCTGCGCTTCGCGGCGGGCGAGGCCGGACGGCCGGAGCTGGCATCGGACGGCGCGGCGCCGGCGGTCGGGGCCGCGCGGCCCGATTTCAACGTCTCGCATTCGGGCGACCATGCGCTGATCGCCTGGAGCGCGACGACGCGCGTCGGCGTCGATATCGAGGCGTCCCGCACCAGCCTCGACTGGGCGTCGCTGGGGCCGTCGGTGTTCGCGCCGGCCGACGAGGCCGCCGTCCACGGCCACGCGCCGCAGGCGCGGCGCGACGCGTTCTTTCGCGTCTGGACTGCCAAGGAGGCGCTGCTGAAGGTGCTGGGCGTCGGTATCACGGGCGGCCTGACCGCGTTCTCGGTGCTCGACCCGCACGCGCCCGGCACGCTCGCACCCGTGGTGGTCGATCCGCTCGCGCCGGCAAGCGGCGTGGCGGCCTACACGGCGGCCTGGGTCGACGCCGCGCCCGGTTATGCCGCCTGCCTCGCCTGGCGGCCCGTCGGCGGCTGAGCCGCGGGGGGCCGCCGCGCACCGGCCGGCTTGCCGCGCCGCGGCCGCGGTGATCGACCGCCGGGCGGCATCCGTTCGAACTCCCGCCTGCGGCGCGCGCCGCTTCGCCTCGCCGTGCGAGGCGTCACGGCGTGCGCGCCACTGGCGGGGCCGCGCGTGGTTTTCCGCGCGTCCGGCGGCGCCCGCGAGCGCGCTTTCCGCGCCGTTTTGCGCCGGCCTCGCCCGGGGTCGGGCGGCTAGGGAAATCCCTGACGAGGGAATATTGAAAACGAATTGTCTATACAAGTTGGTGCATCTACACTGATGCGCATCTCACTTGTATAGACAGGACGCCTTTCATGATCACGTTGACCCCCGGCCATCTGACGCTCGCCCAGCTTCGCTCGATCGCCCGCGAGAACGTGCGCATCGAGCTCGATCCCGCCAGCTTCGCGGCGATCGATCGCGGCGCGCAGGCGGTGGCCGACATCGCGGCGAAGGGCGAGCCCGCCTACGGCATCAATACCGGCTTCGGCCGCCTCGCCAGCACCCACATCCCGCACGACCAGCTCGAACTGCTGCAGAAGAACCTGGTGCTGTCGCACGCGGTGGGCGTGGGCGAGCCGATGAAGCCGGCGGTGGTGCGCCTGCTGATTGCGCTGAAGCTGTCGAGCCTCGGGCGCGGCCATTCGGGCATCCGCCGCGAGGTGATGAACGCGCTCGTCACGCTTTTCAACGCCGACGTGCTGCCGCTGATCCCGGTGAAGGGCTCGGTCGGCGCCTCGGGCGACCTGGCGCCGCTCGCCCACATGTCGGCCACGCTGCTCGGCATCGGCGAGGTGTTGGTGCGCGGCGAACGCGCGAGCGCGGCCGACGGGCTGCGCTCGGTCGGCCTCGCGCCGCTCACGCTGCAGGCCAAGGAAGGCCTCGCGCTGCTGAACGGCACCCAGGCCTCCACGGCGCTCGCGCTCGACAACCTGTTTGCGATCGAGGATCTCTACCGCAGCGCGCTGGTGGCGGGCGCGCTGTCGGTGGACGCCGCGGCCGGCTCGGTCAAGCCGTTCGACGCGCGCATCCACGCACTGCGCGGCCATCGCGGCCAGATCGACGCGGCCGCGGCCTATCGCGCGCTGCTCGACGGCTCGCAGATCAACCTCTCGCATCAGGATTGCGAGAAGGTGCAGGACCCGTACAGCCTGCGCTGCCAGCCGCAGGTGATGGGCGCCTGCCTGGACCAGATGCGCCACGCGGCCGAGGTGCTGCTGGTCGAGGCGAACGCCGTGTCCGACAACCCGCTGATCTTCCCCGACACGGGCGAGGTGCTATCGGGCGGCAACTTCCACGCCGAGCCGGTGGCGTTCGCGGCCGACAACCTCGCGCTGGCCGCTGCCGAAATCGGCGCGCTCGCCGAGCGCCGCATCGCGCTCTTGATCGACACCACGCTGTCGGGCCTGCCGCCGTTCCTCGTCAAGGATGGCGGCGTCAATTCGGGCTTCATGATCGCCCACGTCACGGCCGCCGCACTGGCCTCCGAGAACAAGACGCTCGCGCATCCGGCCTCGGTCGATTCGCTGCCGACCTCGGCCAACCAGGAGGACCACGTCTCGATGGCGACCTTCGCGGCGCGCAAGCTCGGCGACATCGCCGAGAACGTCGCCGCCATCATCGCGATCGAGCTGCTGGCCGCCGCGCAGGGCGTGGACCTGCGCCAGCCGCACGAGACCAGCCCGGCGCTCGCCAAGGCGATGCGGGTGATCCGCGAGCAGGTGCCGCACTACGACCTCGACCGCTACTTCGCGCCCGATATCGCGTCGATCACGCAGCTGGTGCGCGCCGGCGCGTTCGCCGCGCTGAGCCCGCTGTCGTTCGCCTCGGAGCAGTAAGGCGATGAAGCCGCCCGCCTATCAGGAGATCAAGGATTTCATCCTGGGCCGGATCCATGCGGGCGAGTGGGGCGAGGGCGATCAGGTGCCGTCCGAGAACGAGCTTGCGCGCGACTTCAAGGTGGCCCGCATGACGGTCAACCGCGCGCTGCGCGAACTGACCGCCGAGCAGGTGCTCACGCGCGTGCAGGGCGCCGGCACGTTCGTGGCGCGCCCGAAGTACGAATCGACGCTGGTCGCGATCCGCAGCATCTCGGACGAGATCATCGCGCGCGGCCATCGTCATGACGCGAAGGTGCTCGACCTCGCGGCCATCGAGGCCGACGAGGCGCTCGCGGGCGAGATGCAGCTGGCCGCCGGCGAGCGCGTGTTCCGCTCGACCATGCTGCACTACGAGAACGACGAGCCGGTGCAGCTCGAGCAGCGCTGGGTCAATCCGGCCGTGGCGGCCGGCTACGTCGAGCAGGACTTCACGGCCGTCACGCCGAACCAGTACCTGATGCGGGTCGCGCCGCTGCAGCGCGTGGAGTATCGGATCGAGGCGGCCCTGCCCGACCGCGCGATGCGCGAGCGGCTCGCGATGGGCGAGGCTGAGCCGTGTCTCGTGCTGCACCGGCGCACCTGGTCGCAGGGCGTCGTCGCCTCGATCGCGAACCTGTGGCACCCGAGCGGCCGCTATCGTTTCACCGGCCATTTCTGAACCGGCACACCCCGGCCGGCGAGCCTCGCGGCACGCCGGCCGGGGTGGCCGTCACGTATCCCTATATTTCCCTGGAGCGCCGTCGACCATGAACCATCCGAACCACATCGATCCGCGTCTGGACCCGACGCGCGTGATCCGCGCGCCGCGCGGTGCCGAGAAGACCTGCAAGACCTGGCTGGCCGAGGCCGCCTACCGGATGCTGCAGAACAACCTCGACGCCGAGGTGGCCGAGCATCCGCACGCGCTGGTGGTGTACGGCGGCATCGGCCGCGCCGCGCGCGACTGGGCATGCTTCGACCAGATCCTCGCCTCGCTGAAGGCGCTCGAGGAGAACGAAACGCTGCTGATCCAGTCGGGCAAGCCGGTCGGCGTGTTCCGCACCCATCCCGACGCGCCGCGCGTACTGCTGGCGAACTCGAACCTGGTGCCGCACTGGGCCAACTGGGACCACTTCAACGAACTCGACCGCCAGGGCCTGATGATGTATGGCCAGATGACGGCGGGCAGCTGGATCTACATCGGCAGCCAGGGGATCGTGCAGGGCACCTACGAAACCTTCTTCTCGGTGGCCAACCAGCATTTCCACGGCGATCCGTCGGGCCGCTGGATCCTGACCGGGGGACTGGGCGGGATGGGCGGCGCGCAGCCGCTCGCGGCCACCATGGCGGGCTTCTCGATGATCGCGGTGGAGTGCGACGAGTCGCGGATCGATTTCCGCCTGAAGACGCGCTATGTGGACAAGAAGGCGCGCAGCCTGGACGAGGCGCTCGCGCTGCTCGACGAGGCGAAGCGCGGCGGCCGGCCGGTGTCGATCGGCCTCGTCGGCAACGCGGCCGACGTGTTTGCCGAGGTCGTGGCGCGCGGCATCACGCCGGACTGCGTGACGGACCAGACGAGCGCGCACGATCCGGTGAACGGCTACCTGCCGCAGGGCTGGAGCGTGGCGCAGTGGCAGGAGGCGCGCAAGGTCGATCCGCAGGGCATCGTTGTGCCGGCCAAGCAGTCGATGGCCCGCCAGGTGCAGGCGATGCTGACGCTGCAGCAGCGCGGCGCGGCCACGCTCGACTACGGCAACAACATCCGCCAGATGGCGCTGGAAATGGGCGTGGCCAACGCGTTCGACTTTCCGGGCTTCGTGCCGGCCTATATCCGGCCGCTGTTCTGCGAGGGCAAGGGGCCGTTCCGCTGGGTGGCGCTGTCGGGGGACCCGGAGGACATCTACAAGACCGACGCGAAGGTCAAGGAGCTGATTCCCGACGATGCGCACCTGCACAACTGGCTCGACATGGCGCGCGAGCGGATCGCGTTCCAGGGGCTGCCGGCGCGGATCTGCTGGGTGGGGGTGAAGGATCGCTATCGCCTGGGGCAGGCGTTCAACGAGATGGTGAGGCGCGGCGAGCTGAAGGCGCCGATCGTGATCGGCCGGGACCACCTGGACACGGGGTCGGTGGCGAGCCCGAACCGGGAGACGGAAGCGATGAAGGACGGCTCGGACGCGGTTAGCGACTGGCCGCTGTTGAACGCGCTGCTGAACACGGCGGGCGGGGCGACCTGGGTGTCGCTGCACCACGGCGGCGGGGTGGGGATGGGCTTTTCGCAGCACGCGGGCGTGGTGATCGTGGCGGACGGCAGCGAGGCGGCGCACGAGCGGCTGGGCCGCGTGCTGTTCAACGATCCGGCCACGGGGGTGATGCGCCATGCCGATGCCGGCTATGAACTCGCGCAGCGCACCGCGCGCGAGGCCGGTCTCAAGCTGCCGATGCTGGGGCGTTGAGCGCCATGTCGATGGGCCTGGCAGCGCGCCTGTCGCTGATCCGCGCGGATCGACTCGTCGCCGCGCCCTGGAAGAACGGCGGCGGCGTGACGCGCGAGATCGCCGCCGAGCCGCCCGGCGCCTCGCTCGATGCGTTCGCGTGGCGCGTGAGCGTGGCCGACGTGGCGCAGCCCGGGCCGTTCTCGCGCTTTCCCGGCGTCGATCGCACGCTGGTGCTGCTGTCGGGCGCCGGCATGACGCTGGTGGACGGGAACGGCGCACGGCAGGTGCTGGCCGCGCCGCTCGAGCACCTCGCGTTCGCCGGCGAGACGCCGCTCTCGGCCGAGCTGGCCGACGGCCCGACGCGCGACTTCAACCTGATGACGCGCCGCGCCGTGATTAGCGGCCGCGTGTCGGTACTCGGCGAGGGCGGCGCGATCGCCTCGGACGCGCCCACGCTGCTGCTGTTCTGCGCGTGCGGGGCGCCGAGCGTCGCGCTCGACGGCGCCGGGGCCGTCACGCTCGGCGCGCTCGACACGCTGCGCGTCGACGCGCATGCCGGGGCCGGCGTGGGCGGCCGCATCACCGGCACGGTGCGCGGCGAGGGCGCGCTGCTCTGTATCGAACTGACACCGAGGGCGGCCGCGGCGGCCGCATGAACCGATGACTCCTACCGTCTGGCATCACCTCAATCTGTGCGCCGCGGGCGACCCGCGCGAGACGCTCGCCGACGCGGCGCTCGCCGTGGACGCCAGCGGCACGATCGCCTGGCTCGGCGCGCGGGCCGAGCTGCCGGCCGCCTACGCGGGCTGGTCGCGCGAAAGCCTCGGCGGCGCCTGGGTCACGCCCGGCCTGGTGGATTGCCACACGCACCTCGTCTACGGCGGCCAGCGCGCCGACGAATTCGCGCTGCGGCTGGCGGGCGCCAGCTACGAAGACGTGGCGCGCGCGGGCGGCGGAATCGTCTCGACGGTGCGCGCCACGCGCGCAGCCGACGAGGCCGCGCTGTTCGCGCAGGCGGCCTCGCGGCTGCGGCCGCTGCTGGCCGAGGGCGTGACCGCGATCGAGATCAAGTCCGGCTACGGGCTCGACCTCGAGGCCGAGCGCAAGATGCTGCGCGTCGCGCGCCGGCTCGGCGAGGCGTTCCCGGTCGAGGTCTGCACCACCTTCCTCGGTGCGCATGCGCTGCCGCCCGAATACGCGGGCCGCGCCGACGACTACATCACGCTGGTCTGCGACACCATGCTGCCGGCGCTCGCGGCCGAGGGGCTCGTCGATGCCGTGGACGTGTTCTGCGAGCGGATCGGCTTCTCGCTGGACCAGAGCCGGCGCGTGTTCGACGCGGCGCTGGCCCACGGGCTGCCGGTGAAGATGCATGCCGAGCAGTTGTCGAACGCGGGCGGCAGCGCGCTGGCCGCGAGCTACCGCGCGCTGTCGGCCGACCACCTCGAATATCTCGACGAGGCCGGCGTGATCGCGATGAAGGCGGCCGGCACGGTGGCCGTGCTGCTGCCCGGCGCCTACTACTTCATCCGCGAGACGCAGCTGCCGCCGCTCGAACTGCTGCGCCGGCACGACGTGCCGATCGCGATCGCCACCGACCACAACCCCGGCACCTCGCCGCTCAACTCGCTGCTGCTGACCATGAACCTGGGCTGCACGCTGTTTCGCATGACGGTTCCCGAAGTGCTGCTCGGCGTGACGCGACACGCGGCGGCCGCGCTCGGCCGCGCCGACCGCCACGGCCTGCTCGCCGCCGGCCGCGCCGCCGATTTCGCGGTATGGCCGGTGGCCTCGCTCGCCGAACTCGCCTACTGGTTCGGCCGGCCGCTTTGCGCGCGCGTGGTCAAGCGCGGGGCGACGGTGTTCCGCCGCGAGGCCGCCTGACGGGCGCGGCGAGCATGCCCGCAGCCACCCATTTCGAACGGAACCCGACACGATGAAACAGGCCATGCTGTTTGCCGATCATGCACTCCTGCCGGACGGCTGGCAGCGCGACGTGCTGCTGAGCTGGGACGCGCAGGGCGTGCTGCGCGAGGTGCGTGCCGGCGCCGCCTGCCCGCCCGGCGCCGCGCGTGCTCGCGGCCCGCTCGCGCCAGGCATGCCGAACCTGCATTCGCATGCGTTCCAGCGCGCGATGGCGGGGCTGACCGAGTACCGCGCCACCGCGTCCGACAGCTTCTGGAGCTGGCGCGACCTGATGTATCGCTTCGCGCTGAGGATCACGCCCGAGTCGCTGGCCGCGATTGCGCGCTGGCTCTACGTCGAGATGCTGAAGTGCGGCTACACCTCGGTCTGCGAATTCCATTACGTGCATCACGCGCAGGACGGCACGCGCTATGCGCGTCACGAGGAGCTGGCGCGGCGCGTGGTGGATGCGGCCGGCGAGGCCGGGATCGGCATCACGATGCTGCCGGTGGCCTATCAGTACAGCGGCTTCGGCGAGCAGCCGCCGCGCGACGATCAGCGCCGCTTCATCCACTCGACCGACGGCCTGCTCGCGCTGCTCGAGGCGCTGCGCTCGGCGGCGCCCGAGCACGCGGGCCTGCGCTACGGAGTCGCGCCGCACTCGCTGCGTGCCGTGTCCGAGCCCGGCCTGCACGCGCTGCTCGCAGGCCTGCCCGCCGACGCGCCGGTTCATATCCACGTTGCCGAGCAGACCGCCGAGGTGGACGACTGCCTGCGCAGCACGGGCCGGCGGCCGGTGCAGCTGCTGCTCGAGCGCTTCGCGGTGGACGCGCGCTGGTGCCTCGTGCACGCCACCCACGTCGACGCGGCCGAAACCGCCGCGCTGGCGGCGAGCGGTGCCGTGGCGGGGCTGTGCTTGACCACCGAGGCGAATCTCGGCGACGGCCTGTTCCCGGCCGCCGATTACCTCGCGCGCGGCGGCGCGCTCGGCGTCGGTTCGGACAGCCACGCCAGCGTGGACTGGCGCGCCGAGCTGCGCCTGCTCGAATACGGCCAGCGGCTTGCGCGCCGCGAACGCAACGTGCTGGCGGGCGCGCACGAGCCGCGCGTGGCCGACCGGCTGTTCGCAGCCGCGCTCGCCGGCGGCGCGCGCGCGAGTGGCCGTGCGGTCGGCGCGCTGCGCGCCGGCTGCCGCGCCGACTGGATCGTGTTCGATCCGGACCATCCCTCGCTCGTCGAGCGCGGCAGCGAGCACTGGCTGTCCGGCGCGGTGTTCGCCGAGCACGGCGAGACGCCGGTGCTCGACGTCTACACGGGCGGCGAGCGCGTGGTGGAGGCGCGCCGCCATCGCGACGAGGCGGCCGCCTACGCGGGCTACCGCCGCGCGCTCGCGCAACTGCTGCGCTGAGCGGCGCGGCTCGCCAATCGTCACCCTCCACCTCTCGATTCCTCGACAGGACCTCGAACGATGAACTCAGCGGACCAACCGGCCGTCTTTACCCTGCATCGCGGCAGCATGCCGCTCGTCGTGTCGATCCCGCACGCGGGCACCCATCTGCCCGACGACATCGCGCGCGGCATGACGCCCGTCGCGCGCCACGTCGACGACTGCGACTGGCATCTCGAACGGCTCTACGGCTTCGTGCGCGCGCTCGGCGGCTCGATGCTGGTGCCCTCGCACGCGCGTTACGTGGTGGACCTGAACCGGCCGCCCGACGACGCGAACCTCTACCCGGGGCAGGACACCACCGGGCTCGTGCCGGTCGACACCTTCGACAAGGCGCCGCTCTATCCGCACGGCGGCGCGCCCGACGCGGCCGAGATCGCGCGGCGCCGCGACCGTTACTGGCGCCCGTACCACGACGCGCTGCGCGGCGAAATCGCGCGGCTGGCGGCCGAGCACGGCCGCGTGCTGTTGTGGGAGGCGCATTCGATCCGCTCCCGGGTGCCGCGCTTCTTCGACGGGCGCCTGCCGGACTTCAACTTCGGCACCGCCAACGGCGCGAGCGCGGCGCCCGGCCTCGGCGAGGCGCTGGCCGAGGTGGTGCGCAAGCACGGCGCTTATACGGCGGTGGCGAACGGCCGCTTCAAGGGCGGCTACATCACGCGCGAATACGGCGCGCCGCAGGCGAACGTCGATGCGGTCCAGCTCGAACTCGCGCAGATCACCTACATGGAAGAAACGCGCCCCTATGCCTACGACGAGCGCAAGGCCGAGCGGGTCGGCCCGCTGCTCGAAACGCTCGTGACGACGGCGCTCGCCTATCGTTGAGCGGCGGCTGAGCGCGTGGGCGCCAGCCGCGCGAGGCGCGCCGCCGGCGCCGGCCTCAGCGCAGCCGGATCAGCGTCGATTTCAGCTCGGTGTATTTTTCGAGCGCGTGCAGCGACTTGTCCCGGCCGTTGCCGGACTGCCGGTAGCCGCCGAACGGAAAGTTCATGTCGCCGCCCTCGTCGTAGCAGTTGACCCAGACCGTACCGGCGCGGAGCCGCCGCGCCGCCTCGTGCGCGGTCGTCAGGCTGCCGGTCCAGACCGCCGCGGCGAGCCCGTAGTCGCTGTCGTTGGCGATCCGGATCGCCTCGTCGAGCGTGTCGAACACGATCAGCGACAGCACCGGCCCGAAGATTTCCTCGCGCGCAATGCGTGCGTCGGCGGTGGTCTCGAACACGGTCGGCTCCACGTAGAAGCCGCCCGGGTGCGCCGCCACGCGCTGGCCGCCCGTCAGCAGCCTGGCCTCGCTGCGGCCGGTCTCGATGTAGCCGAGCACGCGGTCGAGCTGCTTCGCGTCGATGATCGCGCCCATCGAGGTGGCCGGGTCGAGCGGATTGCCGGGCCGGTAGCCCCGGGCGGCGTCGAGCAGCTTCGCCACGAACGCGTCGCGGATCTCGCGATGCACGAGCAGGCGCGAGCCGGCCGTACACATCTCGCCCATGTTGTAGAAGATCGCGCCGGCTGCCGCCGCGGCCGCGCGGTCGAGATCGGGGCAGTCGGGCAGCACGAGGTTCGGCGACTTGCCGCCGAGTTCGAGCCAGACGCGCTTGAGGTTCGATTGGCCCGCGCACTGCATGATCTGCTTGCCGACCGCGGTCGAGCCCGTGAACGCCACGCAATCGACGTCGCGGTGCAGCGCGAGCAGCCGGCCCGGCTCGCCGCCGCCCGGCACCACGTTGAACACGCCGGCCGGGATGCCGGCCTCGAAGGCGAGCTGCGCCACGCGCAGCGCCGTGAGCGGCGACTTCTCGGAGGGCTTGAGCACCACGCTGTTGCCGGCCGCGAGCGCCGGCGCGAATTTCCAGGCCGCCATCAGCAGCGGGAAATTCCACGGCACGATCGCGGCCACCACGCCCACCGGCTCGCGCGTGACGAGGCCCACCAGCTTCGGGTCGACCGGCGCCACCTCGCCGCCGACCTTGTCGATCGCCTCGGCGAACCATTCGACGCAATAGGCCGCGCCGGGCACGTCGACCGAGCTGGTGTCGGCGATCGGCTTGCCGGCGTCGAGCGTTTCCAGCACCGCGAGTTCGTCGGCGTGTTCGCGCAGCGCCGCCGCGAAGCGCAGCAGCACGGCGCGGCGCTCGCGCGGCGCGAGGCCGGCCCAGCCGCCGCCGTCGAACGCGCGGCGTGCGGCGGCCACGGCCGCGTCGACGTCCTCGGCGCCGCAGTCGGCCACCTGCGCAAGCAGGCGCGCGTCGATCGGGCTGACGCAGTCGAAGCGGCGGCCGTGCGCGGCGTCACGGTATGCGCCGTCGATGAACGCGCGTGCCTCGATCGACAGCGACGCGGCGAGATCCTGCCAGTAGGCGAGCGTGGACGGCATCGGAAGCTCCTTCGGAACAGGCGCGCCGGCAGGCGCGCGGGGTGGCGCGCGGGCGGGCGTGCCGTGGGCTCGAGTCGGCCGGCGGCGTGCCGGCCGGGATCCACTCGCAGGGCTCGTCGGCGCCCGGATTGCGCAAGCGGCAGGGCAGCCGGGCGGCGGCTTCGACCGAGATCGGGCGGCGCCGGCCCGCGCTCGGCGGGCGGCGGGAAAGGGAACGCCCGCCCGCGGCGCTGTTGAATATTCTAAGCGGCGCGGCTGTCGCGAACCTCAGGGTAAACACGGCATCGGGAATTTTGAAACTCGTTTGACGCCATCTCGAAATCCGTTAAGCTTGGTGACAGCAAGTCGTCACGCCGATCACTCTGGCTCGCATGACGCCGGCTCGCGCGATGCGCGTTCCTTCCGATCGGTCCCGACGGCCAGCCGGCGTGTCGAGCGACCGTGCCAGTTTTGTTCACCACGGCGCTCGACGCGTTCGATACATTAAACAGTCAGTCGAGTGTGATCGTGAGAGTCCGAGGCCCCCTGGTCAAACGGGATCGAAGGCGCGACGCGGCCCTGCCGCGCGCCGTCGAGTCCCCCGAAACCGGCAGCGGCGAGTATCGCGCCAGCCCAAGCCTGCCTAATTCCGCGCCCGCCATGTCCCGGCGCGGCGTGCGCCGCTTCAATGTCGGCGCGGTCCGCGCCCACAGCGCGCTGCGCCCGTACCACGCCGCTTCGCTGTTGCCCTAGCGCCTGTCTCGCGCGTTCCCGTCGTGCCTGTCCGGCGCGCGAGGCGTGCCGGCACCTGCCCTGGCGGGCCGCCGGCTCGCCTCGGCGGCCGTCGTTTTCCGATCCGCTACCCGCTTCGCTGGCACCGGCCCGCGCGCGTCCGGCGCGGTGGCGCGCGGGTGGCCCGCACGTCCAACCGGAGCCGGCATGAGCCGATCTCGAACGTCGTGCCGCCCGGTGGTGGCCGTCAGCGCCGATCGCGGCATGGCCGGGCCGCATCCGAGCCATTCGGCCGGCGAGAAATACCTCGATGCCGTCGTCGACGGTGCCGGCGCGCTCGCGTTCGTGCTGCCGGCGCTCGGCGAGCGCCAGCCGATTCCCGACCTGCTCGCCGCGCTCGACGGGCTGCTGCTGACCGGCAGCTACTCGAATCTCGAGCCGCAGCGCTACCACGGCCCCGCCAGCGCGCCCGGCACGCTGCACGACCCGGCGCGCGACGCCACCGTGCTGCCGCTCGCGCGCGCGGCGATCGCGGCCGGCGTGCCGGTGCTCGCGCTCTGCCGCGGCCTGCAGGAACTGAACGTGACCTTCGGCGGCACGCTGCACCCGCGTCTGCACGAGGTGCCCGGCCTGGCCGATCACCGCGAGGACAAGACCGCGCCGCTCGCCGCCCAGTACGGTCCCGCGCATGCGGTGCGGCTGGTGCCGGGCGGGCTGCTCGCGCGGCTGGCCGGCGGCGCGGCCGAGGTGCAGGTGAATTCGTTGCACGCGCAAGGGATCGACCGGCTCGGCGAAGGGCTGCTCGTCGAGGCGGTCGCCCCGGACGGGCTGATCGAGGCCGTGAGCGTGCGCGACGCGCCGGGCTTCGTGCTCGGCGTGCAGTGGCACCCGGAATGGCAGTTCGCGCAGCACCCGCTGTCGCGGGCGATCTTCGCGGCGTTCGGCGAGGCCTGCCGAGCCCGCCGGCGCAAAGCAGCCGAAGCGGCCTAGGCGGCCGAGCCCGCGGGCGCGGGCAACCATCACAACGAGGCTGACATGCAAGACCTTGACGATTTCATGAAGCAGCACCGGATCACCGAAGTCGAGGCGATCATTCCCGACATGGCCGGCATTGCGCGCGGCAAGATCATCCCGCGCAACAAGTTCGAGACGGGCGAATCGATGCGCCTGCCGCAGGCGGTGATGGTGCAGACCGTCACCGGCGACTATCCCGAGGATGGCTCGCTGTCCGGCGTGACCGATCCCGACATGGTCTGCGTGCCGGACCCGTCCACCATCTGCCTGATCCCGTGGGCCGTCGATCCGACCGCCCAGGTGATCCACGACTGCGTCCATTTCGACGGCTCGCCGGTGGCGATCTCGCCGCGCTACGTGCTGCGGCGCGTGCTGGAACTGTACCGCCAGCGGGGCTGGCGGCCGGTGGTGGCGCCCGAGCTCGAGTTCTACCTGGTGGAGATGAACAAGGACCCCGACCTGCCGCTGCGCCCGCCGGTGGGCCGCACCGGGCGCGCGGAGACGGGCCGCCAGTCGTACTCGATCGAGGCCGTCAACGAATTCGATCCGCTGTTCGAGGACATCTACGAATACTGCGACATGCAGGGCCTCGACATCGACACGCTGATCCACGAGGTCGGCGCCGCGCAGATGGAGATCAACTTCCAGCACGGCGATGCGCTCTCGCTGGCCGACCAGGTGTTCCTGTTCAAGCGCACCGTGCGCGAGGCCGCGCTGCGCCACAACATGTACGCGACGTTCATGGCCAAGCCGATGGAGAACGAGCCCGGCTCGGCGATGCACATCCACCAGAGCATCGTCGACCTCGAAGACGGGCGCAACCTGTTCGTCGACGCACAGGGCGAATCGACCGACATGTTCCGCAGCTATCTGGCGGGCCTGCAGAAATACACGCCGGCGCTGATGCCGATCTTCGCGCCGTACATCAACTCGTACCGGCGGCTGTCGCGCTTCATGGCCGCGCCGATCAACGTGCAGTGGGGCTACGACAACCGCACGGTCGGCTTCCGGATCCCGCACGCGGCGCCGGCCGCACGGCGCATCGAGAACCGCATCCCCGGCGTGGACTGCAACCCGTACCTGGCACTGGCCGGCACGCTCGCGGCCGGCTATCTGGGCATCACGCAGCGCCTGAATCCGACCGCGCCGCTCGCGGCCGACGGCTACAGCCTGCCGTACCAGCTGCCGCGCAACCTGGAGGAGGGGCTCACGCTGATGGCCGCTTCCACGCCGCTTGCCGAGATTCTCGGCGAGAAGTTCGTGAAGGCGTATCTGGCGCTGAAGGAAACCGAGTACGAGGCGTTCTTCCGCGTGATCAGCTCGTGGGAGCGGCGCCATCTGCTGCTGCACGTGTGACGAAACCCGAACCCGCGGCGCTCGCGCCGCCCCACGGAGGACTCATCATGACGCAACGAATCGGCGAATCGGCCTACGTCCAGCCGGTGCGCGCACCGGCTGCGGCCGAGGCGCGCTCCACGGCCGAGTATCGCGCGCTCGACGCCGCGCATCACCTGCACCCGTTCTCGGACATGGGCGCGCTCAATCGCGCCGGCAGCCGCGTGATCACCAGCGCGCACGGCGTCCATCTGCGCGATTCGGACGGCAACCGCATCATCGACGGGATGGCCGGGCTTTGGTGCGTGAACGTCGGCTACGGCCGCGAGGAACTGATCGAGGCCGGCGCGCGGCAGCTGCGCGAGCTGCCGTTCTACAACACCTTCTTCAAGACCACGCATCCGCCCGTGATCGAGCTGTCGGCGCTGCTCGCCGAGATCGCGCCGCCCGCCTTCAACCGCTTCTTCTATTGCAACAGCGGCTCGGAAGGCAACGACACGGTGCTGCGCGTCGTCTACCAGTACTGGCGCACGCAGGGGCAGCCGCAGCGCAGGTACGTGATTTCGCGCCGCAACGGCTATCACGGCTCGACCATCGCGGGCGGCACGCTCGGCGGGATGGACTACATGCACGAGCAGATGCCGTCGAAGGTCGAGCACGTCGTGCATATCGACCAGCCGTACTTCTTCGGCGAGGCGCCCGCCGGCCAGACGCCCGAGGCGTTCGCGCTCGAACGCGCGCGGCAGCTGGAGGCGAAGATCCTCGAACTCGGCGCCGACAACGTGGCCGCGTTCATCGGCGAGCCGTTCCAGGGCGCGGGCGGCGTGATCTTTCCCGACGCGGCCTACTGGCCCGAGATCGAGCGGATCTGCCGCAAGTACGACGTGCTGCTGGTGGCCGACGAGGTGATCGGCGGCTTCGGCCGCACGGGCGAATGGTTCTCGCACCAGCACTTCGGCTTCACGCCCGACCTGATGACGCTGGCCAAGGGGCTCACCAGCGGCTATGTGCCGATGGGCGCCGTGGCGCTGTCCGATCGCATCGCCGACGCGCTGATCGCGCACGGCGAGTTCAACCACGGCATGACGTATTCGGGGCACCCGGTGGCGGCGGCCGTCGCGGTGGCGAACCTCCGGGTGCTGCGCGAGGGCGGCGTGGTCGAGCGCGTGAAGCGCGAGATCGGGCCGTATTTCCAGCGGCGCCTGCGCGAGGCGCTGGCGGGCAGCCCGATCGTCGGCGAGGTGGCGGGCGCCGGGCTCGTGGCCGGCATCCAGCTCGCCCAGGATCCGGCCGCGCGGCGCCGCTTTGCCAACGGCGGCGAGGTCGGCACGATCTGCCGCGACTACTGTTTCAACGGCAACCTCATCATGCGCGCCACCGGCGACCGCATGCTGCTGTCGCCGCCGCTCGTGGTGACGCAGCAGGACGTCGACGAGATCGTCGACAAGGCGGCCCGGGCGATCGCCTCGACCGCGCGACAGATCGACGCCGCATGAGGTGGCGCTGCACGGCGCGCGGTCGAGCGCGCTCTTGATCGCGCACCGCGCGGCGCGGCCAGGCGCTCGGCCGGGCCGCGGGCTAGGGTGCCGGCCTTCCGGCCGCGATGCGCGGGCGCGGGCCCTCAGGCGATGCTTGCGGCTTGCCGCAGGAATGTTTCGTATTGTCAAAGCGGCGTCGCGTAGCGGCGACGATGGTCGCGGCGGCAGGTCGAATCGTCTATGCTGGACGGACTGACGGCAAGCCGGCCGCGCGCCGGTTTCGTCGCGACACGGTCCACGATCCGGAGGGCATGACGATGAGGTGGAACTGGCGCACGGGCGCCGCGTTGACGTTACTGGCGGCGACGATCGCGTTTGCGGGATGCGCAGCCCCGCCGCAGAAGCCGATCTACCGCGATATGTGGGCCTCGGTGCCGGCGCCGGCCGCGGGGCAGGGACGCATCGTGTTCTTTCGCAGTGCGGCGAAGCTCGGCATGGCGAGCGGCGACCGCGTCGATGTCAACGACAAGCCTGCCGGCCAGCTGCCGGGCGGCGGCTTCTTCTATCTCGACGAGCCGGCCGGGCAGTACACCGTCACGACCTCGAGCGCGCCGGACAGGCCGCTCACGTTCTATCTGATGCAGGGCGAGACCAAGTACGTGCGCATGGGGGTGCCGTTCGCGCTGGTGGCGGGGCCGCTCACGCCGTCGCTCGAAAGCGATTCGGGCAAGGTGCGCCAGGAACTGTCGATGCTGCGCTACGTCGGTCGCGGCGACGGCGCAGGACACATGGCCGCGAAGACGCCATGAGGGCGGCCAATCCGGCGGGGCGGCGCCCGGGTCTGCGGCGTCGGACCGGCCTCGAGTGACGGGCGCCGTGCGCATGGCCGCCCGCGCGCGCACCAGCCGGCCGCGGACGTCCGCCGCGTGACGGCGCACGGTGGACCGCCGGAAAGCAAAAAGCCCCATGACGAGAGTCATGGGGCTTTTTGCTGCGATACCGTGAGGCACCGTGAATTCTTTGGTGGGCGGTACTGGGATCGAACCAGTGACCCCTGCCGTGTGAAGGCAGTGCTCTACCGCTGAGCTAACCGCCCAAAGAGCCTTGAATTATGATGGGGCTTGGTTACCGCGTCAAGCTTTTTCCATCTCATTCCGTCCGGCGGGACGCGATCCATGCCGTGGCGCGAATCGAGGCGTGATCATAGCGGCATCGCGCACTTTTATCCAGCGTTATTTGCATGGACGTCGAAAATCGTTCGATGCTGCCCCCGCAGGACATGGCGCGGGGGCGTGCGGAGCAAACGGGGCAGGCGAACGGCCGGCAGGGCGGGCGCCTCTCAGCCCTCGGTCGGCGGCACGAAGCCCGTCGCCTGGTCGGCACCCTCGCCGAAGAAATACTTCTCGGTCTGCTTGACGAGATACTGGCGCGCGCGCGGGTCGGCCATGTTCAGGCGGTTCTCGTTGATCAGCATGGTCTGCTGCTTGAGCCAGCCCTGCCACGCTTCCTTCGAGACGCTTTCATAGATCCGCTTGCCGAGTTCGCCCGGCAGCGGCGGGAAATCGAGGCCCTCGGCTTCGTGGCCGAGCTTTGCGCATTGAACCATACGGGACATCGTGGACTTCTCCTGTAATCGATTGGGGAGGGGGCGCGCGTCGCGCCGCTCAGAGCTGCTTCATCAGCACGAGCGACTTGCGCTGCCAGTTATAGAGTTTGCGGCGGTCCTCGGGCAGGTCGTCGACGCTGACCTTGACGAAGCCGCGCTTGAGGAACCAGTGCTCGGTGCGGGTCGTCAGCACGAAGATGCGCTTGAGGCCGCGCGCGCGGGCGCGCTGCTCGATGCGCTTGAGCAGGCGCTCGCCGTCGCCGGAACCCTGCGCCTCGGGCGCGACGGTCAGGCAGGCCATCTCGCCGATCTTCTCCTGCGTATAGGGGTACAGCGCCGCGCAGCCGAACAGCACGCCATCGTGCTCGATCACCGAGAAGTGGTCGATGTCGCGCTCGATCTGGTGGCGGCCGCGCCGCACCAGCGTGCCGTCGCTCTCGAGCGGCTCGATCAGCGTGAGGATGCCGCCGACGTCGTCCGGCGTGGCTTCGCGCAGGCTTTCCAGATTCTCGTAGGAGATCATGGTGCCGACGCCGTCGTGCAGGAACAGTTCCAGCAGCACGCCGCCGTCGAGCGAGTAGGGCACCAGATGCCCCCGCGCCACGCCGCCGCGGCAGCCGCGGATCGCATGCTTCAGGTAGAACGCCTCGTCGTCCTGCAGGTTGCCGGAGTCGAGCAGCTCGGCGGCCGCGTCGAGCGACATTTCACCGATCAGCTCGCCCTCCTCGTCGACGAGGCCCGGCGCGTCGGTCAGGAAGATCAGCTTGTCGGCGCGCAGCGCGATCGCGGCCGCCGAGGCGACATCCTCCATCGACAGGTTGAACGCCTCGCCCGTGGGCGAGAAGCCGAGCGGCGAGAGCAGCACGAGCTTGCGGCTCGCCAGCGAATGGCGGATCGATTCGGCATCGATCTTGCGCACCACGCCGGTGTGCTGGAAATCGACGCCGTCGAGGATACCGACCGGTCTCGCCGTCACGAAGTTGCCCGAGACCACGCTGATGTGCGCGTGCGCCATCGGCGAATTCGGCAGGCCCTGGCTGACCGCCGCCTCGATGTCCAGGCGCACTTCGCCGGCCGCTTCCTTCGACGATTCGAGCGCGCGCGCGTCGGTCACGCGCAGCCCGTGCGAGAACTCGGACTGCACGCCGTGCAGGTTCAACTGCTCCTCGAGCTGCGGGCGCGAGCCGTGCACCAGCACGATCTGGATGCCCATCGCCTGCAGCAGCGCGATGTCGGCGACGAGCGCGTTCAGCAGGCCCTGCTGCACCACCTCGCCGCCGAAGCCGATGACGAACGTGCTGTTGCGGAACTTGTGAATATAGGGCGCGACGGAGCGCATCCAGTCGACGAACTGGGCGTGGCTGATGGCGGTCGCGTCGACGGCCGGCGGCGTCGGCGCGGCGGGGAGGTCGGTTTGGGAATTCATGGGCGGGATTATAATGCGCCCCCATGTCGAATGTACCCAAAAGCTCCGCACCGAAGCGCGCGGATGCACCGGCCGATCGAGGCGCGCAGCCGTCGGCCCGTCCCCACGAATCGTCGAACCCGAAGCGTGAGCCGCGAGCCGCGCAGCCGGCGCGCATGCCGCCAGCCGAGCAGGTGCCGCGCGAAGGCGGCGAAGGCCCCGAAAGCCGCGCCCCGCGCGCCGGCCAGCCGGCTCGCGCGGCCCGCCCGTCGCGCGAGCCGCGCGCCGCGCGCCCGCCCGTCACGCCGAACCCGGTTCCGCCGCTCAGCTTTCCCGAGAGCCTGCCCGTCTCCGCCAAGCGCGAGGAGATCGCGCGCGCGATCGCCGACCACCAGGTGGTGATCGTCTGCGGCGAGACCGGCTCGGGCAAGACCACCCAGTTGCCGAAGATCTGCCTCGCGCTCGGCCGCGGGCTCGGCGCGGGCGGCCGCGGCCTGATCGGCCACACCCAGCCGCGCCGGCTGGCCGCGTCGTCCACCGGCCGCCGGATCGCCGAGGAACTCGGCACGCCGTTCGGCGAGGTGGTCGGCTACAAGGTGCGTTTTACCGACAACCTGGCACCGGGCGCCTCGGTCAAGCTGATGACCGACGGCATCCTGCTCGCCGAGACGCAGACCGATCCGCTGTTGCGGGCGTATGACACGCTGATCATCGACGAGGCGCACGAGCGCAGCCTCAACATCGATTTCCTGCTCGGCTACCTGCGCCAGATCCTGCCCAAGCGGCCGGACCTGAAGCTGATCGTGACCTCGGCGACCATCGACGCGGACCGCTTCGCGCGCCACTTCGGCAGCCCGACGCGGCCGGCGCCGGTGATCGAGGTGAGCGGCCGGCTCTATCCGGTGGAGATCCGCTACCGGCCGATCGCCGACGAGCGCTCCGCCGCCGTGCGCAACGCCGAGGGCGCCGCGAGCGGGCGCGACCGCCAGAAAACGGCGCGCGAGGCCGAGCGCGACCTGATGGACGGCATCGTCGACGCGGTCGACGAGCTGTGCCGCGAGGGGCCCGGCGACGTGCTGGTGTTCCTGCCCGGCGAGCGCGAGATCCGCGATGCGGCCGAGGCGCTGCGCAAGCACCATCCGCCGCACACCGAGATCCTGCCGCTGTTCGCGCGGCTGTCCGCGGCCGACCAGGAGCGCGTGTTCAAGGGCTCGAACGCGCGCCGAATCGTGCTGGCCACCAATGTCGCCGAGACCTCGCTGACGGTGCCGGGCATCCGCTACGTGGTCGATACCGGCCTTGCGCGCGTCAAGCGCTATTCGTACCGCAACAAGGTCGAGCAGCTGCAGGTGGAGTCGATCTCGCAGGCCGCCGCCAACCAGCGTGCGGGCCGCTGCGGGCGCGTGGCCGACGGCATCTGCATCCGTCTCTACGAGGACGCCGACTACGCCGGCCGCGCGCGCTTCACCGATCCCGAGATCCTGCGCTCGTCGCTGGCCTCGGTGATCCTGCGCATGAAGTCGCTGCATCTCGGCTCGGTCGAATCGTTTCCGTTCATCGAGCCGCCGCCGGGCCGCGCGATCGCCGACGGCTACCAGCTGCTCAACGAGCTCGGCGCGGTGGACGACGACAACGCGCTCACCCCGCTCGGCCGCGAGCTGGCGCGCCTGCCGCTCGACCCGCGGGTGGGGCGCATGATCCTTGCCGCGCGCGACCAGCAGGCGCTGCGCGAGGTGCTGATCATCGCCAGCGCGCTGTCGGTGCAGGACCCGCGCGACCGGCCGATCGAGGCGCAGGAGCAGGCCGACCAGGCGCATCGCCGCTTCGCCGACGAGCGTTCCGAATTCCTGCAATGGCTGAAGATCTGGGCCTGGTTCGAGGAGGCGGTCGCGCACAAGAAATCGAACCGGCAACTGGTGGACGCCTGCCGCGCGAACTTCCTCTCGCACCTGCGGCTGCGCGAGTGGCGCGACGTCCACTCGCAACTGCTGACCGTGGTGCGCGAGCACGGCTGGCGCCTGAACGAGACCGAGGCGACCTTCGAGCAGATCCACCTGTCGCTGCTCACCGGCCTGCTCGGCAACATCGGCATGAAGGCCGACGACGAGCCGCACTACCTGGGCGCGCGCAACATCAAGTTCCACCTGTGGCCGGGCTCGGCGCTCGCCAAGAAGGCCGGGCGCTGGGTGATGGCCGCCGAGCTGGTCGAGACGAGCCGGCTCTACGCGCGCTGCATCGCGAAGATCGAGCCTGAGTGGATCGAGAAGGTGGGCGCGCACCTGCTGAAGACGGCGCTGTCCGAGCCGCACTGGGAGAAGCGCCCGGCGCAGGTCAGCGCGTTCGAGCGCGGCACGCTCTATGGCCTCACGATCTACCACCGCCGGCGCGTGGCGTTCGGCAGGCAGGACCCGGCGCGCGCGCGCGAGCTGTTCATCCGCGGCGCGCTGGTGGACGGCGAGTTCGACACCAGGCTCGGGTTCTTCGCGCACAATCGCAAGCTATTGGCCGACATCGAGCAACTGGAGCACAAGTCGCGCCGCCAGGACGTGCTGGTGGACGACGCGCTGATCTACGGCTTCTACGACCAGGCGATCCCGGCCGGCATCCATACCGGCGCCGCGTTCGAGCGCTGGTATCGCGACGAGCTGAAGGCGAGCGGCCAGCCCGAGGACAAGCTGCGGCTGCTCTACCTGTCGCGTGACGACCTGATGCGCCACGAGGCGGCCGGCGTGACCACCGACCTGTTCCCGAAGCGGCTGACCATGGCCGGCGTGGAGATGGCGCTGTCCTATCACTTCGAGCCGGGTTCGCCGCGCGACGGCGTCACGCTGCAGGTGCCGCTCTTCGCGCTGAACCAGGTGGACGCGCGGCGCGCCGAATGGCTGGTGCCCGGCATGCTGAAGGAGAAGGTGCAGCTGCTGCTGAAATCGCTGCCGCAGAAGCTGCGCCGCCACTGCGTGCCGCTGCCCGACTACGCGGCCGGCTTCGTCGAGCGCGCCGGGGCCGAGCGCTTCGGCGCCGGCGCGCTGTTGGACGTGCTGATCGCCGACGTGCGCGGCCAGACCCAGATCGCGATGAGGGCGTCGGACTTCAAGCTCGAGACGCTGCCCGCGCACCTGTTCATGAACTTCAAGGTGATCGACGAGCACGGCCGCCAGCTCGCGATGGGGCGCAACCTCGCGCAACTGCGCGGCGAACTCGGCGCGCAGGCGCAGCAGCACTTCCAGAAGATCGCGGCGGCCACGCTCGCGCCGGCCGGCGAGGCCGCCGACGGTGCGCCGCTGGCGGCCGGTGCGGCGGGCAGCCCCGGCGCCGCGGCCGGCCAGCGCGGTCCGGGCGGCCCGGGCGGGCGTCCGGTGCCGCCGCGCAGCGTGCCGGCCGCGAGCCCCGCCGCCGGCGGCGAAGCGGCCGGCGCTGCGACCGCGCTCTACGAGAACCTGACCACCTGGAACTTCGGCAAGCTGCCCGAGCTGCTCGAGATCCGCCGGCGCGGCCAGACGCTGTACGGCTACCCGGCGCTCGTCGATCGCGGCACGCATTGCGACGTCGAGGTGTTCGATTCGCCCGAGGAAGCCGCGCGCATCCACCGCGCCGGGCTGCGCCGGCTGTTCGCGCTGCAGCTCAAGGAGCCGATCAAGTACCTGGAGAAGAACCTGCCGGGGCTGCGCGAGATGGCGATGCAGTACATGGCGCTCGGCTCGCAGGACGAGCTGCGCGACCAACTGATCGACACCGCGCTCGACCGCGCCTGCCTGCAGGACCCGCTGCCCGACGACGACGCGAGCTTCCACACGCGCCGCGACGAGGGCCGCAGCCGCCTCAACCTGCTCGCGCAGGAGATCGCGCGTCTGGTCGGGCAGATCCTCGCCGAATATGCCGGGCTCACCAAGAAACTGGCGCAGGCGAAGTCGTTCGGCGCCGCCCATGCCGACATGGTCGCGCAACTGGGCGCGCTGGTCGGCAAGCGCTTCGTGATCGACACCCCATACGCGCAGCTCGCGCATTTCCCGCGCTACCTGAAGGGCATCGCGCTGCGCATCGACAAGCTCAAGGCCGATCCGGCCCGCGACGCACGCCAGCTCGCCGAGCTCGCGCCGCTCGCGCAGCACTACCAGCGGGCGCTGTCGCAACGCGGCGGCGCGGCCGACGGGCGGCTCACCGAGTTCCGCTGGCTGCTGGAGGAACTGCGCATTTCGCTGTTCGCGCAGGAACTCCGCACGCCGATGCCGGTCTCCGTCAAGCGGCTGCACAAGGTCTGGGAGTCGCTGCAGCGCTAGCGCGGCCGCCACCGTCGCGGCGGCCGGGGCGGCCGCCCGGTCAACCGCGCGGCCGCCCGAACGTTCTACAATGACGGTTGTCACTCCACGTGGGTCTTCATGCGCAATTTCCTGTCTTTCGGTCGTGCCGCCTTGCTGGTCGGCGCCCTGGCCGCCACGGCCGCTCCGGCCGCCTTCGCCAACAACGTGATCGTGCTGAATTCGGCCGAGGCGACGCTCTCGCTGATCGACGAGAAGACGCATCAGGTGGTCGGCAACATGCCGACCGGCAAGGAGCCGCATCACCTGATGGCCACGCCGGACAATTCCTCGCTGATCGTCGCGAATTCGGTCTCGAACAGCCTGATGTTCCTCGATCCGCGCACGGGCGCGCTGCAGCGCACCGTCGAGGGCATCGACGACCCGTACCAGCTCGGCTTCTCGCCGGACCACAAGTGGTTCGTGGCGGCCGGCCTGCGGCTCGACCGCGTCGACATCTACAGCTATGACGGCCATAACGTCAAGCTGGTCAAGCGCGTGCCGCTCGCGGTGATGCCGAGCCACCTCGCGTTCACCAAAGACAGCCGCACCGTGCTGGTGTCGCTGCAGGTGTCGGGCGAGCTGGCCGCGATCGACCTGCCGACCCAGACCGTGAAATGGAAGATGAAGGTCGGCAAGGTGCCGGCCGGCCTCTGGATGACCCCCAGCGACAAGTACGTGCTGGTCGGCATGACGGGCGCCGACTACGTGGCGGTGGTGGACTGGCGCAACCAGCGGGTCGTCAAGACGATCCCGACCGGCAAGGGCGCGCACAACTTCCGCTCGCTCGCCGACGGCGTGCACGTGGCCGTCACCAACCGCGTCGCCAACACCATCAGCATCATCGACGAGAACACCCTCACCAACGTCGGCGACATCACGGGCCTGCTGCCCGGCCCCGACGACATGGAGCTGTCGGCCGATCGCAAGACGCTGTGGGTGACGTTCCGCTTCGCCAAGAAGGTCGGCGTGATCGACCTGGCGAGCCGGCGCCTGATCCAGACGATCCCGGTCGGCCGCTCGCCGCATGGCATCTATTTCTACGACCGCGCGCCGGTGACGGCGCCCAACGGCGCCTGACGGCCGGAGTTCGCCCATGCTTCACGCGATCGCCTCGATGCTCGACACCTTCGTGTCGAACCTGCAGACCTGGCTCTATGTCGACGTGGTCCAGCCGGCGTTGTTCAGGTTCGACCTGATGGATTACGACGAGGATACCTACGACGCGCTCTACTGGGTGATCGTGGGCGCGCTGCAGGTAGTGGCGATGTACGCGCTGCTGCGCCCGCTCGAGGCGCTGCGCCCGGCCGAGCGCTGGGCGCACCGCCGCGAGACGCGCGTCGACGTGATCTACACGCTGATCGCCAAGCTCGGCATCTTCACGCTGTTCTTCTTCTTCGTGATGCAGCCGTTGTTCGACGGCTTCCAGTCGTGGCTGCGCATGAAGGGCATCGCGAACCTCAATCTCGACACGCTGTGGCCCGGCGTGACCTCGCAGCCGCTCGTCGCGTTCGCGATCTACCTCGTCGTGCTCGATTTCGCCGGCTACTGGTACCACCGCTGGCAGCATCGCTTTGGCCTCTGGTGGGAGCTGCACGCCGTGCATCACAGCCAGCGCCAGATGTCGCTGTGGTCCGACGACCGCAACCACCTGCTCGACGACCTGATCCAGGGCTGCTTCTTCGCCGCGATCGCGCTGGTGATCGGCGTGCCGCCGTCGCAGTTCGTGGTGCTGACCGCCGTGTCGAACTTCCTGCAGAGCATCCAGCACACCAATGCCGTGCTGCCGTTCGGCCGGCTCGCCGAACGCCTGCTGGTGAGCCCGGCGTTCCACCGCCGCCACCACGCGGTGGGCTACGGCCACGAGGGCACCGCCTACGGCTGCAACTTCGGCGTGCTGTTTCCCTGGTGGGACATGCTGTTCCGCACCGCCTCGTGGAACCGCACGCTCGAGCCCACCGGCATCCGCGATCAATATCAGGGCGTGTCGTATGGCGAGGGCTTCTGGTCCCAGCACTGGCTCGCCATGGTGCGCATCGCGCGGCGCTTGGCGCGCCGCGCGCCGCGCGTATCGGCCGAGAGGGCCTGATCAGGGCCCGATGGCCCGCGCCTGACGCCACCGGCGGCGCCTGGCGCCGTGCCGCGTTCGTGTTCTCCGTTTGACGGCTTCATCGGCGCCGGCGGCGCGCCATGCCGCTCGACCGCGCGGGCGGCCCGGCGGCCTGCGTCGCTGCGGCGGCGCGGCCGATGCCGGCTGCGGTCGGCCCCCGTTTCCCTGCCTCGGCCGTCCGGCCGCGCGCGTTCACCGTTTTGGCGCGCGGGCGCCGCCTGGTTTATCCTTGCTGCGCGTTCCCGATTTCTTCTCGACCAGGCTCGCATGACCGATCTGTTGCGCTCCTTCGGCCGGGCATTCGCAAGCGCGCTGCACCCGCGGATGCTCTGGCTCACCTTCATGCCGTTTTTCGTCGCCGCGCTCGGCTGGGGCCTCGTGCTGTGGTTCGCCTGGCAGCCGCTCGTCGGCTTCACGCGCGTCGCGCTCGACGGCTTCGCGCTGACCGCCTGGCTCTACCGGTTCTTCGGCGCGATCGGCGTGCCGCAACTGCACGCGGTGGTGGCGCCGTTCGTGGTGGTGGCCGCGGCGATTCCGCTGATCGTGCTGACCGTGCTGCTGCTGATCGCCGGCATCTCGATGCCGGTCGTGATCGGCCACCTGTCGCGGCGTCCGTTCGCGCAGCTCGAGGCCAAGCGCGGCGGCAGCTGGTACGGCAGCGTGTTCAATTCGCTGTGGGCCGCGCTCGCCAGCATCGTGCTGCTGGTGCTCACGCTGCCGCTGTGGCTGATCCCGCCTTTCTTCGCGCTGCTGCCGCCGCTGATCTGGGGCTGGCTCACCTACCGCGTGATGACCTACGACGCGCTCGCGCTGCACGCGAGCGCCGACGAGCGGCGCTCGCTGGTGCGCCGCCACCGCTGGCCGCTGATCGGCATCGGCATCGCGAGCGGGCTGCTCGGCACGGTGCCGACGTTCGTCTGGGTATCGTCGATCTGGATGATGGTGCTGTTCCCGTTCGTCGCGGCGGCGATGATCTGGGTCTATGCGTTCATCCTCGTGTTTTCGGCGCTGTGGTTCGGTTTCTATTGCCTGCAGGCGCTGCAGGACCTGCGCGCGGCCGCCGTCGCGCATCTCCTAGTTCCGACGAGGCACGAATGAGTATCGGCATCATCATCATCGGCGACGAAATCCTCTCCGGTCGCCGCCAGGACAAGCACCTCGCCAAGCTCATCGAGCTGCTCGGCGCGCGCGGCCTCGCGCTCGACTGGGCCGAGTACGTGGGCGACTCGCGCGAGCGCATCACGGCCGCGCTCAAGCGTGCGTTCGCGGCCGGCGACATCGTGTTCTCGACGGGCGGCATCGGCGCCACGCCCGACGACCACACGCGCCAGTGCGCGGCGGCGGCGCTCGGCGTGCCGCTCGAACTGCATCCGCAGGCGAAGCAACTGATCTCGGAGCGGATTCGCGAGATGCATGGCGACGCCTCGGTGCCGATCGATTTCGATTCGCCCGAGAACCGTCACCGCTTCGAGATGGGCACGTTCCCGGCCGGCGCGACGCTGATTCCGAACGGCTACAACAAGATCCCCGGCTTTTCGTGCCGCAACGTCCACTTCGTGCCGGGCTTCCCGGTGATGGCCTGGCCGATGATGGAGTGGGTGCTCGATACCCAGTACGCGCACCTGCATCACGCCACGCCGTTCGCCGAGCGTTCGGTGCTGGTGTTCGAGCTGCCGGAGTCGACGCTCACCCCGCTGATGGAGCAGATCGAGCGCGATTTCGCCGGCGTGCGCGTGTTCAGCCTGCCGAGCGTGGGCGATGCCGAGCGCGGCGGCATCTACGCGCGGCGTCATATCGACCTCGGCGTGAAGGGCGAGCCGGAGGCCGTGGCCGCCGCGTTCGTGAAGCTGCGCGAGGGCGTCCATCAGCTCGGCGGCGACATCGTCGAACCCGAGGCGGCTTCCCGCTGAGCGGGCGCGCACGCGCCGCGCCAGCCGCTCGGCCGGCGGGAAACGACGCGGGCCGCGCGGCGCGGCCCGTCATCGGTGTGTCATCGCCCGGCCGGACGATGGCAGGCAAGGTTCAAGCGCCGATCCAGGGCAGCTGGCGATGGCACCAGCCTTCCACGGTCTTGCGATGTCCGTGCTCGTCCTTGGCTCCCTCGAAGCCTTCCAGGATGTCGAACGCCTTCGTGAAGCCGGCCTGTGCGGCAGCCACGGCCGCCAGCTTCGAGCGCGCCGCACTGCGGCACAGGAATACGATGGGGGTGCCGGCCAGCGCCTGAGCCTTCAGCTGCTCGATGAAGTCGGGGTTCGGCACGCCGCCCGGGTAGCGCGTCCATTCGACGTGGACATACTGGCTGTCGCCCACCAGCGGACGGCCGACCCAGTCGAGCTCGGCGCGCGTGCGCACGTCCACCAGCCGCGCCGCGGGGTCCAACTGCAGCAAGGCGAAGGCTTCGTCGGGCAGCAGCGCGCCGGCATAGGCGAGCTTGGCATCGGCGCGGCGTTGATCGGCTTGCGCGTAGAGCTGGTCGAGCGTGGTCATGTCGGACGTTCCGGTTGCGAATCGAACCGGCATTCTAGCGTGCCGGGCGAGGGCGCGCGGCATCACCAAAATGGTGCGTAATGGCATTTCGTCATGGGATTCGCATTGATTTGGTGCGCTTGCCGTATTTTTGCTTATATTTGGTGCGTGCGGTGTGCCGCCGTGGACGCGCGAAGCCCCGAAAGCGCGCGCGGCATCCCCGTCGCGGCGCGGGTTGCAGCGCGTCGCGCCGACTTGGCGCATCGGTGGCATGGAAGCTGCTTTAAATGTCGCGGTCATGTCGGCCACCGCTGCGCTCAGGCGCGGAAGCCGGCGCAATCCGCTTAACGGAGGCGGTCCCAGTCCGCCGGAATTGTTCAATCCAGGAGAAGAGGTTATGAGTAAAACCGTCGCCGACGTCATGCAGCTCGTGAAGGACGAGGACGTCAAGTTTGTCGATTTCCGCTTCACCGATACGCGCGGCAAGGAACAGCACGTCTCGGTGCCGGTGTCGGCTTTTGACGAAGACAAGTTCGAGAGCGGCCATGCGTTCGATGGTTCGTCGATCGCCGGCTGGAAGGGGATCGAAGCGTCGGACATGCTGCTCATGCCGGATCCGGCGGCGGCGTTCATCGACCCGTTCTACGAGGAATCGACGCTGGTGCTGACCTGCGACGTGGTCGAGCCGGCCGACGGCAAGGGCTATGAGCGCGACCCGCGCTCGCTCGCCAAGCGCGCCGAAGCCTACCTGAAGAGCACCGGCATCGGCGACACGGCGTTCTTCGGTCCGGAGCCGGAATTCTTCATTTTCGACTCGGTCCAGTGGAACACGGACATGTCGGGCACCTTCGTGAAGATCAATTCCGAGGAAGCCCCGTGGTCGTCGGGCAAGGAATTCGAAGGCGGCAACACGGGCCACCGTCCGGGCACCAAGGGCGGCTACTTCCCGGTCGCGCCGGTCGACACGTTCCAGGACATGCGTTCGGAGATGTGCCTGCTGCTCGAGCAGATCGGCATCCCGGTCGAAGTGCATCACCACGAAGTGGCGGGCCAGGGCCAGAACGAAATCGGCACGAAGTTCTCGACGCTGGTCGAGCGCGCCGACTGGACGCAATGGCTCAAGTACATCGTCCACAACGTCGCGCACTCGTATGGCAAGACGGCCACCTTCATGCCCAAGCCGGTGGTGGGCGACAACGGCTCGGGCATGCACGTTCACCAGTCGATCTGGAAGGACGGCCAGAACCTGTTCGCGGGCAACGGCTACGCGGGCCTGTCGGAAACGGCGCTGTTCTACATCGGCGGCATCATCAAGCATGCGCGCGCGCTGAACGCGATCACGAACCCGACCACGAACTCGTACAAGCGTCTGGTCCCGCACTTCGAGGCACCGGTCAAGCTGGCCTACTCGGCACGCAACCGCTCGGCGTCGATCCGCATTCCGCACGTGTCGAACCCGAAGGGCCGCCGCATCGAGACGCGCTTCCCGGACCCGATGGCCAACCCGTACCTGTGCTTCTCGGCGCTGCTGATGGCCGGCCTGGACGGCATCCAGAACAAGATCCATCCGGGCGAGGCCGCCGACAAGAACCTGTACGACCTGCCGCCGGAAGAGGATGCGAAGATCCCGACCGTGTGCGCCGGCCTCGACCAGGCGATCGAAGCGCTCGACAAGGACCGCGAGTTCCTGACGCGCGGCGGCGTGTTCACCGATGCGATGATCGACGCGTACCTGGGCCTGAAGGAACAGGAACTCGCGAAGTTCCGCATGACCACGCACCCGGTCGAGTTCGAGATGTACTACTCGCTGTAAGCGGCGATGGCGCTTCGTCACGTCATCGAGCGAAGCGCCGCCCCGCCGTCCGGCCCACGGCAGCCGCGCGCTGCCGTGAGCCGCGAACATGCGAAGGGGACGGCCTCCGGCCGTCCCTTTTTCGTTGCAGGGTTTTTTCAGCAAGGAACGGGTTCCCAAGCAAGATGGTTCTGAAGAATCTGATCAAGGCCAGGGCAGGGCAGCCGGAGCGGCTGTCGGACGATGAGCGGCTGCTCCGCTCGGGGCTGCTCGCGGGGCTCGAGGCACTGCCCACGGTGGTGCTGGTGCTCGACCGCCGCACGCTGCGCATCGCATTCGCGAATCCGTCGGCCGAGTCGATGCTCGACATCTCGCGCCGCCAGCTCGCGCAGATGCCGTGGAGCGACCTGTTTCCGAATTCCACCGAACTGGCCACCACCATCACCGCGATCGGCGAGGGGCGCTTCCAGGCCACCCATCTCGACACCGTGCTCGAGCGGCCCGGCCGCGAGGCGCTGCACGTGCATGCGATCGTCGGTTTCCTCGAGGACGCGCCCGACTACGTGCTGGTCGAGCTGTTCGAGAACGAGCGGCAGTCGCGCACCGACCGCGAGGAGCGGATCCACGACCTGACCGCGGTCAACAAGCACCTGATCCGCAATCTCGCGCACGAGATCAAGAACCCGCTGGGGGGGATCCGCGGCGCCGCGCAGCTGCTCGAGTTCGAGCTCGGCGAGCGCGAGCGCGGCGAGCTGCGCGAATACACCCAGGTAATCATCAAGGAATCGGACCGGCTGCAGACGCTGGTCGACCGGCTGCTCGAACCGCACCGGCATCCGCATATCGTCGGCGACGTGAACGTCCATGAGGTGTGCGAGCGCGTGCGCGCCGTGATGCTCGCCGAATTCCCGCGCGGGCTCACCATCGAGCGCGACTACGACGTCAGCGTGCCGGACCTGCGCGGCGACAAGGAGCAGCTGATCCAGGCGCTGCTCAACATCGTGCGCAACGCCGCACAGGCCTTGCGCGAGCGGATCGCGCAGGGCGACGCGCGCATCGAGCTGCGCACGCGCGTGGCGCGCAAGATCACGATCGGCAAGAAACTGTTCAAGCTGGCACTGGACTTGCACGTGATCGACAACGGTCCCGGCATTCCCGAGGACATCCGCGATCGGATTTTCTACCCGCTCGTGTCGGGGCGCGAGGACGGCAGCGGCCTCGGCCTCACGCTCGCGCAGACCTTCGTGCAGCAGCACGACGGCACGATCGAGGTGGAAAGCCGTCCGGGCCGCACCGAATTTCAGATTTTGCTGCCGCTCGACCATTGAGCGGCGGCGCCGCGACTCACTGAGACATCTGACCGACCTATGAAGCCGATCTGGATAGTAGACGACGACCAATCGATCCGCTGGGTGCTTGAAAAGGCGCTCGCACGCGACAGCTTCGCGACCCGGAGCTTTTCGAACGTGCGCGACGCGCTGGCCGCGCTCGATCATGAATCGCCGCAGGTGCTGGTGTCCGACATCCGCATGCCGGGCGGTTCGGGCCTCGAGCTGCTGCAGGCCATGCACGAGCGCCTGCCGGGGCTGCCCGTCATCATCATGACCGCGTTCTCCGACCTCGACAGCGCGGTGGCCGCGTTCCAGGGCGGCGCGTTCGAATATCTGGCCAAGCCGTTCGACGTCGACAAGGCCATCGAGCTTATCCGGCGCGCGGTGGAGGAAAGCCTGCGCGGCGGCGTGCCCGACGACGACAAGCTCACCGAGGCGCCCGAGATGCTCGGCCAGGCGCCCGCGATGCAGGACATGTTCCGCGCCATCGGCCGGCTCTCCCACTCGGCCGCGACCGTGCTGATCACCGGCGAATCGGGCACCGGCAAGGAGCTCGTCGCGCGCGCGCTGCACCGTCACAGCCCGCGCTCGAACGGGCCGTTCATCGCGCTGAACACCGCGGCGATCCCGAAGGACCTGCTGGAGTCCGAGCTGTTCGGCCATGAGCGCGGCGCGTTCACGGGCGCGCAGACCACGCGCCAGGGCCGCTTCGAGCAGGCCGAGAACGGCACGCTGTTCCTCGACGAAATCGGCGACATGCCGTTCGATCTGCAGACGCGCCTGCTGCGCGTGCTGTCGGACGGGCAGTTCTACCGCGTGGGCGGCCACAATCCGCTGCGCGCCAACGTGCGCGTGATCGCGGCGACCCACCAGAACCTCGAATCGCGGGTGCGCCAGGGCCTGTTCCGCGAGGACTTGTACCATCGCCTCAACGTGATCCGGCTCAGGCTGCCGCCGCTGCGCGAGCGCAGCGAGGACATCCCGCTGCTGACCAAGCATTTCCTGCAGAAGAGCGCGCGCGATCTCGGCGTCGAGCCCAAGCGCGTGTCCGACGACGCGCTCGCCTACCTCAGCGCGCTGCCGTTCCCCGGCAACGTGCGCCAGCTCGAGAACCTCGCGAACTGGCTGACCGTGATGGCGCCGGCGCAGACCGTCGAGATCAAGGACCTGCCGCCCGATCTCGGTCCCGCCCAGGCCGCGCCCGGCGAGGGCGTGACGCCGGCGGCCGTGGCCGCCAGCACCGACGCGCTGCCCAACAGCGCGACGGCCGCGGTGCCGGTGCCGGCCGCGCCCGCCGCGTCGAGCAATCCGGCCTGGGAGCAGGGCTTGCGCAGCGAGGTGGCGCGCCTGCTGCGCGAGAATTCGGCCGACGTGATGGACGAACTCGCGCGGCGCTTCGAGGCCGCCGTGATCCGCGAGGCGCTCGATTTCACGCGCGGGCGCAAGGTCGAGGCGGCCGAGCGGCTCGGCATCGGCCGCAACACGATCACGCGCAAGATTCAGGAACTGCATCTGGAGCCTTGAGCAGCGCGCGCCGGCCGCGGCTGGCCGGCGCGTCGTTCGGGGTCGAACGCAGCCGCCCGTGGCGCAATGCGACCACCCATTCGGCGGCGGCCCGGCGGCGTCCTTCGCCGCGCTTTCACCGCCTGCCGCACGATCGGACATAATCGGGGTTTGCCTTCCAGCCGAACCCGAGATGTCCGATTCGCTTCACTGGCCCGCCGGGCCGGATCCGTTCAAGTTCCTCGAATCGCTCGACAGCCGGCGCGCCCGCGCCTGGGTCGAGGCGCAGAACGCGCGCACGCATGCCGCGCTGCGCGACGACGAGGCCTATCGCGCGCTGGTCGCGCGCCTCGCGCAGGCCTACCTGCCGCGCGAGCGCCCGGTGATTCCGGCACGCTGGCGCGAGTGGGCCTACGATCTCTGGCAGGACGACCGGCATCCGAAGGGGCTCTGGCGCCGCACGCGCTGGGACGACTGGCGCGCCGGCCAGCCGCACTGGGACGTGCTGCTCGACGTCGACGCGCTCGGCGCGCACGAGCGCGAGTCCTGGGTGTTCGAGCACGACGCGATCCTCTATCCCGACGGCGACCGCGCGCTGCTGTCGCTGTCGCCGGGCGGGGCCGATGCGGTCGTGATCCGCGAGTTCGACCTGACGCGGCGCTGCTTCGTGACGGACGGCTTCACGATCGACTCGCCCGGCAACCACACCATCGACTGGATCGATCGCGACACCGTCTACGTCAGCTGGGAGCGCGACGCGGCGTCCGTCACCGAAGCCGGCTATCCCTACGAAGTGCGGCGCTGGACACGCGGCACGGCGCTCGCCGAGGCGCCCGTCGTGTTTCGCGGCGAGCCCGACGACATCAGTGCCGGCGCCGGCTACGATCCGATCGACGAGCGCCACACCGCGTGGCGCAGCGTCGATTTCTTCGATGTCCATACTTACCGGCTGGCCGCCGACGGCAGCTGGGCGCGCTACGACGTGCCCGCGCATGTGGTGGTCGGCTTCTGGCGCGGCTGGCTGATATTGGAGCCGCGCCTCGACTGGGATTGCGAGGGCACGCGGCATGCCGGCGGCTCGCTGCTGGCAATCCGCGAGGACGCGTTCCTGGCCGGCGCGCGAGGGTTTACGACGCTGTTCGCGCCGGGGCCGTCCACCTCGGCCTGCACCTGGACCCACACGCAGGGGCTGCTGATCGCGAGCTGGCTCGACGACGTGCGCAACCGCACGCTGCTCTGGCAGCCCGTGCTGCAGGACGGCGGCGGCTGGCGCTGGGAGTCGCGGCCGTTCGCCTGGCCGAACGAGGCCGAGATCGATCTCGAGCCGGTCGAATCGACGCTCGGCGACGAGGTGTTCGTCGACGCCGACACGTTCCTCGATCCGCCAGAGTGCTGGCTCGCCGATCTCGCGGACCGGGCCGACGATGCCGCCGCGCGCCGCGTGTTGCTCGACCGTCCGCCGGTGCAGTTCGACTCGGCCGGGCTCGTGGTGCGGCGCGCCACGGCGCGCTCGCGCGACGGCACCGCGGTGCCCTACACGCTGATCGGTCCGCGCGATGCGCTCGAGCCGGGCAACGGGGCGGCGCGCACGGCGCGGCCTTGCCTGCTGTCGGGTTACGGCGGCTTTGCGATTCCCAACCTGCCGGCCTATAGCGACGCGCTCGGCATCGCCTGGCTCGAACGCGGCGGCGTGGCCGCGTTCGCGCACATCCGCGGCGGCGGCGAATTCGGCTCGCGCTGGCATACCGACGCGCAGCGCGAGCACCGGCAGCGCTCGTTCGACGATTTCATCGCGGTGGCCGAGGATCTGATCGCGAGCGGCGTGACCACCGCCGCGCAGCTCGGCATCGAGGGCGGCAGCAACGGCGGGCTGCTGGTGGCCGCCTGCATGGTGCAGCGGCCCGAGCTGTTCGGCGCGGTGCTCTGCCAGGTGCCGCTGCTCGACATGCGACGCTATCCGAAGCTGCATGCGGGCGCGGCCTGGATCGACGAGTATGGCGATCCCGACGACCCGCTGCAGGGCGCGGCGCTGGCCGCCTATTCACCGTACCAGCGCGTGCGCGCGGACGTGGTCTACCCGCCGCTGCTGCTGACCACCTCGACGCGCGACGATCGCGTCCATCCCGCCCATGCGCGCAAGATGGCCGCGCGCATGCAGTCGCTCGGTCATGAGCAGATCTGGTACTGGGAGAACACCGACGGCGGCCACGGCAGCGCCGACGACCTCGAACGCGCCGAATCGGACGCGGCCGAGTTCGGCTTCCTCTGGACCCATCTGGGGCCGGCCCCAGCCAAGGGCTGACGCGGCGCGCGGCCGAACCGGCGCGTGACGGTGCCCGCGCGCGTGTTGCGCACGGGCAGGCTCATTCGACGAGCGCGAAGATGGGCGCGTGATCGGACGGCTGTTCCCAGCCGCGCGGCTCGCGGTCCACCTCGCAGGCGCGCAGCGTCGTGGCCAGCGCCGGCGACAGCAGGATGTGGTCGATCCGCAGCCCCGCGTTGCGGCGGAAGCCGAGCATCCGGTAGTCCCACCACGTAAAGGTCTTCTCGGGCTGCTCGAAGCGGCGAAACGCGTCGACCAGGCCCATCCCGAGCAGCGCCGCGAAGTGCGCGCGCTCCTGCGGCGACACCAGATTCTGGCCCTCCCACTTGGCCGGATCGTGGACGTCGCGATCCTCGGGGGCGATGTTGTAGTCGCCGAGCAGCGCGAGCTTCGGATGACGCGCGAGTTCGTCCTTGAGCCAGGCTTGCAGCGCATCGAGCCACTGCATCTTGTAGGCGAACTTGTCGGTGCCGGGTGCCTGGCCGTTCGGGAAATAGGCGGAGACGATCCGCACGCCGTTGACGGTTGCCGCGATCACGCGCTGCTGCGCGTCCTCGAAGCCGGGGATGTTCTTCACCACGTCGGTCTCGTCCACGCCAAGTGTGTCGCGCACCAGGATCGCCACGCCGTTGTAGGTCTTCTGGCCCGTGAACCAGCTGCGATAGCCGGCCGCCTCGAGGTCGGCCTTCGGGAATTTTTCGTCGGGCAGCTTCAGTTCCTGCAGGCACAGCACATCGGTTTGGCTCGAGGCGAGCCAGTCGAGCACGTGCTGCTTGCGCACGTTCAGGGAGTTGACGTTCCAGGTGGCGATTTTCATCGGGAGGCGGGGGTCCGTGGTGATCCGAGGCGAGGCCGGCGGCGCGGGCCGCGCGGCACGACGGGGAGTGTACCAGCGCAGAGGATCGGCTCAGCCCGCGGCGCGCGCGTGCAATGTTTTGCGCGATTGTGTTTGACACGAATGCTCAACACCCATATACTTGCATTTCTCTGACGCGGGGTGGAGCAGTCTGGCAGCTCGTCGGGCTCATAACCCGAAGGTCGTAGGTTCAAATCCTACCCCCGCAACCAAACACAACGAACCTGTGCCGCGCCCAGACCTTGCGCGATTCGTTCGACAGAAACCCGGCCCGATGCCGGGTTTTTTGTTTTCCGGCGCGCCGGTCGCAAGCCCTGCGCGCATCGCACGTCACGTATTGCCCCCCCCCCTTCGATTACCTTGCCATCTTGTCGGGCCGCGCGCCGCTGGCGACCTGCGGATGCGCGGTGAGCGGCGCCCCGGCGCCTGCCGCGAGAATCGGCCGCGTGCAGCGCGGCAGGTGGCCAAGCCCGCAGCCCCTTTCGAGGCAGACTAGGCGCCTCTGCCGGTCGAGCCGCGCGACAGGGCGGCAGCGAGCAGGCCGATCACCGGCTCGCCATGCTCGAACGAGCCGGACGCAGCGGGGCGGGCAGCGTGACGCCGAGCGCGGCGAGCCGTTGCGGGGGGGCGAGGTCGTGGATGCGGGCATCGGGAAGCGCTCCGGATCGCGAGCGGCCGCGGCACGCGGCAGGGAGCGCGCTCGGCGCGGCGCGGGCATTCCAGAACGATTGCACTAAAATGCGATGTCCGGCGCAGGCTTGCCGCCGGGACGAATCCACGGAGGAATCAAGCGATGGCCCGCCCACGCGAATTCGACGAGGACGCCGCGCTCGACGCCGCAATCGCGCAGTTCTGGTCGCATGGTTACGAATCCACTTCGGTGCGCGAGCTGGCCGCGATGATGGGTATGACGGGCGCGAGCGTCTACAACGCGTTCGGCGACAAGCGCGCGCTCTACGAGCGGGCCTTCGAGCGCTACGTTGCCCGCGGTTTTCGTGAGCGCGAGCATCGCTTCGAGACGCAATTGCCGCCGCGCGATGCGATAGCCGCGTTGTTCGGCGAAATCATCCGCCTGAGCGTGCACGACCCGCAGCGGCGCGGCTGCCTGATCGTCAACGCCTCGATGGAGCTGGCGCGGCACGACTACGGGTTTCGCGACGCGCTCGAAACCACTCTGAAGGACATCGAGTCTTTCTTCCTGCGCTGCGTGAAGGCCGGGCAGGCCGACGGCACGATTCCGGCCGGACTCGTCGCCGGGGACGTCGCGAAGATGCTGTTCACGATGCTGATAGGGCTGCGCGTGCTGGCGCGCGTGCGGCCGCAGCGTGCGCTGCTGGAAGGCGCCGTGCGCCCCGCGCTCGCGGTGATCGGCGCCGCGTTGCCGCCGGCCAGGCCGCGTGTGCGACGCAGGGTGGCCTGAGCCTGCCGCGGTCGCGCTACCCGCGCAGCAGGCCTGCCCCAGCAGTACGCCGGCCGATCCCTTCCCCGGTTTTCATCGTTCGCCCCGGATCCGCGCGGCCAGCGCCTTCAGCCCACGATGCACGCCGACCTTCACGGCCGATTCCGAGAGGCCGGTCAGCGCGGCCGTCTCCGTTACCGACAGCCCCTGGAGCTTCACGTGCAGGATCGGCAGCCGCTGCTTGTCAGGCAGATGCGCGAGCAGCTTGCCGATGTCGCGGCGCGCCTGGGCGGGCTCGTCGTCGGGGGCGGTGAACAGGGCTTCGTGATCGTCGTCGAACGGCACGTCGAGCGCCTGGCGGCGGAACCGCGAGCGGAACAAGTCCATCAGCTTGTAGCGCGCGATCGCGTGGACCCAGGCGGTCAGCGGCTCGTCGGTGCGATAGGTGTGCCGCGCGTGGTGGACCGCGAGCAGGATCTCCTGGACGAGATCCTCGACGTCGTCGTGCAGCTGCGGAATGCGCTTGCGCAGGTAGCCGCGCAAGTGACGGGTCAGCTCCTGCAGAAAGCCGTGATAGGCCTTGGCATCGCCATCGAGTCCGCTGACGAACAGCGTTTTCAGGCGGTCTTCCGCTGCGTACAAGGGGTGTCCTGTGATGGCGGTGCGCAACGGCGCCGCCGCCGGGCTGGCATCGACCTTGAGCGGCGCGGACCGCGCGCCTGGGTGCGACGGCTCGAGTTTACGAACAAAGGTTTTAGAACAGGTGTTTTAGAATAGCCGAAGGTATTTTTCGTCGCAAGCGTGCCACCTGCTCGCCTCGAATCGGTGCCGTCTCCCCCGGCCTTGCGCCGCGTCCGCGCCGCGCCTGCGCGTCGCATGACCCGTTCCCTTCGATATTTATTTGATCGCCGCTGTAACCGGCGCGGCCGGCCCGTCGAATTGATGGTTGTGACCGGCGGCCGAGCGTGCCGTCCGGCACCCGGCGCGGCGCGATCTTGGCCGGCGCGCGCCGGCAATGGATGGCGGTGAACGGATTTCGCGTGGTACTCGACATGACACTCTCCTCGATTCGGCCGGCTGAGGCTCGCGGGCCGGCAGCGGCGGGACCGGTCCATCCGGTCTGGCTGCGCGTCTCGCACTGGCTCAACGCGCTGGCCGCGTTGCTGATGATGCTGTCCGGCTGGCGCATCTACGACGCCTCGCCGGTGTTCCCGGGCCTGACGTTTCCGCCCTCGTGGACGCTCGGCGGCTGGCTCGGCGGCGCGCTGCAATGGCACTTCGCCGCGATGTGGCTGCTGATGCTCAACGGCATCTTCTATCTGGCGGCGAACCTCGTGAGCCGGCGCTTTCCGGCGCGCTTCCTGCCGCTGTCGCCGCGCGCCGTGCTGCATGACCTGCGCGCGGCGCTGCGCGGGCGGCTCTCGCACGACGATCCGCGCCACTACAACGCGGTGCAGAAGTTCGCCTACCTGGCGGTCGTGCTCGACCTGATCGTGCTGGTGCTGTCGGGGCTGGCGATCTGGAAGTCGGTGCAGTTTCCGCTGCTGCGCGACCTGTTCGGCGGCTACGACAACGCCCGCGTCGTGCATTTCTGCGCGATGGCCGTGATGGCCGCGTTCTTGGTGGTGCATGTCGCGATGGTCGCGTTGGTGCCGCGTTCGCTGCTGACGATGCTGCGTGGACACTGAGCCGCCGAGCCGCTGGAGCGATCCGGCGACATGCCGAGAGAAATCGAGGAATGCAGATGAAAAAAACGAGTCAAGCGCTGACGCGCGCCGAACGCGACATCGTATTGGCCGACGCGCGCCGCGAACTCGCGATGCCCTCGCGCCGGCTGTTCGGCAAGCGCCTGATCACGCTCGGCGGCTTGTCGATGCTGACCGGCTGCACGCTCACCGACGATGCCTCGGTCGACGGCTTCCTGAGCGCCGTGTCGCGCCTGAACGATCGCGTGCAGGCCGCGCTGTTCGATCCGCATGCGCTCGCGCCCACCTATCGCGAGGCGCAGATCACGCGGCCGTTCCCGTTCAACGCGTTCTACGGCATCGACGAGGTGCCGGAGGTCGACGGCGCGGACTTCCGGCTCAGGCTCGGCGGCCTCGTGACGGGCCAGCGCGTCTGGACCCTGCCCGAACTCTACGCGCTGCCGCACGCCGAACAGATCACGCGGCACATCTGCGTGGAAGGCTGGAGCGCGATCGGCCGCTGGGGCGGCACGCCGTTCGCCGATTTCCTGCGGCGCGTGGGTGCCGACACGAGCGCGAAATACGTGGGCGTGCGCTGCGCGGACGACTACTATGAGAGCATCGACATGGCCACCGCGCTGCATCCGCAGACGCTGCTCGCGTTCGATTACGACGGCCAGCGGCTGCCGGCGAAATACGGCTATCCGATGAAGCTGAGGATTCCCACCAAGCTCGGCTACAAGAACCCGAAACACATCGTCGAAATTTTCGTGACGAATGTTTACCCCGGCGGCTATTGGGTCGATCAGGGCTACAACTGGTTCGGCGGAGCCTGACGGCTGCGCGATACGAACCGCGAACCGATCCGGTTCCCCCGGATCTTTTTTTACCCGGCAAGGAGAAATCTCATGAAGCAACTGATCACGGCGGTCATGGTGGCAACGCTCGGTCTTGGCGCGTCGGCGGCGTTCACGCAGGCAAGCGGTGCGATGGGCAACGATGCGATGTCGCATGACTCGATGAGCAAGGATGGCATGTCGCACGACTCGATGAGCAAGGGCGCGATGAAGCACGACTCGATGGGCAAGGGCAGCAAGATGAAGAAGCACGACGCGATGGGCATGTCGCATTCGGCTTCGGACGCGATGTCCAAGTAAGCGGCGCGCCGTCGAATCCGCGGCGCGCTTGTCGCGCCGTGTGCCGTCTCACCACAATGCCCGTGGTCTCGCGAGGGACCACGGGCATTGTCTTTCGCGGCGCGAAATAATTTTCGGCAAGGAGCTGTAGCCGAAGTCGCGGCGGTGCCGAATCGAGTGGCGCGCGATCGAAGCGAGGCCATCGCGGTCGCGCCTGAACCGCCCGCTGTCCGTGCCATCGCGCCGGCGTGCAAGCGGCCATTCGAATACTGACGAAGAGGTGAAACGGATGAAGCTCAAGCTGGTGACGGCATTGATGATGGCAGCGGTTCTGGCGGCCTGCGGCGGCGGCGACGACGTGCCGGCCCCACCACGCCGACCGTGCCCACCGCGCCGGTCACGCCGCCCGCGGCCGCCAAGACCGCGCAGCTGTTCGCGCAGACCAAGGACCCGCAGAACGCGGTGCTGCATTTCATTCGGATGCGGACGGTACGCCGACGGCGAAGCCGAGCGTCGCGACGCGCGTCTGCGGCACCAACGGCGTGAACTACTTCATGGGCAACATTGTTGCGGCCGAGGCGCTGACCAGCAACAACAGCGTGATCGTCTCGCCCGGCGGCACGCGCCTGTTCGTCGCCAACGCCGGCGACAACAGTAGCTCCGCGCCGGCCAGGTCTGCGACGTGCAGGAACGGCAGCGTCACGGCCGCCGCGATCGAGTCGGCCACGCGGTGCATGGTGTTGGTGTCGAGCACCACGAAATCGGCGCCGGCCGCCTCCAGCCGGCGCGCCGCGTCGGCCATGCAGGCGCCGAGCGCGGGCCAGTCGTGCGCGCTTTGCAGCGCCTCGATCTCGGCGAAGTCGACTGTCATCAGCACGCTCTTCGCGTTGTGGTGGCCGCCGTGCAGCGCTTTCGAATGCCGGTCGATCAGCCAGTAGTATTCCGCCGACGATTCCCAGCTCATCCCGCCGATCAGGCCGATCGTCTTCATTTGCGCGCCTCGTGCGCTGGGGTGTCGGGCTGCCGAGTATTGGCCCGCGCACGCACCTGGCGGCGGTACGGTTGCGGCCCGGAACAACCAGTACGGATGCCGCGGGCGGACCATGCCGGGGGTGGTGGCCGCGCCGCCGCGTAGCGACGCGGCGCGGCTGCTCAGGCCACCGCGGTCCGACGCTGCCGGCGCAGCTGTCCGGCGATGCGCTCGACCGAGGCAGCCACCTCCTCTTGCGAGGTGTCGACCGTGACGTCGGCCGCACCGGGCTGCTCGTAGGTATCGGACACGCCCGTGAACTGCGCGAGCTTGCCTTGCATCGCCTTCGCGTACATGCCCTTCGGATCGCGCTCGCGGCAGATGTCGAGCGGCGTGGCGATGAAGGTCTCGACGAAGCCCTCGCCGACGATGCCGCGCGCGAGGTCGCGGTGCGCCTGCAGCGGCGAGATCGTCGCCACGATCACCACGTAGCTCTCCTGGCGGAACAGCGCCGCGACGTGCGCGAAGCGGCGGATGTTCTCGTTGCGGTCGGCGGCGCTGAAGCCGAGGTCCGAGCAGAGGCCGCCGCGCAGCGTGTCGCCGTCGAGGATGATGGTGCGCACGCCGCGCGCCTTCAGTGCTTCATGCAGCGCCTTCGCGATGGTGCTCTTGCCGGCGCCGGGCAGGCCGGTCATCCAGATCACCGGATGCGCCTGCGCGAGGAAAGCGCGCGCGTCGCCGCCAGTTCGGCGCGAATGTCCTGCCGCGCGAACGGAATCCGGTTTTGCTCCAGATAGCGCACGAATGGCTCGGCCAGCGCTTCGTCGCACTGGTCCGCGTCCGCAAACCACACTTCGACGGGCTGGTCGAGTTCGATCAGCCGTCCCACCACATACCAGCTCGATAAACCACCGCCTGCCAATACGATCGTCGTCATCGAAATTGCCTTGAAGAATTCCGGCGCGCGATCAAATCATCCGCGCCGCGTGAATGTCGTGGCGTGTCGCCGGTAAGTCGAAGCACCGTGCCGCAGGCGCGCGTCATCATGTGCCGCAATGCGGCACGCGTGATCGGGTGGTTTGAGGGTGTTTTTATTTTGAAGCGGGACGGCGGCCTGAATCGCCATGGGCCGCCCGATTCAATTGCCGCGAATTACTGCCGGAATACCGCCAGTTTGGTGGCGAGCCCGAGAAAGAAAACACCGAGCGTGCGATCGATCCAGGTCGCGGCCTTTTGATTGGCGCGAATCCGGGCGGCGAGCCGGTCGCCGAGCAGGATCAGCGGCGGCTCCACCAGCGCCGCCACCGCGATGATCATGATGCCGTGGACGGCAAGCTGCAGCGGCACCGGGCCGGCGCCGTCCACCACGAACTGCGGCAGCAGCGCGAGGAAGAAGATCGCGACCTTCGGGTTGAGGATGTCGATGAAGGCACCCTGGAAAAACACTTCCGAGATGGTGCGCGACCTGGCCGGCTCGTTGATATGGAACGCGCCGGCCTTCGACAGCAGTGCCTGGATGCCGAGCCAGGTCAGGTAGGCCACGCCCACCCACTTGACGATCAGGAACATGGTGGCCGACGTGTAGAGGATCGCCGACAGCCCGATCGCCGCGCACGACACGTGGAACAGCGCGCCCACCCAGATCCCCAGCATCGCGGCGAAACCGTGGCGCCGGCCGCTCTTCAGCGTATTGCCGAGAATGAACGCGATATCCGGGCCGGGAGAGATATTGAGCAGAATCGCCATCGACAAAAAAGCGATCCAGTGAGCGAAATCGTAATTCAGCATGAATTCATCCGTATCCGGTCGAATCTCGATGCGGCAGCGTGTGATGCGCGCCCGCCGGTGAATCCGAAACGTTCGACGCAATCACTGCGGACTGTGGCGTGAGCGGCGGCTCGTGGCAGCCCGATAGAGAATAAGCAGCCATTTCGGGCACGGCAAGCCTTTGCTTGAAAAATTTCTTCGATTGCTTACTTTTCGTCCCGATTTTTCGATTATGAAATAAAGCTGTCCCGACAAATCAAGATAATTGAGTAAATAATGCGTGGATAAACGCCTGGTCAGACGTCTAATCTGCAATATTGAACGAATTAAATAAGGGTTCGATTTTGAATTCGAATGGCGGGTAAATCCCGATCGCCATTTGCTGCGGTTGATTATCCGCGGCGCCTGTTCGTCTGCGTAAGCGGGGCGCCTTTGCGCCCGCGCCGGCGGCGCCGGGAAAAATTTCGCGTCTGCAACCTTCGGTCAGGTCCGCGCGCGCTTTCACGTGATAATGCTGTTTTGCCCCGCCCCGACACCGTGAGTTCCCCCGCGCCCGCTCCGGATTCCGTCGCGCCGGCCCTTGCCGCGGCCGGCGCGCACGCGTTCGTGCGCAAGATCATTCATCTCGACTGCGACTGCTTCTACGCGTCGGTCGAGATGCGCGACGACCCCTCGCTGCGCGGCCGTCCGCTCGCGGTGGGCGGCCGGCCCGACCGGCGCGGCGTGATCGCCACCTGCAACTACGAGGCGCGGCGCTACGGCGTGCATTCGGCGATGTCGTCGGCGCTGGCGATGCGCAAGTGCCCGGACCTGCTGATCCTGCCGCCGTCGATGGACAAGTACCGGATCGCCTCGCGCGCGATCATGGAGATCTATCGCGACTACACGGCCGAGGTCGAGCCGCTCTCGCTCGACGAGGCCTACCTCGACGTGAGCCGCACCGGGCGCTGCCAGGGCAGCGCGACGCTGATCGCGCGCGAGATCCGCGCGCGCGTGCGCGACACGGTGGGCGTGACGGTCTCGGCCGGGGTCGCGCCGAACAAGTTCGTCGCCAAGATCGCTTCCGACTGGAACAAGCCCGACGGCCTGTTCGTGGTGCGGCCGCACGAGGTGGACGCGTTCGTGGCGGCGCTGCCGGTGCGCAAGCTGTTCGGCGTCGGCCGCGTCACCGCGGGGCGGCTCGAGCGGCTCGGCATCGAGACCTGCGCGCAACTGCGCGAATGGTCGCTGTTCGACCTGCATCGCGAGTTCGGCGCGTTCGGCCGGCGCCTGCACGAGTTGTCGCACGGCATCGACGAGCGCCGCGTGCGCGCCGACCGCGAGCGCAAGTCGGTCAGCGTCGAGACCACCTATGTCCACGATCTCACCACGCTCGAACAGTGCGCCGCGGAAATGCGCCGGCTGGTGCCGCAGCTCGACGCGCGCATCGAGCGCGCCGGCGCGCGCCGGCTGGTCCGCAAGCTCTACGTGAAGATCCGCTTTGCCGATTTCCAGCGCACCACGGTGGAATGCGTGGCCGACGCGACCGACGTGCAGACCGCCATCGCGCTGCTGGGCAAGGGGCTCGCACGGCGGCCGCAGGCGGTGCGGCTGCTCGGCGTGGGCGTGCGCGTCGACGAGGACACGGCCGAGCGCCACGGCCAGATCGCGTTGTTCGACGACGAAGCGGACGCGCACGAACGGGAGGGCGAGGCGGGGGCGGGCGTCATTGACGCCGTGGTCGACGCGGCCGACCAGAGCAACCCAGCAGATGCGCCGGCGAGCCTTGCCGGCGACGTTGCCGATGCAGGCGACCAAGCGCGCGAGAACGACGGCCCCGCCGAACCCGGCTCGGCATGAAAGAACGGCGCCCGTATGACCGGGCGCCGTTCGGTACAGCGAGGCGCGGCGGGCCGGCAGCCCGCGCCCGCCCGGCGAATCAGGCGGCACGGCTGCCCGGACTCGGCCTCAGTGCGCGGCGGCCGTCATGCCGTTGTGGCGCAGCAGCGCGTCGATTTCCGGCTCGCGGCCGCGGAACGCCTTGAACGAGTCCATCGCGGGCCGGCTGCCGCCGACCTCGAGGATCTCGCGGCGGTAGCGCGTGCCGGTGGCGGCGTCGAGCACCGTGCCGCCGGCCTTGGCCGCTTCCTCGAAGGCCGCGTAGGCGTCGGCCGACAGCACCTCGGCCCACTTGTAGCTGTAGTAGCCGGCCGCGTAGCCGCCCGCGAAGATGTGGCTGAACGTGTTCGGCCAGCGCGAGAACGGCGCCTGCGGGATCACGTGGAAGCGCTCGTTGATCTCGCGCGCGAACTCGACGGCGTTCTGCGCGCCGGCCGGATCGAAATCGACGTGCAGCAGCATGTCGTACATCGAGAACACGATCTGGCGCAGCGTGCCGAGCCCGCTCTGGAAGTTCTTCGCGGCCAGCATCTTGTCGAACAGTTCGCGCGGCAGCGAGGCGCCCGTCTCGACATGCGACGACATCGACGGCAGCACGTCCCATTCCCAGCAGAAGTTCTCCATGAACTGTGACGGCAGCTCCACGGCGTCCCACTCCACGCCGTTGATGCCCGACACGCCGAGTTCCTCGACGCGCGTGAGCATGTGGTGCAGTCCGTGGCCGAACTCGTGGAACAGCGTGATCACCTCGTCGTGGGTGAAGCAGGCCGGCTTGCCGCCGACGGGCGCGGAGAAGTTGCAGGTCAGGTAGGCCACCGGCGTCTGCACCAGCGTGCCGCGCTTCGCGCGCGAGCGTGCGTCGTCCATCCAGGCGCCGCCGCGCTTGCCCTCGCGCGCGTAGAGGTCGAGATAGAACTGCGCGACCAGCGTGCCGTCCGGGTTCTCGACCCGGAAGAAGCGCACGTCCGGATGCCAGACCGGCGCCTCGTCGCGGCGGATCTTCACGCCGAACAGCGTCTCGGTGACGGTGAACAGGCCCTTCAGCACGGCCGGCTCGGGGAAATACTGCTTCACCTCGTTTTCCGAGAACGCGTAGCGCTGCTGGCGCAGCTTCTCGGCGGCATAGGCCACGTCCCACGGCGCCAGCTCGCGCAGGCCGAGCGTGTCGGCCGCGAACGCGCGCAATTCGTCCCAGTCGCGCTCGGCATGCGGGCGCGCGCGCACCGCGAGATCCTCGAGGAAGGCGATGACCTGGGCCGGCGATTCGGCCATCTTCGGTGCGAGCGAGACCTCGGCGAAGTTGGCGTAGCCGAGCATCTGCGCTTCCTCGCGGCGCAGCGCCAGCGTGTCGGCGACGATCTTCGTGTTGTCCCATTCGGCCTTGCCGCCGCCGTACTGCGGGCCCAGCTCGGAGGCGCGCGTCACGTAGGCGCGGTAGAGCGTCTCGCGCATCGCGCGGTTCTCGGCGTACTGCAGCACCGGGAAGTAGGACGGGAAGTGCAGCGTGAACTTCCAGCCGGCCTTGTCCTCGCGCTGGGCGGCCTCGCGCGCGGCCGCGATCGCGTCGTCGGGCAGGCCGCGCAGCTCGTCCTCGGTCTGCGCGTAGTACGCGTAGCCGTTGGTGGCGTCGAGCACATGATCCGAAAACGCCTTCGACAGCGCCGCCTGCTGCTCCTGCAACTCGGCGAAGCGCGGCTTGCGGTCTTCCGGCAGCTCGGCGCCCGACAGGCGGAAGTCGCGCAGCGAGTTGTCGAGGATCTTGCGGCGCTCGGCCGAGAGCGTGGCGTATTCGGCGCCGGCTGCGATCGCCTTGTACTTCTCGTAGAGCGCAAGGTTTTGCCCCACGCTCGACCAGAACTCGGTCACGCGCGGCAGGTTCTCGCCGTAGGCGGCGCGCAGCTCGGGCGTATCGGCCACCGCGTTCAGGTGGCCGACCACGCCCCAGGCGCGGCCGAGCGGCTCGGTCACGCGCTCGACCGTCTCGACCACGTCGGCCCAGGTGGCGGGCGTGGCCGGATCGGCGGCGCGCGCCACGGCATCCTCGGCCTGCTCGAGCAGCGTATCGAGGGCGGGCGTCACGTGCTCGGGACGGATTTCCGCGAAGCGGGGCAGGCCGGAGAAATCGAGAAGCGGATTGGCGTTGGCGCTGACGGACATGGGGCTCCCTGCGGGGTCGGATTGCGATGAACGGACGCGGCGGCGCTACCGCCGCATGACGACATTATTGGGGCGGGCCGGCCGGTTTCCAATCGGAAGTTACTAACGACGCGATTGATGCGGCCCGGGCAGCCTGCCTGGCGGGATGGAAAAACGGTAGGGGGACCGAGCGGGGAAGCCGGCGCGGGCCGGGCGCGCCTGGCGCGGCGAGGCCGCGACCGGGCCCGCGCGGCCGGGCTCAGGCCGCCGCGCCGGCCGCGCGCTCGGCGGCCTCGATGGTGTTGATCAGCAGCATCGTGATCGTCATCGGGCCGACGCCGCCCGGCACCGGCGTGACGAAGCCGGCCACCTCGCGGATCGCGTCGAAATCGATGTCGCCGCACAGCTTGCCTTCGTCGTTGCGGTTCATGCCGACGTCGATCACGGTCGCGCCGGGCTTGACCATCTCGGCCGTCAGCACGTTGCGCTTGCCGACCGCGGCCACCACCACGTCGGCGTTGCGCGTGTGGGCGGCCAGATCGCGCGTCCTGCTATGGCAGATCGTGACCGTCGCGCCGGCCTCGAGCAGCAGCATCGCCATCGGCTTGCCGACGATGTTCGAGCGGCCGATCACCACCGCGTTCGCGCCGGCCAGCTCGATACCGTGCGCCTCGAACATCTTCATCACGCCGTAGGGCGTGCAGGGGCGGAACAGCGGCTTGCCCGTCATCAGCGCGCCGGCGTTCGCGACGTGAAAGCCGTCCACGTCCTTCTCGGGAGCGATCGCCTCGATCACCTTGTGGCTGTCGATGTGCGGCGGCAGCGGCAGTTGCACGAGGATGCCGTGGATCCGCGGGTCGCGGTTCAGTTCGCCGATGCGCGCGAGCAGATCGGCCTCCGACAGCGTCGCCGGGTAGGCGTCCTTGAGCGAGAAGAAGCCGTGGTCCTCGCAGGCCTTGATCTTGTTGCGCACGTAGACCTCGCTGGCCGCGTTGTCGCCGACCAGCACGACCGCGAGGCCGGGACGATGGCCGCGCGCGGTGAGCGCCGCGGCGCGTTCGGCGGCTTGCGCGCGCAGGGTCTTCGAAAGGGCGTTGCCGTCGATCAGGGTGGCTGTCATGGTGGGATTCGATCCGAATGGGGGAGGCCGGCGCGGGCGGTGGGCGGAACACCGCCGCAACAAAGCACGGAATTATACCCATCGCTTGTCGGCATCCGACATCGATGCCGTGCGGCGCGTCACGCCGGCGCCGCCCGCGCCGGCCTCGGCCGATGCCGGCCCAAGAGGGTAGCCATGGCGCCGGGACCGGTTTCGTTCGCGTCGCTCGGCTAGCCACGCGGCAGCGCGCGCACGCGCCGATGCCGCGGCGCGCCGGACGGGCCGGCCGCACGCGACATGCCCGATCAAGCGGGCAGGCGCCGGCTTACGCCGGCTTCTTGGACAGCGCCAGGCGCAGCAGGTCGGCGACCGTGTTGACGTTGAGCTTTTCCATGATGTTCGCGCGGTGCGCCTCGACGGTCTTGATGCTGATGCCGAGGTCGTCGGCGATCTGCTTGTTGAGGCGGCCGGCGATGATCCGTTCGAGCACCTGCTGCTCGCGCGCGGTCAGCTTCGAGAGCCGCTCGCTCGCGGCGCGCTGCTCCTGCACGGTCTTGCTCTCGCTGCGCGCCTTGTTGAGCATGCGCTCGACCAGGCTGCGCAGCTCGGCTTCGTCGAACGGCTTCTCGATGAAGTCCATCGCGCCCTTCTTCATCGTCGAGACCGCCATCGGCACGTCGCCGTGGCCCGTCACGAAGATGATCGGCAGCGCGGCGTTGTCGGCGATCAGGCGCTCCTGCAGCTCGAGCCCGCTCATCCCCGACATTCGCACGTCGAGGATCAGGCACGCGATCTGGCCGGCCTGCTGGGCCGGCTGGTACGCGTCGAGAAACTGTTCCGCGCTCGAGAAGCATTGCACGCGATAGCCGTTCGCCTCCAGCAGCCAGCGCAGCGAATCGCGCACGGCCTCGTCATCGTCGACGACAAAGACGGTTTCCTGAGGGGTGGTGACAGGGCTATTCATATCTCTCCCGTAACAGTGTGTGATGCCACGCCGCCGCGGCCGTGGTTCTCGGGTGCCCCGATGGGCAGGCTGCAATGGAACGTCGCGCCGGAGACGCGGCCGTCCGCCTCGATGTTGTTGACGACCCAGAGCCGCCCGCGGTGCGACTCGATGATCGATCGACAGATATTAAGCCCCATGCCCATGCCGTCGGACTTGGTGCTGTAGAACGGTTCGAACAGACGCTCGGCGCTGGCCTCGTCGACGCCCGGGCCCTGGTCGATCACGCGGATGTCGACGAAGCCGGCCTCGAGGTCGGCCACCACGCGGATCAGTCCGTCGGCCTGCGGGTCCTTCACGTCGCCCATCGCCTCGGCGGCATTCTTCATCAGGTTCATCAGGACCTGCTCGATCAGCACCGGGTCCACATAGATGATAGGCATTCTGGCGCGGATTTCGGTGACGATCCGGATGCGCCGCTTGCGAGCCTCGATTTCGGCGAGTCCGACCGCGTCGGCGATGATGTCGGCCACGCGCGCGGCCTGCCGCTTGGGCTCGCTGCGCTTCACGAACTCACGGATGCGCTTGACGATCATGCCGGCGCGCAGCGCCTGCTGGGCGGTTTTTTCGAGCGCCGGCAGCAGCGTCTCGGCGGTGCCGCGCCCGCTCTTGACGAGCGCGACGGTGCCCGAGCAGTAGTTGTTGATGGCCGCGAGCGGCTGGTTCAGTTCGTGCGCGATCGACGAAGCCATTTCGCCCATCGTCATCAGACGGCTCGTGAACTGCAGCTTCTCTTCCTGCTGGTGTGCCAGTTCCTGGGCCTTCTTGCGGGTCGTGATGTCGGTGGCGATCTGCATCTGTGCCAAATGGCCGTCGACCCACTGGATGTATTGGCGGCGCACCTCGAACCACTTCTGGATGCTCTCGACGTAGACTTCCTGCGCGTCGGCCGTGCTCTCGGTCAGCGCGGTGGCGGGCAGCCCGGCGAACGCGTCGACCATGTCGATCGAGTCCGACGAGGCCTGGGTCGAGTCGAAGCCGCCGCCCGACAGCTCCAGGTGGCCGTCGGGACGAATCCCGAACAGGTGGCGGTAGTAGCGGTTGGCGAACAGCAGCTCGGCCTCGTCGGCGGCCAGCACCGAGACGGCCGCGTCGAGGCTTTCCAGCACCGTGGTGAAGCGCTCGTGCGCGGCGGCCAGCTCCTCGCGCGCGCGTTTCGGCTCGGTGATGTCGGTCATCGACGACATCCAGCCGGTCTGGCGGCCCGAGCTGTCGATCAGCGGCGAGACGTAGAGCCGCGCATGGAACATCGAGGCGTCCTTGCGGCGCACTCGCAGTTCGAAGCCCGAGGACGGCGCCTTGCCGCGCAGCGTCATGTCGAGCTGGCGCTGCATCTCCGGGTAGGCGTCGCGCGGCCAGTAGGGGAACGGCGCGACCTTGCCGACCAGGTCCTCCTCGTCCCAGCCCGTCATGCGGCAAAACGCTGGGTTCACGTGAGTGATGCGGCCGTGCATGTCGAGCACGCGCATGCCGATCAGCACTGAATTTTCCATCGCGCGGCGAAAGAACGCCTCCGCGTACAGCGCCTGCTGCGCCTCGAAGCGCTGTCGCGTGTGTTTCCAGAGGCTCCAGAGGCTCCAGAGCACGAAGCAGGACAGCCCCGCGACGAGCCAGACGAGCGTGTTGTTCGTCAGGTTCGTCATCTGCGGATACGCATAGACGCGCACCGTCAGGCCCTGGCCGGGCGGGTCGAGCGGCAGGTCGTAATGGGCGTCGCGCGGCAGCCGCGGGCGCGAGGAGGTCGAGGCCAGCTCGCGGTTGTTGACGTCGGTGATCGAAATCTTGTACTTCGCCGACAGCTCGGGCGGGATGTCGTGCTTGAGGATGCCCTCCACCGAGAACACCGTGGCGATCGAGCCCAGGTACTCGCGGTCGCGTGTGACGGGGGTCTGCAGCGTCACGAAGCCGTTGCCGAAATCGTCGTAGGCGAGCGCCGAGTAGGCCTGCCGGCGCGATTCGTGCGCGTCGCGCCAGGCGCCGCGCACGATCTCGGCCAGTTGCGCGTCGTTGGGCCGGGCGAGCCGCTGGCCGAGCGTCGGCAGCTGCATGTCGGGCCAGCGCGCGGTGCCGGGTGCCACATACCAGTTCAGATAGAGGATTTCCGGGTGCGCCTGCATCACGTCCCCGGCCGCGGCCTGGAAGCCGCGCTCGTCGATGCGGCCGAGCGCGACGTCGCGCGCGAACGCCTGCAGCTGCTCCTGGGCGCCCGTCATCGACAGGCGGATCTGCTGCTGGGCCCAGGCGACGTTGCGATAGAGGGTGTCTTCCTGCTGCTGCTGCTCGCGGCGGTTGAGGCTCCACAGAATCAGGCTCATCACCACCAGGAACACCAGGATCGACAGCAGCGGCGTCAACAGATAGGAATTGGACCACCACGGGCCGTGGTGCCAGCGGGACGGCTGCGAGTCGGCCGACGCACCGGACGCTCGCGCCGAGCGTGCGAATAGCCGATCGGTCAACATGGCACGCATTGTAGCTCAGGGGATTGCGGGCCAAACGCGGTGTCGCAATATTGAACTGAAAGCAAAACTTGTCGCCTGAAAGGGCGGCCGCAAGGGTGCGGCGCAGCATTATTTCATATCGCGAGAAACAATCTCACAACTCGAAAATTTAGTTGCATGGGGCTGGCCAGCCTCTTTACAATCCGCCGGGAGCTTGCCGCAGCCGCCGGAATCGGGTCGTCTGCACGCAGCGCGATCTCACACTCAGGACCCAGGAGACGAGCATGTCCGCTGTACCCAACGAAGTGATGAAGTACGTCGCCGCCGAGCAGGACGACGATTCGCAAGAAACCGTCGAATGGCTGGAGGCACTGGACGGCGTGATCTCGTCGGTCGGTCCGGGCCGAGCGCATTACCTCATCGAAAAGCAGATCGAGTTCGCCCGCATGCATGGCGAGCATCTGCCGTTTTCCGCGAACACCCCCTATATCAACACCATCCCGGTCGAGCGTCAGGCGAAGATCCCGGGCGATCAGGACGTCGAACACCGGATCCGCTCGTACACGCGCTGGAACGCGATCGCGATGGTGCTGCGCGCCGGCAAGGACACCAACGTCGGCGGCCACATCGCCTCGTTCGCGTCGGCCGCGACGCTCTATGACGTCGGCTTCAACCATTTCTGGCACGCGCCGTCCGAAGCGCACGGCGGTGACCTCGTGTTCGTGCAGGGCCACTCGTCGCCGGGCGTCTATTCGCGCGCGTTCCTGCTCGGCCGCCTGAGCGAGGAGCAGCTCGACAACTTCCGCCAGGAAGTCGGCGGCAACGGCATCTCGTCGTATCCGCACCCGTGGCTGATGCCGGACTTCTGGCAGTTCCCGACGGTGTCGATGGGCCTCGGCCCGATTATGGCGATCTACCAGGCGCGCTTCATGAAGTACCTGGAGGCGCGCGGCATCACCAAGACCGCGGGCCGCAAGGTTTGGGCCTTCCTCGGCGACGGCGAGACCGACGAGCCGGAATCGCTCGGCGCGATCGGCATGGCGAGCCGCGAGCGGCTCGACAACCTCGTGTTCGTGATCAACTGCAACCTGCAGCGCCTGGACGGTCCGGTGCGCGGCAACGGCAAGATCATCCAGGAACTCGAATCGGAATTCCGCGGTGCCGGCTGGAACGTCATCAAGGTGATCTGGGGCAGCCGCTGGGATTCGCTGCTGGCCCGCGACAAGTCGGGCGCGCTGATGCGCCGCATGATGGAAGTCGTCGACGGCGAATACCAGACCTACAAGTCGGAGTCCGGCGCGTTCGTGCGCGAGCACTTCTTCAACACGCCGGAACTGAAGGCGATGGTCGCCGACTGGTCGGACGACGACATCTGGAACCTGAACCGCGGCGGCCATGATCCGCACAAGATCTACGCGGCGTTCCACGAGGCCAGCAACACCAAGGGCGCGCCGACCGTGATCCTCGCCAAGACGATCAAGGGCTACGGGATGGGCGAAGCCGGCCAGGCGATGAACATCACCCACCAGCAGAAGAAGCTGCCGGTGGAACAGCTCAAGCGCTTCCGCGACCAGTTCCGTCTGCCGATCAGCGACGACGTGATCGCCGACGTGCCCTACCTGAAGTTCGAGGAAGGCTCGAAGGAACTCGAGTACATGCGCGCGCACCGCCAGGCGCTCGGCGGCTACCTGCCGCAGCGCCGCCAGAAGGCGCAGTCGCTGCCGGTGCCGGCGCTCGACGCGTTCGAGCCGCTGCTCAAGGGCACGGGCGAGGGCCGCGAGATATCGACCACGATGGCGTTCGTGCGGATCCTGAACATCCTGCTGAAGGACAAGGCGCTCGGCAAGCGCGTCGTGCCGATCGTGCCGGACGAGTCGCGTACCTTCGGCATGGAAGGCCTGTTCCGCCAGATCGGCATCTGGAACCAGCAGGGCCAGAAGTACGTGCCGGAAGATTCCGACCAGCTGATGTTCTACAAGGAATCGGAAACCGGCCAGATCCTGCAGGAAGGCATCAACGAAGCGGGCGGCATGTGCGACTGGATCGCGGCGGCGACCTCGTATTCGACGCACGGCGAGATCATGGTGCCGTTCTACATCTTCTATTCGATGTTCGGCTTCCAGCGCATCGGCGACCTGGCCTGGGCGGCGGGCGACATGCGCTCGCGCGGCTTCCTGCTGGGCGGCACTGCCGGGCGTACCACGCTCAACGGTGAAGGCCTGCAGCACGAAGACGGCCACTCGCTGCTGTGGGCGGCCTCGGTGCCGAACTGCGTGAGCTACGACCCGACCTTCGGCTACGAGCTCGCCGTGATCATCCAGAACGGCCTGCAGCGCATGGTGGCCGATCAGGAGGACGTGTACTACTACGTCACGGTGATGAACGAGAACTACGAGCACCCGGCGATTCCGCAGGGTGAGCACGTGGCGGCCGACATCATCAAGGGCATGTACGTGTTCCGCAAGGCCGAGGCCGACCAGAAGGCGCCCCGCGTGCAACTGCTCGGCGCGGGCACGATCTTCAACGAAGTGATCGCCGCCGCCGACCTGCTGAAGAACGACTGGGGCGTCGCCGCCGATCTCTGGAGCGTGCCGAGCTTCACCGAGCTCGCGCGCGAGGGCCACGAGGTCGAGCGCTGGAACCTGCTGAACCCCACCGAGGAGCGCCGCCTGTCGCATGTCCAGAGGCTGCTGAAGGACACGCAGGGCCCGGTGATCGCCTCGACCGACTACGTGCGCGCGCTGGCCGACCAGATCCGCGGCCAGATCGATCGCCGTTACGTGGTGCTCGGCACCGACGGCTATGGCCGCTCGGACACGCGCAAGGCGCTGCGCCACTTCTTCGAGGTGGATCGCCACTGGGTGACCGTCGCCGCGCTGAACGCGCTGGCCGACGAAGGCACGATCGACCGCAAGGTGGTCGCCGAGGCGATCAAGAAGTACGGCCTCGATCCGTCGAAACCCAATCCGATGACGGTTTAAACGCATACGTGCCATGTCACGCCGCGCCGCCCGACCAGGGCGGCGCGGCCCAGGAGACTTTTACAGATGAGTCAAGCGATCGAAGTCAAGGTGCCGGATATCGGCGATTACAAGGACATCCCCGTCATCGAGGTGCTGGTGAAGGCGGGCGATACGGTGGAGGCCGAGCAATCGCTCGTCACGCTCGAGTCCGACAAGGCGACGATGGACGTGCCGAGCCCGTCGGCCGGCACGGTCAAGGAAGTGAAGGTCAAGGTGGGCGACACCGTGTCGGAAGGCACGCTGATCGTGGTGTTCGAAGGCGCGGGCGACGCCAAGGCGGAAGCGCCGAAGGCCGAGGCCCCGCAAGCGGCAGCCGCGCCGGCCAAGGCCGAGGCGCCGAAGGCCGACGCTTTGGCGGGCGGCGGCACGGTCGAGGTCAAGGTGCCGGACATCGGCGACTACAAGGACATTCCCGTCATCGAGATCGGCGTGAAGGTCGGCGACACGGTCGAGAAGGAGCAGTCGCTCGTCACGCTCGAATCGGACAAGGCGACGATGGACGTGCCGAGCCCGGCGGCCGGCACCGTCAAGGAAATCAAGGTCAAGGTCGGCGACACGGTATCCGAAGGCGCGCTGATCGTGGTGCTGGAAAGTGGCGACGCCGCGCCGGCTGCGGCTCCGAAGGCGCAAGCGCCGAAGGCCGAGGCGCCGAAGGCGGCGCCGGCCCCGGCCGCGCAGGCTTCGGCTCCGGCTCCGGCTCCGGCTCCGGCTCCGGCTCCGGCTCCGGCCGCGTCGGGCCGAGCGAGCCATGCTTCGCCGTCGGTGCGCAAGTTCGCGCGCGAGCTCGGCGTGGACGTCGGCCGCGTGACGGGTTCGGGTCCGAAGGGCCGCATCACGAAGGAAGACGTGACGGCGTTCGTGAAGGGCGTGATGACGGGCCAGACCGCGGCCCCGGCCGGCGCTGCCGCGCCGGCGGGCGGCGGCGAGCTGAACCTGCTGCCGTGGCCGAAGATCGACTTCACGAAGTTCGGCCCGGTCGAGGCGCAGCCGCTGTCGCGCATCAAGAAGATCTCGGGCGCGAACTTGCACCGCAACTGGGTCATGATCCCGCACGTCACCAACAACGACGAGGCGGACATCACCGAGCTCGAGGCGCTGCGCGTCCAGCTGAACAAGGAAAACGAGAAGTCGGGCGTGAAGTTCACGATGCTCGCCTTCGTCATCAAGGCCGTGGTCGCGGCGCTGAAGAAGTTCCCGACCTTCAACGCGAGCCTGGACGGCGACAACCTGATCCTCAAGCAGTACTTCCACATCGGGTTCGCCGCCGATACGCCGAACGGGCTGGTGGTGCCGGTGATCCGCGACGCGGACAAGAAGGGCCTCGTCGACATCGCCAAGGAAATGGCCGACCTGTCGAAGGCGGCCCGTGACGGCAAGCTCAAGCCCGACCAGATGCAGGGCGGCTGCTTCTCGATCTCGTCGCTGGGCGGCATCGGCGGCACGCATTTCACGCCGATCGTCAACGCGCCGGAAGTCGCGATTCTCGGTCTGTCGCGCAGTGCGATGAAGCCGGTCTGGGACGGCAAGCAGTTCGTGCCGCGCCTAACGCTGCCGATGTCGCTGTCATACGATCACCGCGTGATCGACGGCGCCGCAGCCGCGCGCTTCAACGCTTACCTGGCGTCGATCCTCGGCGATTTCCGCCGCGTGATTCTTTGATGCATGACGGCATCCGCCGTTGGCCCGCGCGGTGTGCCGGATGCGCGCCGCGCGGCCATCGCGCTGCGCGCGGGAACCGCCTCGGCGGCGCGCGCAGCGGCGCGGATGCGTCGTTCGATCGGCGGTAGTCCATACAAGTAGGGGACAGTTCATGAGTCTCATCGAAGTCAAAGTGCCGGACATCGGCGATTACAACGATATTCCCGTCATCGAGGTGCTGGTGAAGGCGGGCGACACGGTCGAGAAGGAGCAATCGCTCGTCACGCTCGAATCGGACAAGGCGACGATGGACGTGCCGAGTTCGGCGGCCGGCGTCGTCAAGGAAGTGAAGGTCAAGGTCGGTGATCCGGTCTCGCAGGGCACGGTGATCGTCGTGCTCGAGGGCGCCGCCGAGGCGGCCCAGCCCGCTGCAAAGGCGCCCGAGGCGTCGGCCGCCAAGGCCGCCGAGAAGCCGGCTGAAAAACCCGCCGAGAAGGCCGCGCCGCAGGCCGGCAGCTACTCGGGCAAGGCCGACGTCGAATGCGACATGCTGGTGCTCGGCTCCGGCCCCGGCGGCTACTCGGCGGCGTTCCGCTCGGCCGATCTCGGCATGAAGACGGTGCTCGTCGAGCGTTACGCGACGCTCGGCGGCGTGTGCCTGAACGTCGGCTGCATCCCGTCGAAGGCGTTGCTGCACACCGCGCTGGTGATCGACGAGGCGGCTGCGCTGGCCGATCACGGCATCACGTTCGGCAAGCCCGAGGTCAATCTCGACAAGCTGCGCGACTTCAAGTCGAGCGTGGTCAAGAAGCTCACGGTCGGCCTCGCCGGCATGGCGAAGGCGCGTAAGGTCCAGGTGGTCTCGGGCGTCGGCAGCTTCGTCGATCCGTACCATCTCGAAGTCGAGGGCGAGGGCGGCAAGACCGTCGTCAAGTTCAAGCAGGCGATCATCGCGGCCGGCTCGCAGGCGGTGAAGCTGCCGTTCATGCCGGAGGACCCGCGCGTGATCGATTCGACCGGCGCGCTCGAATTGCGCCAGCTGCCCAAGCGCATGCTCGTCATCGGCGGCGGCATTATCGGCCTCGAAATGGCCACCGTCTACTCGACGCTCGGCGCCGAGATCGACGTGGTCGAAATGATGGACGGCCTGATGATGGGAGCCGACCGCGATCTCGTGAAGGTCTGGGAGAAGTACAACGCGAAGCGCTTCGGCAACGTGATGCTGAAGACCAAGACGGTGGGCGCCGAGGCGAAGGAAGACGGCATCTACGTCAAGTTCGAGGGGGAGAAGGCCCCTGCGGACGCGCAGCGTTACGACCTCGTGCTGGTGGCGGTCGGCCGCAGCCCGAACGGCAAGAAGATCGGTGCCGACAAGGCCGGCGTTGCGGTCACGGATCGCGGCTTCATCGAAGTCGACAAGCAGATGCGCACCAATGTGCCGCACATCTTCGCGATCGGCGACATCGTCGGCCAGCCGATGCTCGCCCACAAGGCCGTGCATGAAGGCCACGTCGCGGCCGAGGCCGCGCACGGCGAAAAGGCCTATTTCGACGCGCTGCAGATCCCGTCGGTGGCCTACACCGATCCGGAAGTGGCCTGGGCCGGCAAGACCGAGGACCAACTGAAGGCGGAAGGCGTCAAGTACGGCAAGGCGGTGTTCCCGTGGGCCGCGTCGGGCCGTGCAATCGCCAATGGCCGCGACGAGGGCTTCACGAAGCTCCTGTTCGACGAGGAAACGCATCGCGTGATCGGCGGCGGAATCGTCGGCCTGAACGCGGGCGACCTGATCAGCGAGGTATGCCTCGCGGTCGAGATGGGCGCCGACGCCGAAGACATCGGCAAGACGATCCATCCGCACCCGACGCTCGGCGAATCGATCGGGATGGCCGCCGAGCTGTACGAAGGCGTTTGCACCGACCTGCCGCCGCAGCGGAAGAAGTAACGGGTGGTCGGGCCGGCGCGCGGGTGGCGCCGGCCCGATGCGATGCGCCGGCCCCGCCGGACCGAGGAAGGTCCGGCGGGGCCGTTTTCATTGGCGCGAGCCGGGCAGGGCCGCGGATGAGGCCGGCTCGTTCGGCGGCTTTGTTCGGGCGAAAAAAAACCGCGCAGCGGCGCGGTTTTTCGGGGAGCGGCGCGCCTGAGCGCGGCGCGCGATCCGGTTGGGTTTGTGCTGGCGGGCGGATGCGCCGGCTCAGACGGCCTTCGGCGCGGCGGCGGCCGTGCGGCGCGAGGCAGCGGCAGCCGAGTTGGCGGCCTTGGTCGCGACGGCGGCGGCGGCGTTGAAGTTCGACTCGGCGATCTCGACGGCCTGCTTGGTGGCCTTCTGCACCGTTTCGTAGGTCGTGTTCGCGGCGTTGATGGCCGACTTCAGTGCGGCAACGGCCGTTTCCGAGCCGGCCGGCGCGTTCTTCGCGACGTTGTCGACGAGCGCCTGCACCTTCAGGTTCTGCTCCTGGAACTGGGCTTCGGCAACCTTCGCGAATTCGGCCTGCGTGGTCGAGGCGATGTCGTACAGGTGACGGCCGTAGGCCAGCATCTTCTCGGCCACCGGCTGGGCAAAGCTTGCCTGCAGCGCGATCAGTTCCTGCGCGTCCTTGGCCGACAGCGCGCGCTGCGCGTTTTCCTGGCTTTCCGCGAGCGTCGACTTCACAACCTGCACGTTCAGCTCGATCAGCTTCTCGACGCTTTCGAACGCCTTCGACGTCAGGCCGAACAGGCTTTCGAGATTGGCTTTGTGGGCAGCGGCGATTTGCTCGGGGGTCAACAGGGACATGATTTTGGCTCCTGATTGACGATCGCCGGCTTCGCGGCGATCGCTTGAGTTAAGGGGCACGACGGTGTTCGGAATCTGCGCAATGCCGTGGTGCATTGCAACAACGGTTCCCATTCTAGGGCGTTCGAAACAGATGTCAAGCTTCTTTTGTGCGCTGCACAATGACACTATTTTTCCGGAAAAACAATGGCTTGTATCGTTCCGGATGAAATCGGTTCCGGTCCGCCGGCATTGCATGAGACGGCTCGATGCGCCTGACTCGCGACGCCCTTGGCAAAGCGCGCCCATCGCGGGTTTACGACGGCCGATCCCGGTAAACCGATCGGCGGCATGGAACGTTTCAGAGAGATGACGGTCAAAAAGCGCCGTTTGCTTGTACGTCGTCCAACCTGCGTTTGCGGCCTTCGGCAAGGATTGTTCGCCCGTTGCGTGGGCCGTTTGGGCCGCCTGCGCTGTAATTCGTCCCGATCGTGCCGTTATCTCGGCTATCCGGCAAGCGCCGGATAGGAGCTTGCAGGGCATGCGGTGCCATCGTTTTTTTCGATGGAACACGCGAGTGTGATTGCGTTGGAGCGATCGTCTCTTACAATCCGGTTTAACGAAAGCCGGTAAGTGCCTAAAATTGCTTATTTTTTCAGGTTTTACTACACTTGCGGAAACCTCCCGCCGCTCTGTTCGGACCCCAATGAAAGCCTCACTGTTCTCGCCGTTGAAGATGATGCACGGTGCGGCCCTCGGTACCGCCGTGTCGGTGGCCGTCTCGATGCTGGTCGCATCGGTCGCCATCGCACCCGCGGATGCCGTTGCCGCGCACGCCAAATCCACCAAGTCCGCGAAAGCGGCCGCCTCCGCCAAGGGCAAGAAGCGCACTGTCGCCACCGAGAAGAAAGTCGCCCATGTGGCTGCCGACGCTCCGCGCCGCGGCCGCAAGCACGCCGTGCTCGCCGCCGGCCCGGGCCGTCATCACGGTGCCGTGCGTCGCGTGGCGTTCCAGCCGCGCCAGCAGGCGGTCGGCCAGGCCTTTGGACTGCATGACACGTCCGACGCGCTCGCGCTGCGCTCGAGCGTGGCCTACGTGGTCGACCAGGCCACCTCGGAGCCGCTGTTCGACAAGAATTCGCGCGCCGTCGTGCCGATCGCCTCGATCTCGAAGCTGATGACCGCGATGGTCGTGCTGGACTCGAAGGCGCCGCTCGAGGAGCAGATCGAAGTCACCGACGCGGACCGCGACTACGAGAAGGGCACCGGTTCGCGACTGTCCGTAGGCTCGGTGCTGTCGCGCGAGGACATGCTCCACATCGCGCTGATGGCCTCCGAGAACCGCGCCGCAGCCGCGCTGTCGCGCTACTACCCCGGTGGCCGTCCCGCCTTCATCGCCGCGATGAACGCCAAGGCGAAGGCGCTCGGCATGACCGACACGCACTTCGAGAATTCGACGGGGCTCACGAGTCTGAACGTGTCGAGCGCGCGCGACCTCGTGAAGATGATCGACGCGGCGTACCAGTACCCGCTGATTCGCCGCTTCTCGACCGATCGCACCTACACGGTGTTTACCGGCAAGCGTTCGCTCGTCTACAACAGCACGAATGCGCTGGTGCGCAATCCGTCCTGGGACATCGGGCTGCAGAAGACGGGCTTCATCAACGAGGCCGGCGAGTGCCTCGTGATGCAGGCGACGATCCACGGCAGGCCGATCGTGATGGTGCTGCTCGATTCGTTCGGCAAGTACTCGCGCACCGCCGACGCCGCGCGCGTGCGCAACTGGCTCGACGCCGGCGGCGGCGAGCGCCTGACGGCCGCGAACACCGAAGCTGGCGGCACCTGAGCGCCGCGTGGCGCCGACAAGAAAAAACCCCGCGACTGCGGGGTTTTTCAATGGGCGGGCAGAAAAGCGCGGAGCCCGATGGCGTCGCCCCGGCCGTGCCGCGCGGCTCGCGTCAGAGCGACTTGGCGAGCGCCTCGCCCGAATTCTCGCGCGGCGGCCGGTAGCCAAGCGCCTCGGAGATGGTCAGCGCGGTATGGCTGATCTGGCCGAGCCAGGCGTCCTGCAGCCGATCGGCCGGGGCCGACAGCGACAGCCCGGCGACGAGCTTGCCCGAATCGTCGTAGATGCCGGCCGCGATGCAGCGCACGCCCAGTTCGAGCTCCTCGTTGTCACGCGCGCAGGCCTGCTGGCGCACCAGCGCTAGCTCGCGCTCGAGCTTCATCAGATCGGTGATGCTGTTCTGCGTGTGGCCGGCGAGTCCGGTGCGCGTTGCGTAGGCGCGCACGCGCGTGGTTTCGTCGGCCGCCAGGAACAGCTTGCCGACCGAGGTCAGGTGCAGCGGCGCGCGGCCGCCGATGGCGCGCACCACCTGCATGCCCGAGCGCTCCGAATAGGCACGCTCGATGTAGACGATCTCGTCGCCCTGGCGCACCGACAGGTTCACGGTCTGCCCCGTCAGCCGGTGCAGTTCGCGCATCGGCATGAGCGCCGCGTCGCGCACCGACAGCCGCGCCTTGACGAGGTTGCCGAGTTCCAGCAGCCGCATGCCGAGGCGATAGGTGCCGGGGTCCGAGCGGTCGACCAGACGGCACGTCACCATGTCGTTGAGAATCCGGTGCGCGGTGGAGGGATGCAGTTCCGTGCGCTGCGCGAGCTCCTTCAGGCTGACCGGGTCACTGTGGTCGGCGAGCGCATCGAGCAGTCGCATCATGCGTTCGATCACCTGGATCGACGTCTTCGGGTCAGGATTCGGCGTGCTCATCGTGAAAAATCAGTTGACCTGTCAAACGGTGAGGAAGCGATTGTATCTCGTAATGTGAAAAAAGCGAACGCTGTTCGAGGAGACCTTCAGATCGAATCGGGAAAGGCCGTCCCGCCGTTCGCCAGGCCGCGGCGTTGGTCCCGCGCGGCAAACGGCGGATAATGAGCGGCGTTTTCTCGAAGGAGCCCCCATGCGAGTCGGATTGTTCGTCACCTGCCTCATCGATCTGATGCGGCCCGAAATCGGCTTTTCCGCGCTGAAGCTGATCCGCGAGGCCGGTTTCGACGTGAGCGTGCCGGCCTCGCAGACCTGCTGCGGGCAGCCCGCCTACAATTCGGGCGATCGGCGCCTCGCGCGTGATCTGGCCGAGAAGACGCTGCGCGAATTCGAGCCGTTCGACTACGTCGTGGTGCCGTCGGGCTCCTGCGGCGGCATGATCCGCGCGCATTACGGTGACCTGTTCCGCGACGATCCCGAGCTGATGGCGCGGTTCGGGCGCCTGCGCGAGCGCGTCCACGAACTGACCGACTTCCTCGTCAGGGTCGCGAAGGTGCAATTGCCGCCGGGCGAATTTCGCGGGCCGGTGGCCTATCACGACGCCTGCTCGGGCCTGCGCGAGCTCGGCGTGAAGGCTCAGCCGCGCGCCCTGCTGGCCCAGCGCGGCGTGGAGCTCGCCGAGATGAAGGATTGCGAGCATTGCTGCGGCTTCGGCGGCACGTTCGCCGTCAAGTACGGCGCCATTTCCACCGCGATCGTCGACGAGAAGTGCGCGAACGTGCAGGCGAGCGGCGCGCGCGCCGTGGTGCTCGGCGATCTCGGCTGCATCCTCAACATCGAGGGCCGGCTGCGCCGCCTGGGCGACAGCGAGACGCGCGTGCTGCATATCGCGCAGGTGCTGGCCGGCGATCTCTGAGCCGTCGAAGCCGCGTTCCCTTTTCCGATTGTCGCCAGCCGAGTCAGCCAGCCATGCAAGTCCAATCGATGCAGTTCCAGGCCCGCGCGGGGCAGAAGCTCGCCGACCAGCGCCTGCAGCACAATCTCAAAAAGCTGTCGACGAATTTCGTGTCGGGCCGTGCCGACGCGATCGCGCAGATCGATTTCCCGGCGACGCGCGCCGCGCTGAAGGCGCTTCGCAACCGCGCGCTGGAGCACCTCGAGATCTGGCTCGAGGCGTTCGAACGCGAGGCGGCGCGGCGCGGCACGACGGTGCTGTTCGCCGAATCGATGGCCGACGCGGCGGCGCTCGTGGCCGACATCGCGCAGCGCCACGACGTCAAGAAGGTGATCAAGACCAAGTCGATGGTGTCCGAGGAGATGCGTATCAACGCGGTGCTCGCGCAGATCGGCGTGGAGTCGGTGGAGACCGATCTGGGCGAGTACATCCTGCAGATCAACGGCAACGAGGCGCCGAGCCACATCATTGCGCCGGTGCTGCACAAGGACAAGGACGAGATCGCCGATCTGTTCGCCGCCGCGCATGGGCGCCCGCGGCTCACCGAGATTCCTGACATGACGCGCGAGGCGCGCGAGATGCTGCGCTCGCATTTCCTCGATGCCGACATGGGGCTGACGGGCGGCAACTTCGTGGTGGCCGAGACCGGCTCGGTGGTGCTGGTGACGAACGAGGGCAACGAGGGCATGTGCACCGTGATGCCGCGGGTCCACGTGGCCGTGACCGGCATCGAGAAGGTGCTGCCGACGCTGGAGGATCTCGCCACCGCGATGCGGCTGCTGCCGCGCTCGGCCACCGGGCAGAAGGTCTCGAATTATTTCTCGCTGCTGACGGGGCCGCGCGGGCCCGGCGACGAGGACGGCCCGGAGCACAACTACGTGGTGCTCGTCGATGGCGGCCGTACCGGCCTGCTCGGCGGCGAATTCCAGGAGATGCTGCGCTGCATCCGCTGCGGCGCCTGCATGAATCATTGTCCGGTCTATCAGAAGATCGGCGGCCACGCTTACGGCTGGGTCTATCCGGGGCCGATGGGCTCGGTGCTGACGCCCAGCTACACCGGGCTCGAAGGTTCGCTCGACCTGCCGCAGGCGGCCACCCTTTGCGGCGAGTGCGATAGCGTCTGTCCGGTCGGCATTCCGTTGTCGGGCCTGCTGCGCCGGCTGCGCGAGAAGCAGGTCGAGCGGCGCCTGCGGCCGTGGCGCGAGCGGGCGGCGCTGGCCGTCTGGGGCTTCGCGGCACGCCGGCCCATGCTGTACGGCCTCGCCAGCAAGCTGGCCGTGCGCGTCCTCGAGCGCCTGGGCGGCACGCGCGATGCGGGACGCGGCATCCGGCGTCTGCCGCTCGCCGCCGGCTGGACCGACACGCGCGATCTGCCGACGCCTACCGGCCGAACCTTTCGCGAGCTCTACGCGGCCTCGCAGAGCCACCTCGGCTGAGGCAGGGCGGCGGGCGCGGCGAAGCGCGTCGATTCGATATTGATCCGTGTCAGTAATATGGCTGTGGATCGTGCGACTGTTCGCTGCGCGACAACACTGCGTTCGCTATTTGATGGTTTTTCTTAATAGGCGGGGTCTATAGAATCGGGGTGGTCAGCATCGGGCACCGGTTCCGATGCGCAGTCACCAAGAGGTCGCGTCATGAAAAAGACAATATCGATGTACTGGCCGCTCGCGATCATCGTCCCGCTCGCCGCGGCCGCCTACCTGCACGCCTCGGCCGTCGCGCGGCCGGGCGAGCCGCTGGCGATCGAGCAAGCGTCGGCGGAGCTGGCCCGGACGGTGTCGTTCGGGCTCGTCGGCGCATCGCCCGACGCGGCGTCGGCCACGCCGATCGCCGCCGCCAGGGCGCTCTGATGTCGGGCCTGCCGTCCGCGCGAAACGGGGCGTGCCGGTATAATATGGCGCTCCCCTTTTTCGCGGCCGCTGGCCGCCATCCGGCCGCCCGATGAAACGTGCCTCGCTTTGCTTCGTCTGTCTCGGCAATATCTGCCGCTCGTCGACTGCGGAGGGCGTGATGCGCGCCCAGGTCGGCGCGGCCGGCCTCGAACACGTGATCGAGATCGATTCGGCCGGCACCGGCGACTGGCATGTCGGCGCACCGCCCGACCCGCGCGCCCAGCAGGCCGCGCGCTCGCGCGGCTACGATCTTTCCGCGCTGCGTGCGCGGCAGATCGAGGCGGCCGATTTCGAGCGCTTCGACCTGCTGCTCGCGATGGACGAGGCCAACCTGGCCGAGTTGCGGCGCCGCGCGCCGGCCGAGCATCGCCACAAGCTGCGGCTGCTGATGGAATTCGCCGGCGACGGCGCCGTGCGCGAAGTGGCCGATCCCTATTTCGGCGGCGCGCCCGGCTTCGAGCAGGTGCTCGACCAGTGCGAGGCGGCCTGTGCCGGCCTGCTTGCCTCGCTGCGGGCGCACGACGCCGACTGATCCGGGCCGCTGCGGCGCAAGGCAGCGTCTGCCGAATCCCCTTTTGCGGCCAGGGATACTTGACTAAAAATGTCAGATATTTATACTTGACCAAAATCGTCAAGATTGCTGTCCCCTACGACTATGAGACTCACCACGAAAGGCCGTTTCGCCGTCACGGCGATGATTGACTTGGCACTGCGCCAGGAGCAGGGGCCGGTGACGCTTGCAGGCATCAGCCAGCGCCAACGCATCTCGCTCTCGTACCTGGAGCAGCTGTTCGGCAAGCTGCGTCGGCACGAGATCGTCGAATCGGTGCGCGGTCCCGGCGGCGGCTACAATCTCGCGCGCCGTGCCGGCGACGTGACGGTGGCCGACATCATCATCGCGGTCGACGAGCCGCTCGATGCGACGCAGTGCGGCGGGAAGGGGACCTGTGAAGGGACCAAGCAGCCCGACGGACACTGCATGACGCACGAGCTCTGGTCCACGCTCAACCAGAAGATGGTCGAATACCTCGATTCGGTGTCGCTGCAGGATCTCGTAGATCAGCAGCGCGCCAAAGAGGGGGCGCCCGCCGTGCTGCGCGACCGCCGCGCGCCGGAGCCGGCCGCGCCCGTCGAGCCCGTGCGCGCGATGCCGCTCGGGCCGAACTCGGTGTTCAACATCGCGAGTTCTTGACGCTGACGCGCGGCTGCCCGCGCGCATCGCCTGTCTACACAAAAAAGAATCGTCCCTGCATTGAATGAATACCCGGAGCGCCAGATGAACAACGATATTCCTCACCTGCCCATCTACATGGACTACAGCGCGACGACCCCGGTCGATCCGCGCGTGGTCGACAAGATGGTGCCGTACCTGCGCGAGCAGTTCGGCAACCCTGCGTCGCGCAGCCACGCTTACGGCTGGGATGCCGAACGCGCGGTGGAAGAGGCGCGTGAACAGGTGGCGGCGCTCGTGAACGCGGACCCGCGCGAGATCATCTGGACCTCCGGCGCGACCGAATCCGACAATCTCGCGATCAAGGGTGCGGCGCACTTCTATCAGGGCAAGGGCAAGCACGTCATCACGGTGAAGACCGAGCACAAGGCCGTGCTCGATACTTGCCGCGAACTCGAGCGCGAAGGCTTCGAGCTCACCTATCTCGACGTGAAGGACGACGGCCTGATCGACCTCGAAGTGTTCAAGGCCGCGCTGCGCCCCGACACGATCCTGGTGTCGGTGATGCACGTCAACAACGAGATCGGCGTGATCCAGGACATCGAGACGATCGGCGAGATCTGCCGCGAGAAGGGCATCGTGTTCCACGTCGACGCGGCGCAGTCGACCGGCAAGGTGGCGATCGATCTGGCGAAGCTGAAGGTCGATCTGATGTCGTTCTCGGCCCACAAGACCTATGGCCCGAAGGGGATCGGCGCGCTCTACGTGCGCCGCAAGCCGCGCGTGCGGATCGAGGCGCAGATGCACGGCGGCGGTCACGAGCGCGGCATGCGTTCGGGCACGCTGGCGACGCACCAGATCGTCGGCATGGGCGAGGCGTTCCGTATCGCGCGCGAGGAAATGGCGGTCGAGAACGAGCGGGTGCGCGCGTTGCGCGACAAGCTGCTGCGCGGCCTCTCGCAGATCGAGGAAACCTACGTGAACGGCGACATGGAGCACCGGGTTCCGCACAACCTCAACATCAGCTTCAACTTCGTCGAAGGCGAATCGCTGATCATGGCGATCAAGGATGTCGCGGTGTCGTCCGGCTCGGCTTGCACCTCGGCGTCGCTGGAGCCTTCCTACGTGCTGCGCGCGCTCGGCCGCAACGACGAGCTCGCCCACAGCTCGATCCGCTTCACGGTCGGCCGCTTCACGACCGAGCAGGACGTGGACTACGTGATCAAGCTGCTGCAGGGCAAGATCGCCAAGCTGCGGGACCTGTCGCCGCTCTGGGAAATGCACAAGGACGGCATCGACCTCTCGACGATCGAGTGGGCCGCACACTGAATGAAGGTTGCGCGGCCCGGCGCCGCGTACACGTAACGCACAGGAGTCGAACATGTCTTACAGCAACAAGGTTCTGGATCACTACGAAAACCCGCGCAACGTCGGTTCGTTCTCGAAGGACGACGACGCGGTCGGCACCGGCATGGTCGGCGCGCCGGCCTGCGGCGACGTGATGAAGCTGCAGATCCGCGTCGGCACCGACGGCGTGATCGAGGACGCGAAGTTCAAGACCTATGGCTGCGGTTCGGCGATCGCCTCAAGCTCGCTCGTCACCGAGTGGGTGAAGGGCAAGACGCTCGACGAGGCGCTGGCCATCAAGAACACGCAGATCGCCGAGGAACTGGCGCTGCCGCCCGTGAAGATCCACTGCTCGATCCTGGCCGAGGACGCCATCAAGGCGGCCGTTGCCGACTATCGCAAGCGTCACGACGCGACGGCGGAAGACGGCCAGGCGGCCTGAGTCCCGCCAGCAGGTGCGGTGCACCGCCGGCAGGGCCGGGGGTGAGGTTTATCGAGGAAGACGCACGCGTGCGACGCGTGCGACCAGGAACATCATGGCAATCACACTGACCGAAAAAGCAGCGCAACACGTGCAGAAGTACCTGACGCGGCGCGGCAAGGGGCTGGGCCTGCGGCTCGGCGTGCGCACCACCGGTTGCTCGGGGCTTGCCTACAAGCTCGAGTATGTCGACGACGTGGCGGCCGAGGATCAGGTGTTCGAGAGCCACGGCGTGAAGGTCGTGGTCGATCCGAAGAGCCTCGCCTACATCGACGGCACCGAGCTCGATTTCGCGCGCGAAGGGTTGAACGAAGGCTTCAAGTTCAACAATCCGAACGTGAAGGACGAGTGCGGCTGCGGCGAGTCGTTCCGCGTCTGAGGGCGAACCGCGCGATGCGGACCACAGGCGGCACTGGCCGCCTTTTTCTTGTGCGGCACGCGCCGCGCCCCTGCACTGCCTGATACCCCTGGTGGGATGCCACGCGATGAATTCGCTGAAAGACAGCTATTTCGAACTCTTTCATCTGCCGGCGCAGTTCGCGCTCGATGCCGGCGCGCTCGACACGGCCTATCGCGCCGTGCAGTCGCAAGTGCATCCGGACCGCTTCGCCGCGGCCGGCGACGCGCAGAAGCGCATCGCGATGCAGTGGGCGACGCGCGCCAACGAGGCATACCAGACGCTGCGCGATCCGCTCAGGCGCGCGATCTACCTGCTGTCGCTGCGCGGGGCGGACGTCGGCGCGGAAAGCAACACGGCGATGGAGCCGGCATTCCTGATGCAGCAGATGGAGTGGCGCGAGGCGATCGAGGATGCGGCAGGCGCGCAGAACGTGCCGGCGCTCGACGCGCTGCTCGCCGAACTGCGCGACGAGAAGCGCACGCGCTTCGACAAGCTCGCGGCGTTGCTCGACAGCGGCTCCGACCAGGGCGCGGCCGAGGCCGTGCGGCAGTTGATGTTCATCGAGCGGGTGGCCGCCGAAGTGGCCGCGCAGATCGAACGTCTCGAAGATTAACCGTGCTTCGCCGTGTCTCGCACACGGCGCGCGATGCACGCGGGGCCGCAGGCCCCTCACCGAAGATACCGATGGCTTTACTGCAAATCTCCGAACCCGGCATGGCGCCCGCGCCGCATCAGCGGCGTCTCGCCGTCGGCATCGATCTCGGCACGACGAACTCGCTCGTCGCGTCGGTGCGCAACAGCGTGCCCGAAGTGCTGCCCGACGACGAAGGCCGCGTGCTGCTGCCGTCCGTGGTCCGCTACCTCGAAAAGGGCGGCCGCCGGATCGGCCACGCGGCCAGGGACGCGGCGGCCAGCGATCCGCGCAACACGATCGTCTCGGTCAAGCGCTTCATGGGCCGCGGCAAGGCCGAGGTCGAGCACGCGGCGAACGCCCCCTACGATTTCGTCGACGCGCCCGGCATGGTGCAGATCCGCACCGTCGACGGCGTGAAGAGCCCGGTCGAGGTATCGGCCGAGATCCTCGCGACGCTGCGCCAGCGCGCCGAGGACACGCTCGGCGACGATCTCGTCGGCGCGGTGATCACCGTGCCCGCCTATTTCGACGACGCGCAGCGCCAGGCGACCAAGGACGCCGCGCGGCTCGCCGGCCTGAACGTGCTGCGGCTGCTGAACGAGCCGACCGCGGCCGCGATCGCCTACGGCCTCGACAACGGCTCGGAAGGGCTCTACGCCATTTACGACCTCGGCGGCGGCACCTTCGACCTGTCGATCCTGAAGCTGACCAAGGGCGTGTTCGAGGTGCTCGCGGCGGGCGGCGATTCGGCGCTCGGCGGCGACGACTTCGACCACGCGCTGTTCGCGCAGGTGCTGGCGACGGCCGGCATCGAGGCCGCCTCGCTGCCGGCCGAGGACGTGCGCGCGCTGCTCGATCGCGCGCGCGCCGTCAAGGAAGCGCTCACCGATCAGCCGCAGGCCGCGTTCGAGTTGACGCTGTCGAGCGGCGTGGCGATCTCGCAGACCATCACGGCCGAGGCATTTGCCGCGCTCGTCGAGCCGCTCGTGGCGCGTACCCTCGCGCCGACGCGCAAGGCGTTGCGCGACGCGCAGGTGAGCACCGCCGAGATCAAGGGCGTGGTGCTGGTGGGCGGCGCCACGCGCATGCCGGTGATCCGCGCGGCCGTGGAGCGTTTCTTCGGCCAGCCGCCCCTCGTCAATCTCGACCCGGATCAGGTGGTGGCTCTCGGCGCGGCGGTGCAGGCCGATCTGCTGGCCGGCAATCGCGCGAACGGCGACGACTGGCTGCTGCTCGACGTGATCCCGCTGTCGCTCGGCGTGGAAACCATGGGCGGCCTCGTCGAGAAGATCATCCCGCGCAACTCGACGATCCCGGTCGCGCGTGCGCAGGAATTCACGACCTTCAAGGACGGCCAGACCGCGATGGCGATCCACGTCGTGCAGGGCGAGCGTGAGCTGGTGGCCGACTGCCGTTCGCTCGCGCGCTTCGAGCTGCGCGGCATCCCGCCGATGTCGGCCGGCGCGGCGCGGATTCGCGTGACCTACCAGGTGGACGCGGACGGGCTGCTGTCGGTGTTCGCGCGCGAGCAGCACTCGGGCGTCGAGGCGTCGGTGGTGGTGAAGCCGTCCTACGGGCTTGCCGACGACGACATCGCGAAGATGCTCGAGGACAGCTTCCAGGCTGCCGAGGTCGATATGCGCGCCCGCGCGCTGCGCGAGGCGCAGGTCGAGGCGCAGCGCATCGTCGAGGCGACCGAGGCGGCGCTCGCGATCGACGCGGACCTGCTCGACGCACACGAGCGCGCGGCGGTGGACGCACTGATCGCGAAGGTGCGCGCGCTGGCCGGCGGCGACGACACCGACGCGATCGAGGCGGCCACCAAGGCGCTCGCCGCGGGCACCGACGAATTCGCGGCGCGGCGCATGGACAAGAACATCCGGCGTGCGCTCGCGGGGCGCAAGCTCGACGAAATCTGAAACCGGCATCGCGCGCGGGCGCGATGCGATGCGGCGCGGCGCGCCATCGACGAATCACGGAACCAACATGCCTCAACTCGTAGTGCTGCCCCACGTGGAACTCTGTCCGGACGGCGCGGTGATCGACGCGACGCCCGGCAAGAGCATCTGCGACAACCTGCTCGACAACGGCATCGAGATCGAGCACGCGTGCGAGAAGTCGTGCGCCTGCACGACCTGCCACGTGATCGTGCGCGAAGGCTTCAACGCGCTCGATCCGTCCGACGACGACGAGGACGATCTGCTCGATCGCGCCTGGGGCCTCGAGCCGCACTCACGTCTGTCGTGCCAGGCGATCGTGAAGGACGATTCGGATCTCGTCGTCGAGATCCCGAGGTACACGATCAATCACGCCAAAGAGAATCATTGATCCCAACCCGTCACGAGGTGCGACGATGAAATGGACCGATTCACGCGAGATCGCGATGGCGCTCGCCGACAAGTATCCCGAGGTGGACCCGAGGACGATCCGCTTCACGGACCTGCATCAGTGGGTGCTCGGACTCGACGGCTTCGACGATGCGCCGGACCGCTCGGGCGAGAAGATCCTGGAGGCGATCCAGTTGCTCTGGATCGACGAAGCGGACTACGACGACGCCTAAAGCCTGGCGGCGGCGCCCGCGAACTGCCGGGCGCTCGCTGCGCCGGCCGCGCTTGCGCTGCCGCCGATGCGGTGGCCTTGCCATGCAAAACGCCTCGCGATCCGATGATCGCGAGGCGTTTTGTTTTGGCTCCGGTGCCGCGCTGCCCTGTACGGGGGAGAGCGGCTCAGCCCGCCACCAGCGTGCCGCGTTCGACGTGAACGCGCTGGCCCTCGCCGAACGGCGGCGGGTTGCGATAGATGAACGTGCGGGTCGTGCCGTTCTCCATGCGCACGCGCACGTGATAGTCGGTTTCGCTGCGCAGGTGCTTCTCGACCGAATTGCCGGCGAGGCCGCCGCCGAGCGCGCCGAGAATCGTCATTGCGGTGCGGCCGCCGCCGCGGCCGAACTGGTTGCCGACCAGGCCGCCCGCCGCGGCCCCGCCGACGGCGCCAAGCCCGGTGGCTTGCCCCTCGGTGCGCGTCTCGGTAATGGCGACCACGGTGCCGCAGGTGTGGCACACCGAGACCGGCTCGGCGGGCTGCTGCGCGTATTGCGGCTGCGGTGTGGCGGGCGGCGCGCTTTGCGTCGAGGCGCGCGCGACTGCGGGCGCCGGCATCCGCTGCTGGGCCTGCATCATGGCGGAGCCGGACGCGCCGTTGGCCGGCGCGGCGGTATCCACTGCAGCGGGCGGCGTGCCGGCCGCCGGGGTGCCGCCGGCCTTCGGCAGCACTCCGGTGATCGCGGCGGTGGCCACCAGGCTCGCGACGATCACGGCGCCGGCGGCGGTGGCCACCAGCGGGTGTAGCCGCTTGTTGGGTGCGGATGCGGTGGAATTCGTAGCGTTGTTCGAGTTATCCATGTCGACTCTCCTACGCACTCGTTGTGCGTTATTTTCTGTCGGCAAGTGTCGATCAAGCGGGCACGGGGGGCGGTATCAAGTTGTAACGATTGCCGGCTGCGGGCAGCGAGCGCGCCGGGTGCCAGGCCAGGGGAAGGGCGCAGCGGCCGGGCCGGCGCCGGGCGCGCCCGAGCAATTGCCGTGCGCCGCCGGCGGGAGATTTTACGCGCCGTTACAAAGCTTTCGAACGTGTTGCGGGACGGCCGGCTCCTGCTGCCGGATCGCGCGCCGCAGCTGCGCGAGCGATCCGGCGGCCGCGCCTCAGTCCTCGCGGCGCAAATGCGGGAACAGCAGCACGTCTCGAATCGTCGGGCTGTCGGTCAGCAGCATCACGAGGCGGTCGATGCCGATCCCGCAGCCGCCCGTCGGCGGCATGCCGTATTCGAGCGCGCGGATATAGTCGGCGTCGAAGAACATCGCTTCCTCGTCGCCGGCGTCCTTCTGCTCGACCTGCTTCTTGAAGCGCGCGGCCTGGTCTTCCGGGTCGTTGAGCTCCGAGAAGCCGTTGGCGATCTCGCGGCCCGTCATGAACAGCTCGAAGCGCTCGGTGATGCCGGGCACCGTGTCGGAGGCGCGCGCGAGCGGCGAGACCTCGACCGGGTAGTCGATGATGTAGGTCGGCTCCCACAGCTGCGACTCGGCGGTTTCCTCGAACAGCGCGAGCTGCAGCGCGCCGAGCCCGGCGTTCAGGAACGCGGGCTGGCCCACGTCCACGCCGAAGCGCTTCAGTTCGGTGCGCAGGAAGGCCGGATCGGCGAGCTGCGCGTCGCCGTAGCCGGGGGCGTACTTCTGGATCGCCTGCGTGATCGTGAGGCGGTGAAACGGCCTGGCGAGATCGAGCTCGCGGCCCTGGTACTGGATCGTGGCGGTGCCGAGCGCGTCGATCGCGGCCTGGCGGATCAGCTGCTCGGTGAAGTCCATCAGCCAGCGGTAGTCGGTGTAGGCGGCATAGAACTCCATCATCGTGAATTCCGGATTGTGGCGCGGCGAGACGCCCTCGTTACGGAAATTCCGGTTGATTTCGAACACGCGCTCGAAGCCGCCGACGATCAGGCGCTTCAGGTACAGCTCCGGGGCGATGCGCAGGAACATCTGCATGTCGAGCGCGTTGTGATGCGTGATGAACGGCTTGGCGGCCGCGCCGCCCGGGATCGGATGCAGCATCGGCGTCTCGACTTCCATGAACTCGGCGTCGCTCATGAACTTGCGGATCGACGCGATCGCCTTGGTGCGCGCGCGGAAGGTGTTGCGCGTCTCGGGCGTGACGATCAGGTCGACGTAGCGCTGCCGATAGCGCATCTCCTGGTCCGCCAGGCCGTGGAACTTGTCCGGCAGCGGGCGCAGCGCCTTCGACAGCAGCCGCAGCTCGCTGCACTTGACCGACAGCTCGCCCTTGTTGGTGCGGAACAGCACGCCGCGTGCGGCGACGATGTCGCCGAGGTCCCACTTCTTGAACGCATCGTAGGTCTCGGCGCCGACGTCGGCCGGCGTCACGAAGAACTGGATCTGGCCCGAGCCGTCCTGCACGGTCGCGAAGCTCGCCTTGCCCATCACGCGCTTGAGCATCATCCGGCCCGCGAGCCGGACCTCGAGCGGCTGCGCTTCGAGCGCCTCCTTGTCGGCATCTGCGTAGGTCGACTGCAGGTCGGCCGCGTGGTGCGTGGGCTGGAAGTCGTTCGGGTAGGCGATGCCTTGCTCGCGCAGCGCGCGCAGCTTTTCGCGGCGCTCGGCGATGATCTGGTTTTCGTCGGTCGCGGGCGCGGCCTGCGGTTGGGTCGGTTCGGTCATGATGGTCGGAATTCGATGGGTAACTCGGGTGCGGCGTGCAGCCAGGCAGCGGCGGCGCGGGCCGCTGCCTGGCATGCCGCACGCCGCTTGCGGCGCCGGCTCGCTGCCCGCAGGCGGCCGCAGGCGCGGCGCCGCAAGCGCTCAGACGCCCTGTTTCAGGCTCGCGCCGATGAAGTCGTCGAGGTCGCCGTCGAGCACGGCTTTGGTGTTGCTCATTTCGACATTGGTGCGCAGATCCTTCACGCGGCTCTGGTCCAGCACGTAGGAGCGGATCTGATGGCCCCAGCCCACGTCCGTCTTGCTCGACTCGAGCTTGTCCTGCTCGGCCTGACGCTTGCGCATCTCGGCCTCGTAGAGGCGCGACTTCAGCATGGCCATCGCTTCGGCGCGGTTGCGGTGCTGCGAGCGGTCGTTCTGGCACTGCACCACGATGCCGGTCGGCATGTGCGTGATGCGCACCGCCGAGTCGGTCTTGTTGATGTGCTGGCCGCCCGCGCCGGAAGCCCGGTAGGTGTCGATGCGCAGATCGGCCGGGTTCACCTCGACCTCGATCGAATCGTCGATCTCGGGATAGACGAACACCGACGAGAACGAGGTATGGCGGCCACCCGACGAGTCGAACGGCGACTTGCGCACGAGGCGGTGGATGCCGGTCTCGGTGCGCAGGAAGCCGTAGGCGTAGTCGCCCGTCACCTTGATCGTCGCATTCTTGATGCCTGCCACGTCGCCGTCGGATTCCTCGAGCACTTCGGCCTTGAAGCCCTTGCGCTCGCAGTAGCGCAGGTACTGGCGCAGCAGCATCGACGCCCAGTCGCAGGCCTCGGTGCCGCCCGCGCCGGCCTGGATGTCGATGAAGCAGTTGTTCGGATCGGCCGGGTTCGAAAACATCCGGCGGAACTCGATGTCCGCCACGCGCTTTTCCAGCGCGGCGGCATCGCTCTCGCTCGCCACGAGCGTGTCCTCGTCGTTCTCTTCACGCGCCAGCTCGAACAGGTCGCTCGCGTCGCGCAGATCGTCGTCGAGCGCGCTCAGCGTCAGCACGACGCCCTCGAGCGACTTCTTCTCGCGGCCGAGCGCCTGGGCGTTCTTCGAATCGTTCCAGACGTTCGGGTCTTCGAGTTCCTTGTTGACTTCGGCTAGACGCGCGGACTTGGCGTCGTAGTCAAAGATACCCCCGTAGCTCGCCCGCGCGCCGGCGCAGGTCCGAGAGAGAGCTTTCGATCGCGTTGAGGCGTTCCGCTTCCATGGTGTTGATCGCTTTTCCGGCTTCGTGAAAAGGCGAAATTATAGCCGACCGGGGCGCGCCGCCGGGCAGGCGCGCGGCGCCGCACCGCCGGCATGCGGGAAAATCGGACAGGAACAGCGGCGGCGGGCCGCGGCCGGCGTCGGGCGCGGGCTCGCGCCGCTGCCGCGGCCGAAGCGGGGCGATCCGCCTCGCCGGCGGCGCCGGCGGCGCCGGCAGCGCTTTCGCGCCCGCTCAGGCCGCGTGTTCGACGATCAACTGCACGCGCGTGACGCCGTTCCAGGTGTCGGCTGCGAGCCGGTAGGCGAGCGTCGCGCGCGCGGGCAGCGGTTCGGTGTGGTTGAACCAGATGGCGCCGAAGCGCTGGCGGCCGCGCGCCAGCTGCAGCTTCAGGTGCTTGTCCTTGACGAGCGTCTGCGAGGCCACCTCGAACTCGCCCGAGAACAGCGGCGCCGGAAAGCCCTGGCCCCAGACGGCTGCGTCGATCAGCTCGACGAACTGCGGCGTGAAATAGGCGTCTTCAAGGTCGCCGTCGGTTTCGATCACGCGCGCGAGCGCGTCGGCGGACAGCCATTCGCGCGCCACCGCCTCGAACGCGGCCGCGAAGCGCGGCACGTTGTGCGTCTCGAGCGTGACGCCGGCCGCCATCGCGTGGCCGCCGAACGTGACGAGCAGGTCCGGTTCGCGTTTCGAGACGAGGTCGAGCGCGTCGCGCAGATGGAACCCGGGAATCGAGCGGCCCGAGCCCTTCACGCGCGCGCCGCTGTCGTCGGCGTGCGCGAACGTGAACGACGGCCGGTGAAACTTTTCCTTGAGCCGGCCCGCGACGATGCCGATCACGCCCTGGTGCCAGTCGGGATTGAACAGCGTGATGGTGGCCGCCTCGGCCGGATCGACGCTGGCCAGGTCGGCCAGCGCCTGCTGCTGCATGCCGGCCTCGATCTCGCGGCGCTCGCGGTTCATGGTGTCGAGCTGCTGCGCCAGCTCCCAGGCGCGGCCGGCGTCGTCGGTGGTCAGGCATTCGATGCCGAGCGACATGTCCGACAGCCGGCCCGCCGCGTTCAGGCGCGGCCCGAGGCCGAAGCCGAGGTCGAACGCCGAGGCGCTGCGCGCCTCGCGCGCGGCGGCGCGGAACAGCGCGGCGATGCCGGGCTGCATGCGGCCGTTGCGGATGCGCTGCAGGCCCTGCGCCACCAGCACGCGGTTGTTGCCGTCGAGGCGCACCACGTCTGCCACGGTGCCGAGCGCGACGAGGTCGAGCAGGCCGTCCAGGCGCGGCTCGGGGCGCGCGGCATCGAACGCGTTGCGGCGCCGCAGCTCGGCGCGCAGCGCGAGCAGCACGTAGAACATCACGCCGACGCCGGCGATGTGCTTGCTCGGGAATGTGCAGCCGGGCTGGTTGGGGTTCACGATCGCGCGCGCGGCCGGCAGCGTGCTGCCGGGCAGGTGGTGGTCGGTCACCAGCACGTCGATGCCGAGCGCGTTGGCGGCAGCCACGCCCTCGACGCTGGCGATGCCGTTGTCGACCGTGATCAGCAGGTCGGGCCGGCGCGCGGCGGCGAGCCGGACGATCTCGGGCGTGAGGCCGTAGCCGTACTCGAACCGGTTCGGCACCAGATAGTCGATGGTCGCGCCGAGCATGCGCAGCCCGCGTACCGCTACCGCGCAGGCGGTCGCGCCGTCGCAGTCGTAGTCGGCCACCACCAGCATCCGCTTGCCGGCGGCCAGTGCGTCGGCCAGCAGCGCGGCGGCCGCGTCGCAGCCCTTTAGGCCCCCGGGCGGCACGAGCCGTGCGAGCGTGGTCTCGATGTCCTCGGGGCAGGTGACGCCGCGCGCCGCGTAGAGGCGGGCGAGCACGGGGTGCAGGCCGTGCCGTGCGAGGGCTTCGGCGTCGGCGGGGGAGGCGCGGCGGGTGACGATTCGGGTCATGCGGTGTGCTTATTCGAACAGGGAGGCGAGCGTGCGGCGCCGCCAGAATTTGCGGAGCGCGCCGCGCGTCACGGCGAGCGTCGTCGAGCTGGTGTCGCCGCAGAGCGTGAGCGCGAGTTCGTGCAGCCCGCCCGTGCGCAGCGCGGCGAGCGCCGGCGCGAACCAGTCGCGCTCGAGCTCGTCGAGCGCCGCGCGCCAGCCGTGCCAGTCCTGCTGGATGAACGGCACGGTGAGCGTGTCGAGTTCGATCAGCGTCGCGCGCCCGTCGCCGCCGCTGATGTCGGGCGCCATGCCGGCCGCCTCCAGCGCGCCGAACGCGGCCGGCGGCGCGGCGGCCGGCACCCGCGCCGCGAGCGCGAGCCCGCGGGTCGCGCTCGCGCTCGACAGCACGCGCGCGAACGGGCTCGTGACGGGCCGCAGCGTGCCCTGCCCGTGGAACCAGATCGAGTTGGCGCTGAACTGGCCGCGCGCCTCGCGCGCCTCGTTGACGGGGTGTCCGAACCAGGCCATCTGCACCTCGTTCTGCAGTTTCATCCAGAGGCGCGAGCGCTCGCCCGTCTTCGCTTCGTGCGGCAGCCAGATCTCGATGTTGCGGCCGCTCGCGCGCAGCGGCGCGGCGCCGGCCAGCGCCGCGAGCGCCTGGCTCGACAGATACCAGCGCCGCGGGTCCGGCGCCTGCAGCCGCACCCCGAGCTCCTCGACGAGCGGGCGCGCGACGGCGAGCAGGGTGGCCGCCTCGGCCTCGGGCAGGGCCAGCGCGGTGGGATCGATCAGCACCAGATGATCGGTTGCGATCTGCACATGGACCGGCTGCACGCAGGCCCACGGCGTGTCGCCGGGCGTGCCGCCGTCGGCGAGCAGCATGTACGGGGCGAGCGGCGCCTCGTCGGCCGCGTCGCCGTCGATCGCGCCGAAGCGCGCGGCGAGCCAGCGCTCGTGCGGCAGCGTGCGCTGGAAGTCCTCGCCCGGCATGTGCTCGACGAGGTGCGCGCGGGCCAGCAGGGCGGCCAGCGCGGGGCTGGCCAGATCGCGCAGCGACGCGGCCGCGTCGGCGGCGCGCGGCAGGGCGAACGGCAGCATGAAATGGAGGCGACGGGGGGAAGGGCGGGCAGGCATGATGGTGCGCATTGTAGGCCAAACGGCTGGGTCGGGCGGCTCCGGCAGCGCGCTGCGCGACACCGGAGGGCCGGCCGGGCCGGGTGCCGGGTGCTCGTCCGGCGGGCCGTCCGAAATGCTGCCGGGTGCGCCCCGGCGGTGCGCCGGCCGGCCGGTTGCCGGCCTGAGTCCGGCATGTCGGCGGGCGTCCGCTGCCGCTGACCGGTGCGGCGTTTTTTCAGAGATGCTTAAGCAAGATGTGGCAAACTTCGCGCGTGATCGACGATGCGATGCCGCGCGCCGCGTGCCGGAATGCGCGGCCGGCTGCGGCCGCCGCAACCAGTGAAAAGGACCCGCTTGAAACTCCCGTACGAATGGCAGATCGGCTGGCGCTATACGCGTGCCGGCAAACGCACGACCGGCAACGGTTTCATCTCGTTCATCGCGGCCGTGTCGATGCTCGGCATCGCGCTCGGCGTCGCGGCGCTGATCGTCGTGCTGTCGGTGATGAACGGCTTTCAGACCCAGGTGCGCGACCGCATGCTGTCGGTGCTCGCGCACGTGGAGATCTTCTCGCCGACCGGCTCGATGCCGGACTGGCAGCGGACCGCCAGCGAGGCGCGCCGCAACCCGGAGGTGATCGGCAGCGCGCCCTATGTCGAGGCCCAGGCCTTGCTGACGCGCCAGGATGCCGTGAGCGGCGTGATGCTGCGCGGCGTCGACCCCACCCTCGAGCCGCAGGTGTCGGACGTCGGCAAGGACATGCGGGCCGGCTCGCTCGCGGCGCTGCAGCCGGGCGGCTTCGGCATCGTGCTGGGCACCGCGCTGGCCAGCAATCTCGGCGTGACGGTGGGCGACAAGGTCACGCTGGTCGCGCCCGAAGGCACCATCACGCCGGCCGGCATGCTGCCGCGCCTGAAGCAGTTCACGGTGGTGGGCGTGTTCGAGTCGGGGCATTACGAATACGACAGCACGCTCGCGATGATCGACATCCACGACGCGCAGACGCTGTTCCGCCTGCCCGCGCCGACCGGCGTGCGGCTGCGCCTGAAGGACATGCAGCGCGCGCCGCAGGTGGCGGTGGAGCTGTCGCATTCGCTGTCGGGCGAGCTCTACATCCGTGACTGGACCCAGCAGAACAAGACCTGGTTCTCGGCCGTGAAGATCGAGAAGCGCATGATGTTCATCATCCTGACGCTGATCATCGCGGTGGCGGCGTTCAATCTCGTCTCGTCGCTGGTGATGACGGTCACCAACAAGCAGGCCGACATCGCGATCCTACGCACGCTCGGCGCGCAGCCCGGCTCGATCATGAAGATCTTCGTGGTGCAGGGCGTGACGGTGGGCTTCGTCGGCACGCTCTCGGGCGTCGCGCTCGGCAGCCTGATCGCCTGGAGCATTCCGTGGCTGATTCCGATGATCGAGCACGCGTTCGGCGTGCAGTTCCTGCCGCCGTCGGTCTATTTCATCAGCGAACTGCCGTCGCAGCTCGTCGCGGGCGACGTGATCCGGATCGGCGTGATCGCGTTCGTGCTGTCGGCCGTGGCCACGCTCTATCCGAGCTGGCGCGCCGCGAAGGTGCGTCCGGCGGAGGCGCTGCGCTATGAATGACCGAATCGTGGAACAGGCAATGAACCAGAACGACAATCAACGGGCCGGCGCGCGCGAAGTCGTGCTCGAGGCGAGCGGCATCACCAAGTCGTTCGGCCAGGGCGGCCTGGACGTGCGCGTGCTGGCGAGCGCCTCGGTCACCGTGCATCGCGGCGAGAAGCTCGCGATCGTGGGCGCCTCCGGCTCCGGCAAGAGCACGCTGCTGCACGTGCTGGGCGGGCTCGACGAGCCGGGCACGGGCGAGGTGGCGCTGCTCGGCAAGCCGTTTACGCGGCTCGCCGAGCGCGAACGCAACGATCTGCGCAATCGCGCGCTCGGCTTCGTCTATCAGTTCCACCATCTGCTGCCGGAATTCTCGGCGCTCGACAACGTCGCGATGCCGCTGCGGATTCGCCGCTTGTCCACGGCCGAGGCGCGCCATCAAGCGCAGGAGATGCTCGAGCGGGTCGGTCTCGGCCATCGCGCCAAGCATCGCCCCGGCGAGCTGTCGGGCGGCGAGCGGCAGCGTGTGGCGGTGGCGCGCGCGCTCGTCACGAAGCCGGCCTGCGTGCTGGCCGACGAGCCGACCGGCAACCTCGACGGCAGCACCGCCGATCATGTGTTCAACCTCATGCTCGAATTGTCGCGCACGCTCGACACGAGCTTCGTGATCGTCACGCACGACCCTGAGCTGGCCGCGCGCTGCGACCGTATCCTGCGGCTGCGCGACGGCGTGCTGCACGCGGAGCCGGCCGTGCCCGCCTGAGGCCATGTGGATCGATACGCACTGCCATCTCGACGCCGGTGAATTCGACGCGGACCGCGACGCGGTGGCGTGCGCGGCGCGGGCGGCGGGCGTGTCGGGCATCGTGATCCCGAGCGTCGGGCGCGGCAATTTCGAGGTGGTGCGCGAACTCGCGCATCGCACCGCGGGCGGCAGCTACGCGCTCGGCATCCATCCGCTGTTGACTCCGGCCGCGCGCGACGAGGATCTCGAGCGCCTGCGCCTGGAGATCGAGGCGAGCCTTGCCGATCCGCGCTTCGTCGCGATCGGCGAGATCGGCCTCGATTACTTCGTGGACGGACTCGACAATTCGCGCCAGGAGCATTTCTATTACGAGCAGCTGAGGCTCGCGCGCGAGTTCGACCTGCCGGTGCTCTGCCACGTACGCAAGTCGCAGGACCGCGTGCTGGCCGGCCTGCGCCGCTACGGCGTGCGATGCGGCATCGCGCACGCGTTCAACGGCAGCTTTCAGCAGGCCGAGGCGTTCATCGCGCACGGGCTGCATCTCGGCTTCGGCGGCAACGTGACGTTCGAGCGCGCGCGACAGATTCGGCGGCTCGCGGAACAACTGCCGCTGGAGGCGCTGGTGGTGGAAACCGACGCCCCCGACATCGCCCCCGAGTGGCGCTACAAGCAGCGCAACACGCCCGACCAGGTGCCGCGCATCGGCGCGGCGATCGCCGCACTGCGCGGCAGCGCGGCCGACGCGATCGCGCGCGCGACCTCGGCGAATGCACTGGCGGCGTTGCCGCGTCTTAGCGGCGTGCCGGACTGAGCGAGGCGCCGCTCGGGCGCTTGGCCGCTTGGCCGCGCGGCTCCGTTCGTTGTTTTCGTCCTCTGGTTTCCTGTTTCCCGCCCTCTGACGCGCCGGGTTGCCGTCGCGCGATGCGGCGGCGCCGCCGCACTTCACCGCTCCGCACGCTCCCGTTCGGCCAGCGCGTGGGCCATGACGCCCCGGCGCGTTCGAGGGTCCGCATAATGACTCGCATGATGCGTCGCCTTCGCGGCGCGCGGGACGGGAGGCGCGATGCGGGAAGGCTGGATCGCGTTCGCGCTCGGCATCGTGCTGTTGCAGCGGCAGGCCGTGCTGCCGGATCCGTTGGGGTTGGCGCTGGTGGCGACGGCCTGCGCGGTGCTGGCCGCTGCGGCGTGGCGCTGGCGGCGGGCCGCGGACCGCCGCGCGATGCGATGGGCCGCGGGCGCGGCGATGCTGACGCTGGCGGTGCTGATCGGCTTCGCGTATGCCGCCGTGCGTGCGCACTGGCGGCTCGCCGACTCGCTGCCGCTCGAATGGGAGCGGCGCGACATCGTCGTGACCGGCGTCGTGCATGGCCTGCCGGTGCGCGACGACGCGGGCCTGCGCTTCGTGCTCGAGGTCGACGGCAACGAGGCCGGGCTTGCGCGGTTTCCGGCCCGGCTGCGGCTGGCGTGGATCACACGCGGCCGCCAGCCGGCCCCGCCCGTGATGCGCCCCGGCGAACGCTGGCGCCTGACGGTGCGGCTGAAGCGCCCGCACGGCCATGCGAACCGGGGCGGGCGCGACGCGGAGGCGGGCTGGCTCGCGAACGGCATTCGCGCGCTCGGCTATGTGTCGTCGCCGCGCCTCGCGGCGCGCCTGGAACCGGGCGGGCAGGTGGGGCTGCATACCGGACTGCCCATGCCGCGCGCGGCCATCGACCGGCTGCGCTTCGCGCTGCGCGAGCGGATTCGCGCGGTGCTCGGCGGTGCGCCGCACGCGGGGATCGTCATCGCGCTCGCGATCGGCGCGCAGGACGACATCTCGCAGGGCGATTGGCAGGTGCTGCGCGCCACCGGCACGAGCCATCTGGTGGCGATCTCGGGCCTGCACATCAGCCTCGTCGGCGGGTTCGCGGGCGCGCTCGCGGCGGCGCTGTGGCGGCGCGCCTCGCTGCGCGGCCGCGCGTTGCCGCTGTTTTTGCCGGCCCAGTACGCGGGCGCCTGCATGGCCGTCTGCGCGGCCGGCGCCTATGCCGCGCTCGCCGGCTTCAACGTGCCGGCGCAGCGCGCTTGGTGGATGCTGACGGCCGCCTGCGTCGCCTATCTGAGCGGGCGCACCGTCGCGCCCTCCACGACGCTCGCGTTCGCGCTCGGCTGCGTGCTGATCGCGGACCCGTGGGCCGTGCTCGCGCCGGGCTTCTGGCTGTCGTTCTGCGCGGTGGCGGTGATCCTGTTCGCGGTGTCGGGGCGCCGGGTCCGGCGCTCAGTTCGCGGCGATCCCGATTTCGCCGCGGCGGGCGAGCCGGAGCGGACGGCGACCGGCATGCCGGCATCGCCGCCGGCCGCGTCGCCCGTCCGTTCGGCGTTGGCCGCCGTCATGCGGGCCGCCCGGCGCGTGCTGCGCGAGCGTCTGCGCCGTGCCGGCCCGCGCTTCGTCGCGGGCGTGCGCACCCAGTACGCGGTGACGCTCGGGCTCGCGCCGCTGACGGTGGTCTGGTTCGGCCAGATTCCGCTCGGCGGCGCGCCGGCCAACGCCGTCGCCATTCCCTGGGTGAGCTTGCTGGTCACGCCGCTCGTGCTGGCCGGCGTGGCGTTGCCCGCGCCGCTCGACGCGCTGGCGCTGCGGGCCGCGCGGGCGCTGCTCGCCGTGCTGTTCGCGGGCTTCGACGCAGCCGGCATGGATGGGCGCACGATGCTGTGGATGCCGTCGCCGCACTGGCCCGCGCTGGTGGCGGCCTGCATCGGCATGGGCTGGGCGCTGATGCCGCGCGGCTGGCCGCTGCGCTGCGCGGCGCCGCTTGCCTGCCTGCCGTTCGTGCTGCCGCCGTCGCAGGCGCCGCCGCCCGGCGCGTTCCGGCTGACCCTGCTCGACGTCGGGCAGGGCTTGTCCGCGGTGGTCGAGACGGCGCACCACGTTCTGGTGTTCGATGCCGGGCCCGGCGCCGAATCGACGCACGCCGGCGAGCGCGTGGTGGTGCCATATCTGCGCTCGCGCGGCATCCACGCGCTCGATGCGCTGATGATCAGCCATCCCGACGCCGATCACGCGGGCGGCGCGGCCGCCGTGCTCGAGGCGCTGCCGGTGCGCCAGCTGACGGGCAGCCTGCCGCGCGACGCCCCGTTGTGGCGGCGCGCGCGCGAAGGCGGCGTGCGCGACCGTCTGGTCTGCGCGGCCGGGCAGCGCTGGCGCTGGGACGGCGTCACCTTCGCGGTGCTGTGGCCGCGCGACGGCCCGCGGGCCGCCGCGTCGAACGCGCGTTCGTGCGTGCTGCGCGTCTCGGCGGGCGGCCAGGCAGCACTCTTGACCGGCGATATCGAACGCGGCGCCGAGCGGGCGCTGCTGGCCGCATCGCGCGCGCGTCTCGCGGCCGACGTGCTGGTGGTGCCGCACCATGGCAGCCGAACCTCGTCGTGGGAGCCGTTCGTCGACGCGATCGCGCCGCGCAGCGCGTGGTTCCCGCTCGGCTACGCGAACCGGTTCGGGCATCCGCATCCGACGGTCTGGGCGCGCTTCGTCGAGCGTGGCGTGCCGCTCGCACGCACTGATCGCGACGGCGAGGTCAGCACGCTGCTCGGCAAGACCGGCACGCTCGCGCAAGCGGGCGGCGGGTTGCAGATCGAGCGCTATCGAGCGGCCCATCGCCGTTACTGGATGGAACGCTGACGTGCCTTGCGGGCCGCGACGGCACCCGAGTAGAGGGAACCATCGAAGCGCCATCGGTGGCGGCGAACCGATATAAATCAATCGCTTATCGCGGTATGTCTAAGGCCCGACCCGACATTCGGCGCGAATCGGCGGCCCCATGCCACGACCGGGCCGCCGGGACGCGCTATGCTCGCTGGCAACCGATCGTGCGGCCCCGCCGCGCACGACCACGCAAACAGGAGACCCCGCCGCCTTGAAGGACATTCTCCATTTCTCGCATGCGAACGGCTTCCCCGCGTCGACTTACCGGACGCTGTTCGCCGAACTTGCCGATCACTACGAGATCCGCCACCTTGAACGGATCGGCCACAACCGCCGCTACCCGGTCACGCGCGACTGGCCGCATCTCGTCGAGGAACTGCTCGACGAGGTCGGACGCCAGTACACGCAGCCGGTCTGGCTGGTGGGCCACTCGCTCGGCGGTTACCTGTCGCTGATGGCGGCGTTGAAGAAGCCGCAGTGGGTGAAGGGCGTGGTGATGCTCGATTCGCCGGTGATCGCCGGCTGGCGCAGCAGCCTGCTGCGCGTGAGCCAGTGGACGGGACTCGACGAGCGGCTCTCGCCTGCTGCCGCCACGCGCACGCGGCGCACCCACTGGCCGAGCCGCGAGGCCGCCTGGAAGCACTTCCGCGAGAAGCCGGCCTTCGCGCGCTGGGATGAGCGCATGCTGGCCGACTACATCGACTACGGCATTCCGCAGTGCGGCCCGTCGGGCGAGCGGCGCCTCGCCTTCGAACGCGACATCGAATACATGATCTACCGAACCCTGCCGCATACGCTCGGCGCGCGGCTCGCCCGCGGCGCGCCGGTGCCGGTCGGGTTCCTGGCCGGCACGCGGTCGCGCGAAGTGAGGCAGGTGGGCCTCGATGCGACGCGCCGCATCACGCATGGCCGCATCGAGTGGCTCGAAGGCTCGCATCTGTTCCCGATGGAACGGCCGATCGAGACGGTCCGCGCCTTGCAGCGCATGCTCAATACGTTGCGCGCGGTGCAGGGCGGCGCGTGAGCCGCGCGGCGTGACGCGGCAGTGACACGGGCCTCACGCGGCGGGGCGTGCCGGCAGGCTGCCCGGCGCCGTTTGCGGCGGGGGCGGCGATGCGCCCTCGGTGCGTGAGGATAGGGTGGGATCGGCCCACAATTGCTGAGGGATGCGCGGCCTTTACGGTATAATCCGTTTTTCCCGCGAGCATCCTGCGATGACCAAATATGTTTTCGTCACCGGCGGCGTAGTGTCTTCACTCGGCAAGGGTATTGCCGCCGCTTCTCTCGCCGCGATCCTCGAATCGCGCGGTCTCAAAGTCACCCTCCTCAAGCTCGATCCGTACATCAACGTCGACCCCGGCACGATGAGCCCGTTCCAGCACGGCGAAGTGTTCGTGACGGAGGACGGCGCGGAGACGGACCTCGACCTCGGCCACTACGAGCGCTTCATCAGCACCAAGATGCGCAAGGCCAACAACTTCACGACCGGCCAGATCTACGAGTCGGTGATCCGCAAGGAGCGCCGCGGCGACTACCTGGGCAAGACGGTCCAGGTGATTCCGCACATCACGAACGAGATCCAGGCGTTCATCGAGCGCGGGGCCGCGTCGGCGACCTGCGGCGAGCCCGACGTGGCGATCGTCGAGATCGGCGGCACGGTCGGTGACATCGAATCGCTGCCGTTCCTCGAAGCCGCGCGCCAGATGAGCCTGCGCATGGGCCGCAACAGCGCCTGCTTCGTCCACCTGACGCTGGTGCCGTACATTGCCACGGCGGGCGAACTGAAGACCAAGCCGACCCAGCACAGCGTGCAGAAGCTGCGCGAGATCGGCATTCTGCCGCACGTGCTGCTGTGCCGTGCGGACCGCCGCATTCCCGACGACGAGTCCAAGAAGATCTCGCTGTTCTCGAACGTGCCGGAAGATGCCGTGATCTCGGTATGGGACGTCGACAGCATCTACAAGATTCCGCAGATGCTGCACGACCAGGGCCTCGACAAGATCATCTGCGAGGAACTGAAGCTTTCGGCGCAGGACGCCGACCTGAGCATGTGGTCGGGCCTCGTCCACAAGCTCGAGAATCCGAAGCACGAAGTGACGATCGGCATGGTCGGCAAGTACGTCGAGCTGACCGAATCGTACAAGTCGCTGATCGAGGCGCTGCGCCACGCGTCGATCCACACCTCGACGAAGGTCAACATCCAGTACCTCGACTCCGAGGAGATCGAGGCGAACGGCGTCGACAGCCTCAAGCACCTCGACGCGGTGCTGGTGCCGGGCGGCTTCGGCCGGCGCGGCACGGAAGGCAAGATCGCGGCGATCCGCTACGCGCGCGAGGCGAAGGTGCCGTACCTCGGCATCTGTCTCGGCATGCAGCTCGCCGTGATCGAATTCGCGCGCGACGTGGTCGGCCTCGCCGACGCGAACAGCACCGAGTTCGATCCGAACACGCCGAACCGCGTGGTCGCGCTGATCACCGAGTGGTACGACCGCGAAGGCAAGGTCGAGAAGCGCACCGAGGCATCGGACCTGGGCGGCACCATGCGGCTCGGTTCGCAGCGCTGCCCGATCAAGGCCGGCACGCTCGCGCAGGAAATCTACGGCGCCGACGTCAACGAGCGCCACCGCCACCGCTACGAGGTGAACAACCGCTTCGTGCCGCAGCTCGAAGCGGGCGGCCTCGTGATCAGCGCGCGCACGCCGAGCGAGGATCTGCCGGAAATGATGGAGCTGCCGCGCTCGATGCACCCGTGGTTCGTCGGCGTGCAGTTCCACCCGGAATTCACCTCCACGCCGCGCGACGGCCATCCCCTCTTCAAGTCGTTCGTCGAAGCCGCGCTGGCCGGCCAGCAGGCGCGTGCCGGAGGGAAAGCATGAAACTGGGCGATTTCGAAGTCGGCCTCGACCGGCCGTTGTTCCTGATCGCCGGCACCTGCGTGGTCGAATCGGAGCAGATGACGATCGACACGGCGGGCCGGCTCAAGGAAATCTGCGCGAAGCTGAAGGTGCCGTTCATCTACAAGTCGTCCTACGACAAGGCGAACCGCAGCTCCGGCAAGTCGTTTCGCGGGCTCGGCATGGACCAGGGGCTGCGCATCCTGTCCGAGGTCAAGCGCCAGCTGGGCCTGCCGGTGCTGACCGACGTCCACGCGATCGAGGAGATCGACGCGGTCGCGTCGGTGGTCGACGTACTGCAGACGCCGGCCTTCCTGTGCCGCCAGACCGATTTCATCCAGGCCTGCGCGCGCTCGGGCAAGCCCGTCAACATCAAGAAGGGTCAGTTTCTCGCGCCGCACGACATGAAGAACGTGATCGACAAGGCCCGCGATGCGGCCCGCGAAGCGGGGCTCTCGGAAGACCGCTTCCTCGCCTGCGAGCGCGGCGTCTCGTTCGGCTACAACAATCTCGTGTCGGACATGCGTTCGCTCGCGATCATGCGCGAGACGGGCGCGCCGGTGGTGTTCGACGCGACCCATTCGGTACAGCTGCCGGGCGGCCAGGGCACGAGTTCGGGCGGCCAGCGCGAATTCGTGCCGGTGCTGGCTCGCGCGGCGGTGGCCACGGGCGTGGCGGGGCTCTTCATGGAAACCCACCCGAATCCGGCCGAAGCGAAGTCCGACGGCCCGAACGCGGTGCCGCTCAATCGCATGGCGGCGCTGCTCGAGACGCTCGTCATGCTCGACGCGGCGGTCAAGCGCGCGCCGTTCCTGGAAAACGATTTCAACTAATGCATGAACTTGGCGGCAGGAGCGGGCGTCTGTAGCAGAGTCCGCTTTGCCGTCACAGCCATCACGACGGAATTCATCGTCATCCTCAGAGGAAATCATGAGTGCAATCGTAGATATCATCGGCCGCGAGATTCTGGATTCGCGCGGTAATCCTACTGTCGAGTGCGACGTGCTGCTGGAATCGGGCACGATGGGCCGCGCGGCGGTCCCGTCGGGCGCCTCGACCGGTTCGCGCGAAGCCATCGAGCTGCGCGACGGTGAAGCCGGCCGCTACGGCGGCAAGGGCGTGTTGAAGGCGGTCGAGCACATCAACACGGAAATCTCCGAAGCGATCATGGGCCTCGATGCGTCGGAGCAGGCCTTCCTCGACAAGACCCTGCTCGAGCTCGACGGCACCGACAACAAGTCGCGGCTCGGCGCGAACGCGATGCTGGCCGTCTCGATGGCCGTCGCGAAGGCCGCCGCCGAAGAGGCCGGCCTGCCGCTGTACCGCTACTTCGGCGGCTCGGGCGCGATGCAGCTGCCGGTGCCGATGATGAACATCGTCAACGGCGGCGCGCACGCCAACAACAGCCTGGACATCCAGGAATTCATGATCGTCCCGGTCAGCCAGCCGAGCTTCCGCGAGGCGCTGCGCTGCGGCGCCGAGGTGTTCCATGCGCTGAAGAAGATCCTGTCGGATCGCGGCATGAGCACGGCGGTCGGCGACGAAGGCGGCTTCGCACCGAACTTCGGCAGCAACGACGAGTGCCTGTCGACGATTCTCCAGGCGATCGAGAAGGCCGGCTACCGCGCCGGCGAGGACGTGCTGCTCGCGCTCGACTGCGCGGCCTCCGAGTTCTATCACGACGGCAAGTACCAGCTCGCGGGCGAGGGCCTGCAACTGTCGTCGGCCGAATTCGCCGACTATCTGGCCACGCTGGCCGACAAGTTCCCGATCGTCTCGATCGAGGACGGCATGCACGAAAGCGACTGGGACGGCTGGAAGCTGCTGACCGAGCGTCTCGGCAAGAAGGTCCAGCTGGTCGGCGACGACCTGTTCGTCACCAACACGCGAATCCTGAAGGAGGGCATCGAGAAGGGCATCGCCAATTCGATCCTCATCAAGATCAACCAGATCGGCACGCTCACGGAAACCTTCGCGGCGATCGAGATGGCCAAGCGTGCCGGCTACACGGCCGTGATTTCGCACCGCTCGGGCGAAACGGAAGATTCGACGATCGCCGACATCGCCGTGGGCCTGAACGCTGGCCAGATCAAGACCGGCTCGCTGTCGCGCAGCGACCGCATCTCGAAGTACAACCAGCTGCTGCGCATCGAGGAAGATCTCGGTGACATCGCCAGCTACCCGGGCAAGTCGGCGTTCTACAATCTGCGCTAACGCGCTACTATCCGGACTTGTCATCCTTGTCGCCGCTTCGCGTTTGCCGTGAAGCGGCGCTTCTTATATCTGCGGCTCGTAAATGCGGCTCGTCACTGTCGTCCTGATCGCCTTGCTGGTGTTGATTCAGTACCCACTGTGGTGGGGGCATGGCGGCTGGCTGCGTGTTCACGAACTGCGCCAGCAGTTGCAGGACCAGACGCAGCGCAATGCCGACGAGAAGCTGCGCAACGAGCGCATCGCCGGTGAGGTGCAGGATTTGCAGAACGGCACCGCCGCCATCGAGGAGCGCGCGCGCTACGAGATGGGGATGGTCAAGGACGGCGAGGTGTTCGTGCAGTTCGTTTCGCCGAATTCGCCGGCGCCCGCCGCGCCGTCCGCCAATTCGACGGCTTCGCTGACGAATCACGGCGACGTCACCGGCTCGCCGGTGCGGGTCGTGCCGAACCCCGTCTCGCGGGCGAAGCCGGAGCGACACCGCGGGCACGGCGCCGCGCATTGAGCCTGCACAGCATGAAAAAAACGCGACCCGAAGGTCGCGTTTTTTATCCTGAGGCTGGCGTCGCCGGCCGCCACGGCTGGCCCGCCCGCGTGCCTTCGGCCGTGCGCCTCACCAGCCCCAGCCCCAGCCGGGATAGCCGTAGCCGTAGCCCCAGCCCGAGTTCCAGCCGCCGTAGTAGCCGCCGTAGTAGACCGGCGCGGGCGCGTAGTAATAGGTGCGCGCGAGCGCGTCGGCCGCCATCGCCTGGTTCTGCTCGCGCATCACCTGCTTGTCGATCGCGTCGTAGCGCTTGCGCTCCTCGGGCGTGAGCGCCGTACCCGGCGCGGCGGCCGCGCCGGGCTGGCCCTCGGGCAGCCGGCTCAGCACCGTCGAGGTGGGCGGCACCACGCAGCCGGCGAGCGTCGTGACGAGTAATGCGGCCAGCAGCGCGGTGGCGAGCGACGGCCGGCCGCCGGCCGTCGCATGCGCTGCACCCTGGCGGGCAAGGCGGATCTTCGGTTTCATGCTGACTTCTCCTTCGGCGAAGGCCGTGACGCTTGGTGTGCCGCCTGCTGCTCAGTGACGCTGGTCGCTCGCCGGCGCAACGCCGGCGCCGAGTTGCGGCGTCACGAACAGCTGTTCGACATCGACCGGATCGAATTCGTAGCGCTGATTGCAGAATTCGCAATGGATTTCCACGTGGCCGCGCTCCTCGATCACGCTGTCGACTTCCTCGCGGCCCAGCATGCGCAGCATCCCGCCCACCTTCTCGCGCGAGCAGGTGCATTGGAAGCGCGTGCCGGCCGGCTCGAAATGGCTCACGTTCTCCTGCCAGAACAGACGTCGAAACACCGTCTCCGGTTCCACCTCGAGCAGCTCCTTCGACGAAAGCGTGCTGCCGAGCGTGCAGACGCGCTCCCAGGTGTCGGCGTCGGGCGCGTCGGCGCGCGGCACGATCCCGCCGTCGCCGGGCAGCTTCTGCAGCAGCATGCCGACCGCGCGATCGCCGTTGGCCGCGAGCCACAGCCGCGTGTCGAGCTGCTCCGAGTGGTGCATGTAATGTTCGAGCACGCGCGCGACCGATTCGAGCGGACCGTCGTGGTCGTTGAGCGGCACGATGCCCTGGTAGGGCTGCTGGCCCGGCTGCTTGTCGGCCGGATCGAGCGTGATCACGCAGCGGCCGTGGCCGCTTGCGTTGACGAGCTCGGCGAACGGCAGGTCCTCGCCGAGCGTCTGCTCGGCGCCTTCCGAGAGCTTGGCGGTGGCGCGGATCGACAGGTCTGAGCCACACTGCACCACCAGCATCTTCACCGGCCCGTCGCCGTAGATCTGCATGATGAGCGTGCCGTTGAACTTCAGGTTCGCGGACAGCAACGCGCAGGCGGCCATCATTTCGCCGAGCACGTTGCGCACGGGTGCCGGGTAGGCACGGCGTGTCAGGACTTCCTGCCAGGTGTGGCGCAGCGAGACGATCTCGCCGCGCACCGGCGCCGTGTTGAACATGAATTTCTGTAACTGGTCGCTCACTTCGGTTCCTCGATTGTCGGGCAGCAGCGGCGCGGCGTTCAGCCGATCCGGGCCAACTGCTCCTTGAAATACGCGCGTCGCTGCGCGTAGTTTTGCGTATTGGCGCGCATTCGCGCGATGTCCTCTTCGGTCAGCGCGCGAACCACCTTGGCGGGCGCCCCCAGGATCAGCGAATTGTCCGGAAAGGTCTTGCCCTCGGTCACCACCGCGCCCGCGCCGACCAGACAGTTGCGGCCGATCACCGCGCGATTCAAGACCACCGCCTGGATTCCGATCAGCGAACCCTCGCCGATCGTGCAGCCGTGCAGCATCGCCTGATGGCCGATCGTCACGTCGCGCGCGACCGTCAGCGGGCAGCCCGGGTCGGTGTGCAGCACCGCGCCTTCCTGCACGTTGCTGCCCGCGCCGATCACGATCGGCTCGTTGTCGCCGCGGATCGTCGCGCCGAACCAGACGCTCGCGTTCTCCTCGAGCACCACCTTGCCGATGATCGCCGCGTTATCCGCGACGAACACGCTTTCATGAATGGTCGGGGCGTCGTCGCCGAGCTTGTAGATGGTCACGTTGTCTCCTGGTTTCGCCTGCCGGGCCGGTGCCGCGCGCCGGTACAATGTGCGTGGTGCCGGCTAGCCGCCGGGCCGCCACCGGGTTGCGAGAGGCCATGCGCGCCTCGCGCAGGCTGTGACCCATCATTGTAAAGGCTTGCGTGGTTCGACCGCGCACGCTGCTCCGGCGCTGTTTTCATGTCCGACCCGAATTCCTCGTCCGACGCCGCTTCGTGCGTGCGAGCCGGCGCGCTGGCCGCGCTGCTGGAGACCGATCCCGCTGCCAAGGCGCGGCAGGCGCGTGCGCTGCATGCGGCGCTGCTCGCCGGGCACGCCCGGCTCGAAGCGGCGCGCCGCTTCGCAGCGCCGCCGGCGCTGCCGGGTCGCCCGGCGCGGCCCGAGCTGGTCGAGCCGCGCCTGCTGCGGCGCCGCTCGATGCGCTCGCCGCAAGGGCGCGCGACGCTGCTGCACGCGCTCGCCCATATCGAGTTCAACGCGATCAATCTCGCGCTCGACGCGGTGTGGCGCTTCGCCGGGATGCCCGACGCGTTCTATGCCGACTGGCTCAGGGTGGCGGCCGAGGAAGCCAGCCACTACGGGCTGCTGGCCGAGCGCCTGCGCGACTACGGCCATGCCTACGGCGACTTTCCGGCCCACGACGGCCTCTGGGAGATGTGCGAGCGAACCGCCGGCGATGTGCTGGCGCGCATGGCGCTCGTGCCGCGCACGCTCGAGGCGCGCGGGCTCGACGCGTCGCCGCCGATCCGCGCGCGGCTCGCGCAGGCGGGCGACCACGCCTCGGCGGCGATCCTCGACGTGATCCTGCGCGACGAGATCGGCCACGTCGCGATCGGCAACCGCTGGTTCCGCCACCTCTGCGCCCAGGCGGGGCTCGACGCGCATTCGGCCTACCTGCGGCTGGCCGCGCAATACCATGCGCCACGCCTGCGCGGTCCGTTCAACTTCGACGCGCGCCGCGACGCCGGTTTCGACGAGACCGAACTGGCCGCGCTGGTGAACCAGGACAGCGACGCATCGCCGCCCGCCACGGCATGAGTCTCGGCCCCGATGCCGGGCAAGCGCGCCTCGCTGGCTAGAGAAGTGCCTCTGCACGCGCGCGCCGCGCGCCTGCCGGGGCGCATCGGCAGGCCGTCGCCGATATAATCGAACGACCATTCTTTTTTTGGCGGCCGCGATGATCCCAACCCAATCCGATTCCGTTTCCGAATTCGTGACCGTGCGCGGCGTGCGGCTGCATGTGCGCCGCTGGGGCCGTCCGGACGCCCCGACGCTCTACATGCTGCACGGCTGGATGGACGTGGCGGCCTCGTTCCAGTTCGTGGTCGACGCGCTGGCCGGCGACTGGCAGGTGATCGCGCCCGACGCGCGCGGCTTCGGGCTATCCGACTGGCCGGTGGCCAGGCAGGGTGGCGGCCATTACTGGTTCGCCGACTATCTCGGCGATCTCGACGCGCTGATCGACCACTACACGCCGTCCGGCGAAGTCAATCTGGTCGGCCACAGCATGGGGGCCAACGTGGTGTGCCTGTATGCGGGCGTGCGGCCCGAACGCGTGCGCCGCGTGGTCGACCTGGAGGGCTTCGGGCTCGCGCCGCCGCCGGCCTCGCTCGCACCGGCGCGATTGCGCGGCTGGCTCGACGACCTGCGCGAGCCGCCGCGGCTGATGAGCTATGCCTCGCTCGACGAGGTGGCCGGGCGCCTCGTCAAGACCAATCCGCGGCTCGCGCCGGAACGCGCCGCGTTCCTCGCGCGCCACTGGTCGCGCCGCGAGGCGGACGGCCGCTACCATCTGCTCGCCGATCCGGCGCACAAGCAGATCGGCCCGCTGCTGTACCGGCTCGACGAGGTGATGGCGATCTGGTCGCAGGTGAGCGCGCGGGTGCTGCATGTCGAGGCCGTCGATTCGGCCATGCTGCGGCGTCTGGCCGGCGACATTCCGCTCGACGAATTCCGGGCACGCTTCGCCGCCTTCCCCGACTGGCGTGAAAAACAGATCGAGGAGGCCGGCCACATGGTCCACCACGACCAGCCGGAGCAGATCGCGGCCCTGATCGAGGCGTTCTGCGCCTGAGGCCGGACCACCCGGCGCGAGCACGGCGGCGGCGTGCCGGTGGCGGTGACGGGGCGCGCGGCCGCGCCACGGCGAACGCGCGACCTTGCAGTAGAATGGCCGGATGCGCCCGATACCGACCATGAACGCCGATCTGCACTGCCATTCCAACGTTTCCGACGGCCATCTCGCACCCGCCGAGGTCGCCCGGCGCGCCCAGGCCGCGGGCGTGACGCTGTGGGCGCTGACCGATCACGACGAGGTCGGTGGGCAGCTGGCCGCACGCGAGGCGGCCGAGGCGCTCGGCATGCGGTATCTGAGCGGCGTCGAGATTTCGGTGACCTGGGCCTCGCGGACCGTGCATGTGGTCGGCCTGCATATCGATCCGGCCAATCCGGCACTCGTCGACGGGCTCTGCCGCACGCGCAACGGCCGCGCCGGGCGCGCGCGCGAGATGGCCGAGCAGCTCGCGGCGATCGGCATTCCCGGCGCCTATGAGGGTGCGCTGCGCCACGTATCGAATCCGGACCTGATCTCCCGTACCCATTTCGCGCGGTTCCTCGTCGAGGCCGGCTATGCGGCCTCGACCTCGGACGTGTTCGCGCGCTACCTCGGCGACGGCAAGCCCGGCTTCGTGCCGCACCGCTGGGCCACGCTCGCCGACGCAGTCGGCTGGATCCGTGCGGCGGGCGGCGAGGCCGTGATCGCCCATCCGGGCCGCTATTCCTACACGCCGGTCGAGTTCGACGCGCTGTTCGGCGAGTTCATCGACCTGGGCGGCCGCGCGATCGAGGTCGTCACGGGCAGCCATACGCCCGATCAATACCGGCAATATGCGGACGTGGCGCGGCGCTACGGCTTCGAGGCGTCGCGCGGTTCCGATTTCCATGCGCCCGGCGAGAGCGTGGTCGAATTCGGCAGCCTGCCGCCGCTGCCGCCCGACCTGACGCCCGTCTGGGAGCGCTGGCTCTGACATGATCCAAGGCCGCGCCAGGTTCGCGCGGCGCGCCCCCGGCGCATGAGGCGCCCGGGCAATGCCCCTCTTCAGCACAGTCCCCATGTCCCAGTTCTTCAGGATTCACCCGGAAAACCCGCAGCCGCGGCTGGTGCGCCAGGCAGTCGAGATCGTGAAGCAGGGCGGCGTGATCGCCATGCCGACCGATTCGAGCTACGCGCTCGCCTGCCAGCTCGACGACCGCGCGGCCGTCGAGCGCGTGCGCCGCATCCGCGGCCTCGACGAGAAGCAGTTGCTGTCGCTGCTGGTGCGCGACCTGTCGGAGCTCGCGAACTTCGCGATGGTCGACAACCACCAGTACCGGCTGATCAAGTCGGTCACGCCCGGTCCCTACGTGTTCGTGCTGCAGGCCACCAAGGAGGTGCCGCGCCGGCTTTCGCATCCGTCGCGCAAGACCATCGGGCTGCGCGTGCCGGACCACGCGATCACGCTGGCGGTGCTGGAGGCGCTAGGCGAGCCGCTGCTCGGCACCACGCTGATCCTGCCGCCCGACACCGATCCGCTCAACGATCCGGAGGAGATCCGCGAACGCCTCGAAAAACAGGTCGATCTCGTGATCGACGGCGGCGCGTGCCCGCGCGAGCCATCCACGATCGTCGACCTGACCGGCGCCGAGCCGGTGCTGGTACGCGCCGGGCGCGGGCCGCTCGAGCCGTTCGGGCTCGGCGCGCACGCCTGAGCGCAGTTTATTGCGTGCCGCAACGCGAGCCCGGCATGGCGGCGCCCGCGTTTCGGTGTTCGACTTTTCCTGCTTGTTACAATATCGCGCTATGGACAACCTGATTCAGACGATTGCCGTCTACGCATTGCCCGTGATCTTCGCGATCACGCTGCACGAGGCCGCGCACGGCTATGCCGCGCGCCTGCTCGGCGACAACACCGCCTACGTGCTGGGCCGCGTGTCCTTCAATCCGATGCGCCACATCGATCCGATCGGCACCATCGCCATGCCGCTGGTGCTGTATTTCCTGACGAGCGGCGCGTTCCTGTTCGGTTACGCCAAACCGGTGCCGGTGGCGTTCCGCAACCTGCGCAATCCGCGCTGGGGCAGCCTGCTGGTGGCGGCCGCCGGCCCCGTCTGCAATCTCGTGCAGGCGCTGGTCTGGGGCTTCGTGGCGGTCGGTCTCGCGGTCGCGCAGGTCGACGAACCTTTCTTCACGCGGATGGCCGCGGCCGGCGTCGGCACCAATCTCGTGCTCGCCGCGCTGAACCTGTTTCCGTTGCCGCCGCTCGACGGGGGGCGCGTGCTCGCGGCGCTGCTGCCGCCGCGCCAGTCGATCGCGCTCTCGAAGCTCGAGCCCTACGGCTTCTTCATCGTGCTGATCCTGGTGACGACGGGCGTGTTCACGCGGATCTGGCTGGGGCCGCTGGTCGGCCTCGGCCAGAGCGTGCTGGCCGCCATCCTGAATCCCATTGCCTCGCTTTTCTTCTAAAAGACCACCATGTTCCCCGATCGTATCTTTTCCGGCATGCGTCCCACCGGGTCGCTGCATCTCGGCCATTACCACGGCGTGTTGAAGAATTGGGCGAAGCTGCAGTCCGAGTATCCGTGCTTCTTCTGCGTGGTCGACTGGCATGCGCTGACCACGCATTACGAAACCCCCGAGGTGATCGAGAAGAACGTCTGGGAAGTGCTGATCGACTGGATCGCCGCCGGCATCGATCCGACCCAGGCCACGCTGTTCATCCAGAGCAAGGTGCCGGAGCATGCCGAACTGGCGCTGCTGCTCGGCATGAGCACGCCGCTGGGCTGGCTCGAACGGGTGCCGACCTACAAGGAGCAGATCGAGAAGCTGCGCGACAAGGACCTGTCCACCTACGGCTTTCTCGGCTACCCGGTGCTGATGGCAGCCGACATCCTGCTCTATCGCGGCTCGCTCGTGCCCGTCGGCGAGGATCAGGTGCCGCACGTCGAGATGACGCGTGAGATCGCGCGCCGCTTCAACTACCTGTACGGCCGCGAGAAGGGCTTCGAGGAGAAGGCGCTCGAGGCCGCGAAGAAGCTCGGCGGCAAGCGCGCCAAGCTCTATCACGAGCTGCGCAACGCCTATCAGCAGGAAGGCGACGACGAGGCGCTCGAACAGGCACGCGCCATGTTGCAGGAGTCGCAGAGCCTGTCGATGAGCGACCGCGAGCGGCTGTTCGGCTATCTCGAAGGCGCGCGCAAGATCATCCTGGTCGAGCCGCAGGCGCTGCTGACCGCGGCGTCGCGGATGCCGGGGCTCGACGGCGGCAAGATGTCGAAGTCGTACGGCAACACGATCGGGCTGCGCGAGGACGCGGAAACGATCACGAAGAAGGTGCGCACCATGCCGACCGACCCGGCCCGCGTGCGCCGCACCGATCCGGGCGATCCCGAGAAATGCCCGGTCTGGCAGTTCCATCTCGTCTATTCGGACGACACCACGCGCGAATGGGTGACGCAAGGCTGCAAGTCGGCCGGCATCGGCTGCCTCGACTGCAAGCAGCCCGTGGTCGAGGGCATCCTGCGCGAACAGCAGCCGATGCTCGAGCGCGCGCAGAAATACATGGACGACCCCTCGCTGCTGCGCGCGATCGTGGCCGACGGCTGCGACAAGGCACGCAAGCACGCGGTCGAGACGATGCGCGACGTGCGCGACGCGATGGGCCTGTCCTACAACTGAGCGGGCGGATGCTCCGATGACGACGTCTGCCCCTGGCGCCGCGGCCGCTTTGCCGGGCGCGCCCGACCCGGCCGTGGCTGCCGCGCCGTCGCGCTGGGTCGCCGCATGGTCGCATCTGGTCGCGCCGGGCGGGGCGGTGCTCGATGTCGCCGCCGGCCAGGGCCGGCATGCGCGCTGGTTCGCCTCGCGCGGGCATCCGGTCCTGGCGCTCGATCGCGATCCGGCCGCGCTCGCGACGCTGGGCGCGCTGGGCGGCGTCGAGGCGCGCGCGGCCGACCTCGAAGGTCAGCCATGGCCGCTGCCGGCCGGGGCGCGGTTTTCCGCCGTCGTGGTCACGAACTACCTGCATCGCCCGCTGCTGCCGCGGCTCGTCGAAGCGGTCGCGCCAGGCGGCGTGCTGCTCTACGAAACCTTCGCACGCGGCAACGAAACGCTCGGCAAACCGTCCAACCCGGCGTTCCTGCTCGCGCCTGGCGAACTGCTCGACGCGGTGCGCGGTGAGTTGCGCACGATCGCGTTCGAGGACGGTTACCTGGCGGCGCCGAGGCCGGCGTTCGTACAACGAATCTGCGCGGTGCGGGAGCGCGCCGCGCAACAAGGGGCGGGATTTCCGCGTTACGGACTGCTCGGGTAATCCGCTACAATCGTCGTTTATTGAGTTTACTTTCACTGCGTTTCATGGCTAACGGCACTCAAGACGGTATTCAATTCCGCGGCAGCATTCCCGCGATCGTGACCCCGATGCTCGAAGACGGCAGCCTCGATCTGCCGACGCTTCGCAAGCTGATCGACTGGCACATCGAGGAGGGCACCGACGGGCTCGTCGTGGTGGGCACGAGCGGCGAATCGGCGACGCTGTCGGTCGACGAGCACGTGCTGACGATCAAGACGGCGGTGGAGCACGCGGCCGGACGTATCCCGATCATCGCGGGCGCGGGCGGCAATTCGACCTCGGAGGCGATCGAACTGGCGCGTCACGCGAAATCGGTCGGCGCCGACGCCACGCTGCAGGTGGTGCCGTATTACAACAAGCCGACGCAGGAAGGCATGTTCCGCCACTTCCGGGCCATCGCCGAGGCGGTGGACCTGCCGCTGATCCTCTACAACGTGCCGGGCCGCACGGTGGCCGACATGGACAACGAGACGATCCTGCGGCTTGCCGAGGTGCCGGGCATCGTCGGCGTGAAGGACGCGACCGGCAACATCGGTCGCGCCGCGCACCTGATCAAGGCGGCGCCGGCCGGCTTCGGCATCTACAGCGGCGACGATCCGACTGCGATCGCGCTGATGCTGCTGGGCGGCCACGGCAACATCTCGGTCACCGCCAACGTCGCGCCGCGCGCGATGAGCGAGCTGTGCCGCGCGGCGATCGCCGCCGACGCGAAAACGGCCCGCGAGATCCATCTGAAGCTGCTGTCGCTGCACAAGCACCTGTTCGTCGAGGCGAACCCGATTCCGGTGAAGTGGGCGCTGCAGGAAATGGGCAGGATCCGCGGCGGCATCCGCTTGCCGCTGACGCCGCTCGACGAGCGTCATTACGATGTCGTGCGCGGTGCGCTGCGCGAAGCCGGCATCGTTTAACCGATCCGGGCGGCCGCGCCGCCCGGAGTTTCGATCCACTCCGACTCCTGTCCGGCCCGCCGGCATCGCGCGTCACCCGCGTTTAGCAAGACGAAGGATTTCATGAAACATTTCGCCTTTTCCTCTCGCGCCTTCCAGGCGTCCGTGATGGCGCTCGCGCTCGGCGCGCTGGCCGGCTGCGATACGCTGAACGATTATCTCGCGCCGGACCGGGTCAACTACAAGGCGACGGGCTCGGCGCCGCCGCTGGAAGTACCGAAGGATCTGACCGCGGTGCCGGTCAACCCGTCCTACGTGGCGCCGCCCACCAATGCCGGCCTCGGCTCGCTGCCGCAGCGCGCCGTCACGGCGGCCGGTAACGCGACGGAAGGGCAGCCGAACGCGCAGGACCCGTTGGGCATGCACGTCGAGCGCGACGGCGACCGCCGCTGGCTCGTCGTCGACGGCCGCACGCCCGAGCAGCTCTGGCCGCAGCTGAAGGAATTCTGGGTCGACAACGGCTTCGCGCTGAAGACCGACGCGCCGCAGACGGGCATCATGGCCACCGACTGGGCCGAGAACCGCGCGAATATCCCCGATGACTGGTTCCGGCGCACCATCGGCCGCGTGATCGATTTCGCGTATTCGTCGGGCACGCGTGACAGCTTCCGCACGCTCGTCACGCGCGGGCCGGACGGCTCGACCGACATCTCGATCACGCACAGCGCGATGGAGGAAGTGCTGACGGGGCCGCAGGGCGGCGATTCCTCGCGCTGGGTCGAGCGGCCCCGCAACCCGGTGCTCGAGGCCGTGTTCCTCACCAAGCTGATGGAGAAGTTCGGGCTGACCGACGCGCAGGCCAAGCAGCTGCTGACCGATGCGCGCCCGGCGGCGGCACCGGCGAAGGTGGTCGACACGAGCTCGGGCGCGCCCACGCTCGATCTGGCCGAGTCGTTCGAGCGCGCCTGGCTGCGCGTGGGGCTCGCGCTCGACCGCACCAACTTCGCCGTCGACAACCGCGATCGTGCCAAGGGCATCTACATGGTCCGCTACGCGAATTCGGCCGAGGAACTGAAGCGCGAGGGCGTGTTCGGCAAGCTGTTCTTCGGCGGCCCGAGCGCGGCCAAGCCCGGCAAGGAGTTTTTCGTCAGCGTGCGCGCCAATGGCGGTGCGCAAACGCGGGTCGCCGTGGTGGACGAGAACGGCCAGATCGACAACTCCGCCGACGCGCAGCGCATCATCAAGCTGCTGCACGCGCAGCTGAACTGAGCGCGTGAGATTCACGAGCCTCGGCAGCGGCAGCGAGGGCAACGCGCTCGTCGTCGAGGCCGCGTCGGGCACCACCACCACGCGCGTGCTGCTCGACTGCGGTTTCTCCGCGAAGGAAATCGACCGGCGCCTGACGCGCGTCGGGCTCGCCTCCGACGAGCTCGACGCGATCCTGATCACGCACGAGCACAGCGATCACATCGGCAGCGCGCTGACGCTGGCCCGACGGTTTGGACTCCCTTTGTTCATGAGCTGGGGCACCGCGCGCGCGGTGGGCGCCGATGCGGCCGGCATCGACCTGCACGTGCTGTGGGGCGACGAAGCGACGCCGATCGGTGATCTGGCGATCCATCCGTACACGGTCCCGCACGATGCGCGCGAGCCGCTCCAGTTCGTGTTCACGGACGGCGCGGCCCGGCTCGGCGTGCTGACCGACGCCGGCATGTCGACGCCGCATCTGTGCGCCGTGCTGAGCGGCTGCGACGCGCTCGTGCTGGAGGCCAACCACGACGTCGCGATGCTGGCCGGTAGCCGCTATCCGGCCTCGCTGAAGGCGCGCATCGGCGGTTCGCACGGACACCTCAGCAACGACGCCGCGGCCGCGATCCTCGCCTCGCTCGACCGGGCCCGCCTGCGGCATCTGGTGGCCGCGCACCTGAGCCAGCAGAACAACCTGCCCGAGCTCGCGCAGGCCGCCCTGGCGGCGGCGCTGGGCAGTGCGCCCGGCGACGTCACGGTGGCCTCGCAGGACGACGGCTTCGGCTGGCGCAGCCTCTGATCGACCCGCCTGCGACCGTGCATCGCGGCCGCGCCCCGCAGCGCCAATCGATGGACGAAAAAAAACCGGCCTGAAAGGCCGGTTTTTTCGTATCAGCGTGAGCTGATGAGCGCTTACTGGCTCGCGCCCGAAGCCGGAGCAGCAGCCGATGCGCCAGCGTCCGATGCCGGAGCAGCAGCAGCGGATGCCGAAGCCGCGTCGCTCGCAGCAGCGGCCGTGCTCGACGCTGCGTCCGAAGCAGCTGCAGCAGCCGACGAAGCAGCCGAAGCGGCTGCCGATGCGTCGCTAGCAGCCGACGAAGCGGCTTGGTCCGAGCTCTTGTTGCAAGCAGCGAGTGCAACGGCGGCCAACAGGGAAGCTACGAGGAGGGATTTCTTCATGATCACGTCCTTTTATGGTTAAAGGTAAGCAACAGCGCGAAACAATACCGGTAATGTGCTCCAACACCGACCTGGGCCGCTGGTGGAGATGCACTGCCAGAGCGTGAATCTTCCCTACGGCTTGGGCGGAAATTATATGCACTTTCGTATCGACCGTCGACAAATGCGGGGTCAATACGTTGTCTTTCCCATACAAGTTTGACTGGTATGGGCTCCTGCGAGGGCAACCTTACGACAGGTCGCCCAGCCTGATCCAGCCCGCACAATACCACTCGTGCAGCAAGGCTGTCATGAGGGGGTGACGGGAGTATGTTACAAAGCGTTTCGCCCCCAGATGACGTCGATCAGCCAATTCCGGCAGCCATTTCGCGTTGCCGGCGAGCGGATTTTCTTCGCCATTGATGAAGTACGATCGCGCGTTATACAGCAATGCCGCTTTCCTGTCGAGACGAATGCCGCGGCGGCTCGCCTGGGCGACGAAGGCGGCCTCGCCGAGCGGCCTTTCCGGGGCGTCGAACACCACGTTCGATTTCGGCTCGCTGAGGTAGCTGCCGAGGAAGTTCTCGACGTCGCGCGTGGTCCAGCGGATCCCTTTCAGTATCGTCTCGACGCGCTCGACCAGCGCCGCCGGCAGTCGCGCCGGATCGTCGACCGGCGGCTGCGCGGGATCGCGATAGAGTTCGCCCGCGCGCGCGCCTTGTCGCAGCGCACCACGTTCCGCGAGGTAGTAGAGGAACTGCCCCGTCAATTCCCCCGCGGACGGGGCGCGAAAGCCGATCGAGCAGGTCATGCATTCGCCTTCGGCGATGCCGTCATGGGCGATGTGCGGCGGCAGATAGAGCATGTCGCCGGGTTCGAGCACCCACTCGTCGGTCGGCTCGAAACGAGCGAGCACCTTCAGCGGCAGGTCCTCGCGCAGCGTCAGGTCCTGCTGCGCGCCGATGCGCCAGCGCCGCCGGCCATGCACCTGCAGCAGGAATACGTCATAGGAATCGAAGTGCGGACCCACGCCGCCGCCGTCGGTCGCGTAGGAGATCATCAGGTCGTCGAGGCGCGCGTCGGGGATGAAGCGAAACCGCTCGAGCAGCGCGCGCGCGGCATCGTCGTGCAGGTCCACGCCTTGCACCAGCAGCGTCCACTCGCGCTTGCTCACCGACGGCAGCGAGTCGAGCTCGAACGGTCCCTGCGCCAGTTGCCATCTGTTACGAAAATGGGTGATGAGCCGCGACTCGGTGTCATAGTCGCCGGCCAGCTCGAACAGCGCGTCGCGCGAGAGCGGCGGGACGATGCCCGGGATCGCCTGGCGGATCAGCAGCGGCTTTTTCTGCCAGTGGCGGCGCATGAATTGCGACGGCGTCAGGTTGCCGAGCAGCGGCGTGGCGGTATCGGGCAGGGGCGCGCCGGACGGGGCTCGGGCAGCGCCCGTCGGTTCGGTTTCGGACCGTTGGGACATCGTATAATGCGGCTGGTAATTGGGAGATTTGGATGAAAATCGCAAAAAACACCGTCGTGTCGGTCGCATACAAGCTGTCTGACACGCAAGGCAACCTGATCGAAGAGAGCGACGAGCCGATGGTCTATCTGCACGGCGGCTATGATGGCACGTTCCCCAAGATCGAGGAACAGCTCGACGGACAGGAGGCGGGCTTCGAGACGCAGGTGCAACTGGAGCCGCAGGATGCGTTCGGCGATTACGATCCGGAGCTCGTGAAGATCGAGTCGCGCGACCGCTTCCCCGAGCCGCTCGAGGTGGGCATGCAGTTCGAGGGCACGCCGGAGGACGGCGACGAGGAAGTCGATTCGCTGATCTATACCGTCACCGATATCGCCGAGGACAAGGTCGTGCTCGACGGCAATCACCCGCTCGCCGGCATGGCGCTGCGCTTCGCGCTGTCGGTCAAGGACGTGCGCGCGGCCACCGAGGACGAGATTGCGCACGAGCACGCCCACGGTGCGGAAGGCCTCGAGATCGTCGATGAGGACGATGACGACGAGGACGATGCGCCGGCGCAAGGCCGTACGCTGCACTGAGCCGCGGGCCGCGCCGGCGGCCGATCCGACCGGCGCGTACCGCACACGCTTCAACGCGGGGCGGCCGGCAGGGAAGGGGGCCGGTCCTCGCCTTCCGGCAGGGCCGGCATCGATGCCGGCACGCTGCCCGGCACGGCCGATGCGCCGGCCGAATCCGGAATCTCCGGCACCGCGGGAATCTCCGGCATCTGCGGCAACGGCGTGTCGTCCCGCGGTATCAGCGGTAGCGCGGGCGGCACCGGCAGGTTGCTCGGCACCGCCTGCACGCTCACCCCGAACATCGGCCGCCTGGCCGGGTTCACCGTGATCCTGATCCATTGCGCGAACGGATCGCGCGGCGCGATCGCGATGCGCGTCAGGTTATTGATGCGATCACCTTTTTCATCGTGCAGGGGCTGGTCGATGCGAAAGCCGCCGCGCAACGCCTCGTCGCTCGCGTGAATCACCAGGATCGTGCCGTGGAACGTCGAGGTGGCCTTCACCAGCGCGCGCTTGAACTCCAGAAAGCCGTCACGACGGGTGTGTCCGAACCGTAGCCATGCGAAGCGCTCGCGCTCGTAGCGTTCGAACTGCGGATCGCCCTCGACCAGGATCACCAGCGCGCGCGCATTGCGGCGTTTCGCGAACTCGGCCGAATGATCGATCCAGAACGCATTGGCGATCGCGCGATCCTCGAATTCCCCGTTGCGCCCACCCGCCGTCAAGTAGCGATTGTTGGGCGAGGGCGCGTTGATCGCGACGAACACCGTGTCGCCCTGCGTCCAGCGGATGTTCTCGCGGAATGGACGAAAGCGCGCGACTTCGCTCTCGCGCGTCAGCGGCTGCGGCGTCACGCCGAACGATTCGGAATCCGACAGGAAAGTCTGGCGCAGATAGTCGAGCCGCTCGACCGCGTCATAGCCGCCGGCCTCGCGCGTCGCGCAGGCGGCCCAGTCGGCCTGCCCGGGAACGTAGAACACCGGCACGCGCGATGACTTCAGCAGCGCGACGCGCGCATCGTAGACCGCATCGCTGCAGACTTCGTGCGGGCCTTTCAGGTTGCCGTCATAGACCACGAAGGCCACGCCACGGTCGCGCGCGATCGCGGCCAACAGGCGTTGCGCGGCCGGCTCGTCGGCCGGGCCGGCGAGCACGCCGGACAGCACCGCGAACCCGTAGCCAGGCTCGGCGCGCGCGCGCGCGATCGCGGCCGGCGCGGCTTTCGCGGCAACGGCGGCCGTGGCCAGCGCCGCCGCGAGCAGCACCGCCGCCATCGCCGGCGCGGCGCGCGGGCGGCGAGGATGCGCGTCAGTGAGCCGTCTCATCGTCGCCTTGCCGGCCGGCCAGCGCGTGCAGTTCATAGAGCAGATCGAGCGCTTCGCGCGGCTTCAGCTCGTCGGGATCGATGCCGCGCAGCCGCGCCAGCGCCGGATGCGGTTCGGGCCGGGCCGTCTCGTGGTATTCGGCGGCGGGGCGGCCGTCGTCCGGCGCGTCGTCGTAGACGGGAGGCGGTGCGGCGAACAGGTCGAGCTGCGGCGTGGGCTGGCCCGCCGACTGCTGTTCGAGATGGGCGAGATGCTTGCGTGCCGCGCGGATCACCGCGGGCGGCACGCCCGCCAGCTGCGCCACCTGCAGGCCGTAGCTCTGGTTGGCCGGTCCCTCGTCGACCGCATGCAGGAACACGATGCCGTGGCCGTGCTCGACCGCCGACAGGTGGACGTTGGCGGCATGCGGAAACTCGGCCGGCAACTGCGTGAGTTCGAAGTAGTGCGTCGCGAACAGCGTGTAGCAGCCGTTGTGTGAAAGCAGGTGGCGCGCGATCGCCCAGGCCAGCGCGAGGCCGTCGAAGGTCGAGGTGCCGCGGCCGATCTCGTCCATCAGCACCAGGCTTTGCGGCGTGGCGTCGTTGAGGATCGCCGCGGCCTCGGTCATCTCCACCATGAATGTCGAGCGCCCGCCCGCCAGATCGTCGGCCGCGCCGATGCGCGTGAAGATCCGGTCGATCGGGCCGAACCTGGCCGATTTGGCCGGCACGTAGCTGCCGACGTAGGCCATCATCGCGATCAGCGCGGTCTGCCGCATGAAGGTCGACTTACCGCCCATGTTGGGGCCGGTGATCAGCAGCAGCTTGCGATCGCTGCCGAGCCGGCAGTCGTTCGCGATGAATTGCTCGACCTGCGCCTCCACCACCGGATGGCGGCCCTGCTCGATGTCGATGCCGATCTCGTCGGAAAAGCTCGGCGCGACCCAGTCGAGCTCGCGCGCGCGTTCCGCGAACGCGCCCAGCACGTCGAGTTCGGCGAGCGCAGCCGCCACGCGCTGGCAGTCCTCGATGAACGGCAGCAGCGATTGCAGCAATGCCTCGTAGAGCGCCTTTTCACGCGACAGCGCACGTTCCTGCGCCGATAGCGCCTTGTCCTCGAAGGTCTTCAGCTCGGGCGTGATGTAGCGCTCGGCGTTCTTCAGCGTCTGACGGCGGCGATAGTCGTCGGGCACCTTGTCGGTCTGGCCGCGCGTGACCTCGATGTAGAAGCCGTGGACGCGGTTGAATTCGACGCGCAGGTTCGGAATGCCAGTGCGTGCGCGCTCGCGCGCTTCGAGATCGATCAGGAACTGGCCGCAGTTCTCGGAGATGTCGCGCAGCTCGTCGAGTTCGGTGTCGTAGCCGCGCGCGATCACGCCGCCGTCGCGCACCATCGCGGCCGGTTCCGGCGCGATGGCGCGCGCGAGCAGGTCCGCGCAGCCGGCGGGCGGCGCCAGCGCCGCCTCGAGGCGCGCGAGCGTGTCGGCGTGCTGCGTGATCGGGGCGACCAACTCGCGCAGCGCCGGCAGCGCGGCGAACGTATCGCGCAGGCTCGACAGGTCACGCGGGCGGGCCGACAGCAGCGCGAGGCGGCCCGTGATGCGTTCGACGTCGGCAATCTGGCGCAGCGCGCGGCGCAGGTTGTCGAGGCTCGCCGCGCCGGCCGCTTCGAGCAGCGCGCCGATGGCCTGCTGGCGGCCCTGCGCCGCCACCGAGGCGCGCGGCGGGTGGTGCAGCCAGTGGCGCAGCAGGCGGCTGCCCATCGTCGTGCAGCAGGTGTCGAGCAGCGAGTAGAGCGTGGGCGACTCGGTGCCGCGCAGCGTTTCGGTCAGTTCGAGATTGCGGCGCGTGGCGGGATCGAGGCCGATGTATTCCGATTCCGTCTCGACCTTGAGGCTGCGCACGTGGCGCAACTGCTGGCCCTGCGTGGATGCCGCGTACAGCAGCAGCGCGCCGGCCGAGCCGCAGGCGCTCGTCAGCGAGTGTGCGCCGAAGCCTTCGAGGCTGGCGACGTCGAGTTGGCTGCAGAGCCGCTGGGTGCCCGAGGCCACGTCGAAATGCCAGGCCGGCACGCGCGTGACCGCGCCTGCGCCGGGCGGTATCGCCTCGATCGCACCATCGCCCGCGAGGATTTCGGCCGGGCGGATCCGTTCGAGCGCGGCGCCGAGTTCGTCCGGTGCGATCTCGGCGAGCCGCAGCGCGCCGCTCGCCAGGTTCAGCCAGGCCAGGCCGATGTTGGTGACCACGCCGCGCTTGTTGTGGCCGAGGCTCAGCGCGAGCAGGAACACATCGGCCTTGTCGGACAGCAGCGCCGCGTCGGTCAGCGTGCCGGGCGTGACCACGCGCACCACCTTGCGCTCGACCGGCCCTTTCGAGGTGGCGGGGTCGCCGATCTGTTCGCAGATCGCCACCGATTCACCAAACTTCACCAGCTTCGCCAGATATTGTTCCACGGCGTGATGCGGCACGCCCGCCATCCGGATCGGATTGCCGCCCGAGGCGCCGCGCTGCGTCAGGGTCAGATCGAGCAGGCGCGCGGCCTTCTCGGCATCGTCGTAGAACAGCTCGTAGAAGTCGCCCATCCGGTAGAAGACGAGCGTGTCCGGGTGCTCGCTTTTGATGCGAAGGTACTGCTGCATCATCGGCGTATGCGATGAAAAGTCCCGTTCCGTAACCTGCTGTTTCGCTTCCGTAATTTCCTGCACTTCCTTTTCCATCAAGGCATTCCCGTCATTTCGCGCGCTCGGCGAGTTCGTTTCCGCGCGCATCGGCACGCTTGCAAATATCTCGGCCCAGCATGGCTTTTCCTCTTGCATGCACCCGAACCCACGCGGGCGCGGGCTTCGTTGCGGCAGGAACCCATGCCGAGTACGAGATACGATTCGGCGCACGCGCCGCGAAGCAGAGGCAGCCGGGCCGCACGCGCCGATCTTGGGTTGATCGATACAAGTCGCCGGTCGATGGCCGCATGCGGCACACGATACCAGGCGAGTGGCCAGCGCTATCGCCTGCGGCCGCCGCCGGCGAGTGAGGCCGGCCGGGCATGCGGCGCGAGACGGGCGAGTCCCGGCGCTCGCGAAGCGGCAACAGGCCGGTTCCAAAGCTGCCGGTATGGTACCGCAGGACCGGGCGCCGACCGTGCGTGATGTCGGTCGGGCCTATATCGAAGGGCAGGGGAGCGCAACCGCAAACCAAAGGGCGCCGCGCAGGCGTGGTTCCGATCCTACGCCCGGGCGAGTTCGTCGGCCGCCTGGCCGGCACGGTGTCGTGCGGCGCGGCGTTCGCCCCGGTTGGAAACCGATGCCCGGGCCCCCGTCCCGCTGATGGGATTCGAGCCGCTCGTCGAATCAGCCACGCCCTCGGGTTGCCGCGCGTTCCTGATGCGACGGGATCGTCGTGATGCCGTGCGAAGCCGTTTCGCTCGGCTCGCCGAGGCAGAACGACCGTTCGAGCGCGGCGACGGCTAGCAGCGCCTCTCCATACCAGCCCTCTTGAACCGTGAGTGCTCGCTTGATCTCTTGGTCGAACGAGAGCGGACGCCAGAAATCCTCAGCCGTGGCGCCCTGGCGGATGTGCAGCAGCGACAGGAGGCCAACCAGGCGGCCTTTGCTGAGTTGATGAGGCGTGGCCCCTGAAGCGGCCAGCATATCTCCGATCTGCTCGGCGCGCGATCGAGCCAGATCCGTGAGCGGGTCGAACATCGGCTCCGACTCGCGTCGATACAGCAGCAGCGCACACCAGCCCATGAGCGTATCGGTGCCCGCCAGCGAGATAGCATGGCTGATCGAAGATATTCTCATGCGGGATCGATTGGTGGCGGCACAGTTATTCGCGATGCGGATCAATTCAACGCAGAGCTCCGGGCTTCGCTCTATCTTGACCGCCAGGGCGCTCAGGCTTTCCTCGTCGAGAATCGACTGCAATACCTGGGTGACTACCTCGAAATCGGCGGGCATTTTTTGCGCCGATAGGATCTGGGGCCGGCAGAAATAAAACCCCTGTAGAAGCGAACACCCCGAATCCACCGCGTAATTGCGGTCGGCGCTGGTTTCGATCTTTTCGGCGAGGGCGAGCGCACCGTAGCCGATCACGGTATCGATCATGCTGCGGCGCTGCTGCGGATCGGTAAAAGGCCAGTCTATCTTGACGATATCGATCAGCGGCAGAATATCCACGATGTCGGGCGACAGCTCGCGCACATCGTCGAGGGCCAGGCGAAAGCCTGCTTCCTTCAACTGCCGGCAACGACGTATCAAATGACGATCCAGCTTGCAGGTTTCGAGGATTTCGAGAACGAAGCGATGCGGCGGGAGCGCGTGGACGATGGTCGACATCAGAAATTCGCTCGAGCAGTTGATGAAGAAACTGCCCACCGGCGACACCTGATGCAGTCCTACATGACCGATTGCCGCCTCGAGCACCGCCATCGTCGCGGACTCGTCGTCGACAATGGTCGTCACGGCGCCGGACCGGTCACGGAACAGAAGCTCGTGACCAAAGAGTTTCCCGTTGCACTCGACTATCGCCTGCTTGGCAAAAATCACCAGATCGCTTTCCTTTCGTACACTGATGGCCTGCATGTGCGTCATCTCCGATGTGGCCGGCTGGCCAGCCGTTGCGCCTGCCGGCATCCACAGGAATGGGGAACAGCTCGTGCCAACCGGCCCAGGCGGGCGGCGTTGGCGGCGTTCAGAACGTCTGCCAATCCGGCTGCGACGCGTGGGCTGGCGAGCCGGCCGCCGCCAGCGCGGGCGCCGTGCCCCGGCCGCGTGCCGCGGCGAGCTTGCCGCGTGCCGCGGGCGCGCGGCGTGCTGCGCTCGCGCGCGGACCCTGGTCGGGCACGCCGGGGCGGCTCGCGCAGACGCGGAACATCGTGATCATGTCCTTCAGGCTCGAGGACTGCGAGGACATCGACTGCGCAGCCGCGGCCGCCTCTTCCACCAGCGCCGCGTTTTGCTGCGTCACCTCATCCATTTGCGTGACCGCCTGATTCACCTGCTCGATACCCTTGCGCTGCTCCTGCGAGGCGGCGGAGATTTCCTCCATGAGGTCGGTGACCCGCGCCACGGTGCTGACCACTTCCTTCATCGTGGCCCCGGCCTCGGCAACCAGCGCTTCGCCTCGGCTCACCCCGTCGGCCGACGCCGTGATCAGATCCTTGATCTCCTTGGCCGCGGCGGCGCTGCGTTGCGCCAGCGTGCGCACCTCGCCCGCCACCACCGCGAATCCGCGGCCCTGCTCGCCGGCGCGCGCGGCTTCGACCGCCGCGTTGAGCGCAAGGATGTTGGTCTGGAACGCGATGCCTTCGATCGCGGCGATGATCGACGACATGCGGCCGGCCCGCTCGCTGATTTCCTGCATCGTGTCCACGACCCGGCTCACGACCGAGCCGCCATGCTCGGCCACTTCGGAGGCGCTCTTGGCCACGCGGCTGCCCTGCTGCGCGTTGTCCGCGTTCTGCTTGACCGTCGCGGTCAGTTGCTCCATGCTCGCGGCGGTTTGCTCCAGCGACGCGGCCTGCTCCTCGGTCCGTTGGCTGAGGTCGACGTTGCCGGACGCGATTTCCGAGGACGCCATCGCGATGCTGTCGGCGCTCTGCTGGATGTCGCCCACCATCCTGGCGAGCCGCGCGTTCATCTCCTTGAGCGCGGCGAGCAGCATGGCCGTCTCGTCCTTGCCGCTCACCTCGATGTCCGAGGTGAGATCGCCTTGGGCGACGGTCTGCGCGACGGTGACCGCGCGGTTGAGCGGCCGGGTGATGGAGCGCGTGATCAGGATCGCGATGCCGATGCCGGCGGCCACCGCCGCCGCCACCAGCATGACCGTGCCGAGCACCGCCGAGTGGTAGGAGGTGGAGGCGGACGCGTCGGCTGCATCGCTGCGTTCGCGGTTCGCTTGCACCGCCGCGTCGACCGCCTTCACGAAACTCGCGAACTGGTCGGCGCTTGCCTGGGTCGCCAGCGTCCGCACCTCCCGTGCCTCGGTTTTGCCCGCCGCCACGGCCTCCAGCAATCGCTGGTCGTTCTTCAGGAAAATCGCCCAGGCGGCTTCGATGTCCTGGGTGAGCCGTGCATCGTCGAACGATTTCGCCAGCGACTTATAGTGGGCAAACCGGCTGTCGTACTGCCGCAGCGCCGCGTCGTGCGCCGCCCGCTGCGCATCGCGCCCCGGCTGGTCGGCTTCGAGCAGGCCCCGCAGGGTCGTGCGTCGAACGGTATTGGCCATCGATCGGACATCGCTGAGTGCCTGCACGGTCGGCAGGATCGCAGCGGAGATTTCCTCGGTTTTCTGATACACCTTGCCGATCTGCCAGATCGCCATCGCGCCGATCACGCACACGAGCCCGACCGAAATGGCGAAGCCCATCGCCAGCCGGCTGCCGATCTTCAGATTAGTGAGAAAGGACATGGCATTCTCCACAGGAAAGAGCAGGACGTCGGAAAGACAACTGTAATTACGACCCCCGGGTGGCTTGCTGAAGTTCGTTAAGTGTTTGTCCCGATCCAGGACGAGGGGGGCCGTGCAGGAGCGGGCTGCGGGCTCGGTGCAACGACGCGCTGGCGTGAGCGATCGTGCCGAATGTGAGAGCACAGCTTGCCAACCCGCGGCGCGCCGAGATTGGTCAATCCGATCTCGCCATCGACGTTTCGTCTGCGTCGACACGCTGAGATAATCGGCCTGCCGTGCGCCCGACAAGAGCCGCGGCCTGCAACCCGGCGCCATCGCAAGCCGCGAGCGCCCACCCACGGAGCCCCCGAGTGCTGAAACGCACATTACTTTCGCTTTGGCTGCTGCTGCTGGGCACGCTCGCCCACGGCACGCCAGCCCAACCCGCGATCACGATCGCGTCCCACGGCAAGCTGCTGACGTTCACCGCCCAGACCCTGCTGGCGCGCGCCGACGCGGCCGACATCCACGTCACCCGCGACGTTTCCTACGGCAAGCCGATGACGTACCGCGCGGTGCCGCTGGCCGACCTGATCGACGGCGCGTCGCTGCCGCCCGACGGCGTGATCGAGACGCGCGCCACCGACGGCTTCGCCGCACAGCTGCCGATGGATCTGGTTCGGAATCGCGATCCCGCACGCGCCGTGGCCTATCTCGCAGTGGAGGACCCGGCGCGGCCGTGGCCAAAATTGCCGGGCAAACCGGTGAGTGCCGGGCCGTTCTATCTGGTCTGGGTAGGCGCGCAGGCGGCGTCGGTGCGCGGCGAGCAATGGCCCTACCAGGTGGCGCGCTTCACCATCGAGCGTGCGCCGGTCGCGCGCTGGCCCGCGCTCGCCGTCGATTCGGCGCTGCCGGCAACCGATCCGGTCCGCGCCGGGCAGCGCCTGTTCATCACGCAGTGCCTGGCCTGCCACCGCTTCAACGGCGCGGGCAGTTCGAACACCGGCCCCGATCTCGGCAAGCCCGCCAATCCGGTCGATTACTTCCAGCCGGGCGCGCTGCATCGCTACATCCGCAATCCCGCCTCGCTGCGGGACTGGCCCGGCCGTGCCATGCCGGCCTTTTCGCCGGACCAGTTGAGCGATCGCGAGATCGATCTGATCATTGGCTATCTCGCCTACATGGCGCATCGGCGATAATCGCGAGCGCATGATGCGCACGGCGCGCCGCGTCGGGCGCGTTGCCGGCCTGGCAAACGCGAAGCCGCGCGGCGCGAGCATCGGCTTCGACGGCCGCACGCTCGGCGAATGCGGCGGGAAGGAGGCGGGAAGAAGGCGGGCATCGCGCACGCGCTGCCGCCGCTGATTCGCGGCCCGCGACGCAGCGTGTAGTCGCGGAACCATCTCCACGTGCTGCTGCACCGCGGCTACCCGGGCGTGATCCAGGCGGACGAGGATGTGCAGGGCGTGGCCGAGTGCCCGCCAGGTGCTATCGTGATCGGCCGGCCCAGCGACATAAGACGCGAGCGGCGGCCGAGGCGCGCCCGCGGCCGATGCGGAGCACGCCGGCATGCCCCGTCGAGGCGATTCAGCGCCCGCCCGCCGCCTTCAGGCGCGCGCGCCGTGATAGCCGAGCCTGGCCGAGATGGCCTGCCCGGCCTGCTTGAGCAGCGCGACGTAGTGCGCCTTCGTGTCGGCGCCGCAGCGCATGGTCGGAAACGAGATCGACAGCCCCGCGATCACGCGGCCGAAGCGGTCGAACACCGGCACCGCGAGGCATAAGAGCCCGTCTTCCTGCTCCTCGTTGTCCTCGCCATAGCCCTGCTCGCGCACATGCGGAAGAATGCTCCAGACGGCCTCGGCCGAGGCCAGCGTCTTCTGCGTCGACTTCCTGAACTCGATCCGCGAGAGCGTCTCGCGCGCCTCCTCGGGCGCCATCCAGGCCAGCAGCACCTTGCCGATCGCGGTGCTGTAGAGCGGGTTGGTGCGGCCGATCCGCGAGTGCATGCGCAGCCCGTAATCGGCGTCGATCTTGTGGATGTAGATGATGTGGTCTGCGTCGAACGCGCCGAGGTGCAGCGCCTCGCGCGTGAGCCGGCCGATGCGGCGCATCTCGAGGTCGGCCTCGCGGATCAGGTCCACGCTCTCGAGCGCCAGCGAGCCGAGTTCGAACAGCCGGATCGTCAGACGGTAGCGTTCGGTCTCGTCTTCCTGCGCGACGAAGCCGAGCGTCTTCAGCGTCTGCAGGAACCGGTGGACGGTGGTCTTCGATATGCCGAGCCGGTGCGACAGCTCGCTGATGCCGCTCGGCCCGTGCGTGCCGAGCGCCTCGAGCACGGCGAACACCTTGCCCGTGGCCGAGGCCGATTCCGCCTTATCGGCGCCGCCTTCGGCCGGCGGCTGCGGCGCGTGTTCCCGGCGCCGCCTGAGCATCGCTTCCATGTGCGAAACGTCCGTCGGTGTGGAGTCAGGCTTGAGCATAGCGCGTCCCGGCTGGGGTTGAATCAGCGGGCGAGCCGGCCGCCGTCCGCCGCGAGCGTGGCCGCCGCGCACCGCCCGCGACGATCCGGCCGATGCGGTCGATGCCGCCGTAGGCCGGCTTCGGGGCATCCGGCTCGCACATCTGCCCGGTCGGGAAGCGCCGCCGCAGCCCGGCAGCGTCGAGGCTGTTCGCATGTCCGCCCGCGGATGGCCGGACTCCCATCTCCCTCCGCTTTCTCCGTGGGAACCGGTACAGCGGGGCGGGGCTCGCCAGCCCGCTACGCTGATGTCGCGCATTAGAGCACGGCATGAAGACCTTCGGAACGGTGTTCCGTAAAAATTTTCCTACGCGCCGAAGCCGGCTTCTACGCCGTCGGCGTGCCCGAAAAATAACAGGGTTAACCGCCATGTAAGGCGCTATGTGAATGGAATAACGTTCCGAAACTGCCAGGCAGACGACGGCAACGATAATGGGCGAGCACGTCCACGCATGGAGTAGCGAGTGAATATCAAGAGAGTGATCGACCGCGTGCCGGGCGGGCTGATGCTGGTGCCGATGGTGCTGGGGGCCTGCGTGCATACCTTCGCGCCTGATGCGGGCAAGTATTTCGGCTCGTTTACGAACGGGCTGATCTCGGGCACGGTGCCGATCCTCGCGGTCTGGTTCTTCTGCATGGGCGCGACCATCGACCTGCGCGCCACCGGCGTGGTGCTGCGCAAGTCGGGCACGCTGGTGATCACCAAGACGCTGGTGGCCTGGCTCGTGACGCTGCTCTGCGCCCAGTTCATCCCAGCGGACGGGATCAAGAGCGGGGTGCTGGCCGGGCTGTCGCTGCTGGCGATCGTGGCGGCGATGGACATGACCAACGGCGGGCTCTACGCGGCCGTGATGCAGCAGTACGGCACGCGCGAGGAAGCCGGCGCGTTCGTGCTGATGTCGCTCGAATCGGGGCCGCTCGTCAGCATGACGATCCTAGGCGCCACCGGGGTGGCGGTGTTCGAGCCGAGGCTGTTCGTGGGCGCCGTGCTGCCGTTCCTGATCGGCTTCGCGCTCGGCAACCTGGACCGTGACCTGCGCGACCTGTTCGGCCGTTGCGTGCATCCGCTGATTCCGTTCTTCGGCTTTGCGCTCGGCAACGGCATCGACCTGCGCGTGATCGCCCACAGCGGGATTCCCGGCCTGCTGCTCGGCCTCGCGGTGATCGTCGTGACCGGCGTGCCGCTGATCCTCGCCGACCGCCTGATCGGCGGCGGCAACGGCACGGCGGGCCTTGCCGCCTCGTCCACGGCGGGTGCCGCGGTCGCGAACCCGGCCATCATCGGCGAGATGGTGCCGAAGCTCAAGCCGCTCGTGCCGGCCGCGACGGCGACCGTCGCCACGGCCTGCCTGATCACGGCAATCCTCGTGCCGATCCTCACGGCGATGTGGTCACGCCGCTTCGCGAAGACGGGCGCCCCGGCTGCCGGCAACGCGAACCCGGCGGCGCTGCCGGAGGTGAGGGCTCGCGGACATCGGGAGCCTATCTGAGCGGTGGATGCGACGCGCGCCGCGTGCGCCGCTTTGTCTTTGGGGGTGGCGGGGGGGCTGAGGGGAGCGCCCACGCGGTGTGGTGTGACGGCCTTGATGCGGTCTCGATGGCGGCGGGAGCGACGCGTGGCCGTCGCCATGATCCGGCGCCAGCGGTTGATCCAACGGCTTGCGGCCGAGGCGTTTCGGTCTGCGCCCGCCGGCCGCCGGTGAGCACCGGCGTTGCGCTGGATTCCAGGCTCCGGGCCCGCGTGAATCGCGCGAGCCCGCGCAAATTTGCTATCTTGCGTGCTCGCCCGTTTCCTTCCCGGCAGAGCTCGCCATGACCGACCGCATCGTCGCCGCCTTCGATTTCGACGGCACCATCACCACCGCCGACAGCTTCCGCCATTTCGTGCGGCAGGCGGTGGGCGCACGCCGTTTCGCCTGGGCGGGCTTGCGCGCGCTGCCGTGGATCGTCGCGATGAAGGCGGGCTGGATCTCGCGCGGCGCGGCGAAGGCGAAATTCGCGTGGTTCGCGTTCGGGCCGATCGGCGAGCATGAACTCGACGCGCTCGCGACGCGCTTCGCGGCTACCCGCCTGCCGCGTCTGGTGCGCCCCGAGATGCTGGCGCGGGTGCGCGAGCATCAGGCGCGCGGGCATGCGGTGGTGCTGGTCAGCGCGTCACCGTCGATCTACCTGGAAAAGTGGGCGGCGCCGCTCGGCTTCGAGGCGGTGCTGGCCACGCGGCTCGGTTTCGAGCGCGGCCGGTTCACCGGCCGGCTCGACGGCGAGAACTGCTGGGGGCCGCAGAAGGTGGTGCGGCTGAACGCGTGGTGGGGCGCGCAGCCCCCGGTCACGCTCTATGCCTACGGCGATAGCCGCGGCGATCGGGAGATGGCCGAGCGCGCCGACCGGGCCTGGATTCGCGGCCAGGGGCCGATGGCCGCGATCGACGGCTGAACGGCGCCCTGGGCCGGCGCTGTCACGTGAGCGGATCACGGCCCTAGTTGCTATCATCGCCTCGACATTCAAGGGACGGCCGTCTCAATGAGAGAAGACCCGCAGGAGCGGGTCATGAACAAGATCTAGGCAGCCTGCGGAAATACCTCTCGTCAGCGAGCACATTTGCTTCGGACTGCTCGATCAGCTTGTGCTTTTGCTGCGACAGCGCGTAACCCACGCTCCCGGTAATCTCGTCATCTACCGCCGAGCGGCGATTCGACTTGTTCTGCGCCACATGCGGCACGACCTTCAACCGCTCGCAGGCTTCGATGAAATCCTGTGCGTCGTAGCCCTTGTCCGCGCCCAACGTGATCTGCGTCGCGTCGTTGCCGAGTGCTTGACGGGCATCGGCGATCATCCGCTCGGCGCGTCGCGCTCCGCATAGCCGTCGGCACGGCTCACGCGTGCATTGACGATCAGCCCATGGCGGTTATCGCTCAACGCATGACCCATGTAGCGCAGTTCGCTGGCCGTTTTCCCTTTGCGAAACAGCCTCGCATTGTCATCGGTGCGCAAGGCGTGTGTGTCGTTACTACGCTTCTCTCCCTTGAAGCTGCCACCATCGCCCTCGTCATCGCCGCCTTCCTTGCTTCTGAAACTCTTGTGGCCTGCCCACGCCTGAATCAGCGTGCCGTCCACGCTGAAATGCTCGCCCGACAGCAGTTTCTTCTTCTCGGCCAGCGTCATCACTGCATTGAAGAGCTCGGTCACCGCGTCATGTCGGATCAAGCGCTCACGATTCTTCGTGAAGACGGTAGGCACCCACACCGCATCGTCCATCGCCAGGCCGATGAACCAACGAAACAGCAGGTTGTATTGCACCTGCTCCATGAGTCGACGCTCCGAGCGAACGCTGTAGAGCACCTGGGTCAGCATGGCTCTCAACAATTTCTCCGGCGCGCGATACTGGCCCTTCCGCCCTTCGCGTCAGATTCGTACATCTGCGCGAACAGGCGATCGAGCTTCGCCAATGCTTCGTTCGCCATCTCGCGGATCGCTCGCAGCGGATGTGAGGGCGGAATGAAGTCGTCCTGCTTGTGAACCGTGAACAGGCTTTCGGTGAATGTGTCGGCGCCGCGCATGATCGCCAGGAGGCAGGGTGGGTTCTCGTATCAACTTGTCAGTTGTCCCGCTCGATGACGCGCCCCGTGGTATTTCAGCGAACTGCTAACGGGACCATCTGGCGCAATCAAAGTGCAATCAAGCATGCATGGAGCATGAATGGCAGTTTTGCGCAAATGAAGGTGCCGACGCGCGAGGCCATGGAGAAGCTCGGTATCGACGTACCGAAGGACTGGGACGGAATGCGTCTGTGGGCGGGGCGCATTGCAGAACAATGGGACGATGAAGGGACGGAGGCCACGATGCGCTTGCTGGTGGGCGGCGATGTTCAATTTTTTGTGGATTTCAAACATCCATCCAACAAGCCGGTGGAGGCATGGATCCAAAAGATGGTCAAAGCCGAGCGGACGCACTGGACCGATGTGCGTTTGCCGGATGAGGCCAACGCGCGTGCACTCTATCTGAAAGAGTACGAACGATCGGCTAAGATCAGGCAGGAAGGTTATGCACTTCGTGCCAGTGCCGATGTGGGTAAGCAATCGCCAAAAGAATCGAATCCATAATGCTCAATACGCTAACGATGACTGACGAGCAGTCTAGCAACGCGCGATCGAAGGCATTTTTTCTGCTGAAAAAATGGACGAGCGTGACGTTCCTGAGAAATGCCGTCGATCTATACAGGGATTTTCTGAACGCCTATGCAAGACAATTGGATGCGCCGAGTCCGAATCAGCAGGAATTGGAGGATGCATACGTCACTGATTTTCTGCCTACATTGGCACGCATGGATGACGGTATCGAGATTTTGTCGAGTGGTGGTGATAAGCGATCGGCCTATGGTCTTCTCATCGCAGGCAGTGAAAAAGGAAGCGAGCTGTTATTCGGCCGGAGTGCTCACGAGGTAGGGCGAACGTACGATCCCTTCTTTCATGCGCTTGGTGTCAAGGATTCAAGATATTCGGATTTCGACTATGCAACCGGATATGCGGAAGGTGTCTGGATTGAAGAGTTGAGTTGCAAAGCACTCAATTGCACGATCGGGCTTGATTTTTCTGGATATCTTTCTTATGGAAAGCGTGCCGACGGTGGGCGCCGTATTTTCAAACACTGGACGTACGAGTCGTTATTTCAAGACCACGTTTTTCCGGCCTGGCGATATTGGCCTCCCGGGCGGAGTTATCCGGTAAATCTCGATGCCTGCCCACCGAAAAATGAATCGAGTACAGGAGAGGTGAACAGCGGAGAGGAAATACCGGTCGAGGGTATCTGGGAACCGTGGTTTCCGGGCGACGAAGTCGGCTGCCCGAATTACTTCCTCAAGGGCAGCATCGCCCACCAGTATCTGCTGGAAGGCACCAACGACGAGTACGACGTCCGCTGGCGCTTGCTATGGGAAGACACGCGTTATCAAGGGGGTAGCATTCCCGAGGAGGAGTCGACCTACTTCCCGAAGCCAGTCGCAGAGACGAGCCTGCGAGCCTTGCCCGGGGAAACGTGTCCGCGTACCGGTCGCTGGCACAGTCCGGCTGTCAAGGAACCGATTCATGTCGAAGCGGGAGAGCCGATGCCGGGCCCTCGGCACACGTCATGGGGTATGGTCATTTGGCACTATGCGGATCCGCAACCGTAGGATTGTCAGTGCATGGCGGGCGCTGCCATCTTAGCGGAGTCTTAGTGGAGTAGGCTGACAAGAAGCGCGAGCGCGACCTGCATGTTTGATGCGGCAGACCGATTCTGGGTGGCCTCGGTCGATTCGCGCCACGTCGAGAAGCGTGCGGCGAGGTGTTTGCGACAAGGCGAAGCAGGCAGCAGATGCCGCTCCGGGGCGAGGTGCCGGCGGATCGTCTCGTAGCTGGCGATCACGTCGCGCTCGAACAGCAACTCCTCAATGTCGCGTAGGCTCAGTTGCAAGCGGAAATACCGGCGCACCGCCTGGGCTGACGATCGTTGCGGGGGATCGATGGCCGTGGTGGAGCGCTTTCGGTTTCATCGTCCCATCTTACGCGGCCACACTGGCCAACCTGACAGCGCCCTTGCGCCGCGCCCGGGCGCGGCGCAAGGGCCTTTACTGCTGCGCCTGCGCGGCGTCGCCGCCGATGCGCGAATAACGGTTCAGGATCGGGATCATCTGCGCGTAGATCTTCGGGTTCGCCGCGACGATCTCGTGGCGATGCAGGAAGTCGGCATCGCCGTGGTAGTTGCCGACGAGGCCGCCCGCCTCGGTGATCAGCAGGCTGCCCGCGGCCATGTCCCAGGCGTGGATGCCCTGCTCGAAGAACGCGTCGAGCCGGCCCGCCGCGACGTTCGCGAGATCGAGCGCCGCCGCGCCCGGACGGCGCAGCCCGGTACACGATTGCGTCATCTCCAGGAACAGCTTCATGTAGTTGTCGAGGCCGTCCTTCTCGCGGAACGGGAAGCCGGTGCCGACCAGTGCGTCCGCCAGGCGGTCGCGTCGGCCGACGCGGATGCGGCGGTCGTTCAGATAGGCGCCGCGGCCGCGCGTGGCGGTGAACAGGTCGTTGCTGTTCGGATCGTAGACGACGGCCTGCTGCACCACGCCGCGATGCGCGAGCGCGATCGACACGCAGTAGTACGGGAAGCCGTGGATGAAGTTGGTGGTGCCGTCGAGCGGATCGATGATCCAGACGTATTCGGATTCGTTGTCCGACTTGCCCGATTCCTCGGCCAGGATCGCGTGGTCGGGGTAGGCCGTCTTCAGCGTCTCGATGATCGCGTCTTCGGATGCCTTGTCGACTTCCGTCACGAAATCGTTCTGCTGCTTCTTGCGGATCTCGATCATGTCGAGGTCGAGCGACGCGCGGTTGATGATCTGTCCGGCGCGGCGCGCAGCCTTGACAGCGATATTGAGCATGGGATGCATAGCTGAATCCTGAAGCCGGCGGCACGGGCCGCCGCGAGGTGGATCGAACCGGCGACGCGGCGCCCGGCAAGGCAGGGCGGACGTTTCGTCGACGGAAGACGCGAATTGGCAAAGAGCGGGGCGCTGGCCGCATGGACGACCTGCCGGCTTACCGGGGCTGATGGAGGCGGCTCCGAAAGCCGGCTAGCGCGAAACCGGCATTTTACCCGAGTCGGGCCGTTTTTCCGAAATCGTGCCGTCGCGCCCCGAGCCGCCGCCATGCTCGCGCCCGCCCCGGCGGTGCGGCCGGGTGGGATTGGCGCGGCGTTGGCGATACCATACGGGCAATTCTTTCAGTCGGACCGAATCACGTTGGAAACCTCGCACCCCCCCTCGGCGCCCGCCGGACCCTCGTCCGTGCCGCCCCCGGCCGCAGGCGGCTTCGCCTCGGCGCGCTTCGTGCTGGTCGAGCCGAGCCATCCCGGCAACGTCGGCGCGGCGGCGCGCGCGCTCAAGACGATGGGTTTCTCGCGCCTCGTGCTGGTCGCGCCGCGCGTGGCCGGCGTGCTGGCCGATCCCGAGGCGGTCGCGATGGCGAGCGGCGCCGACGACGTACTGGCCGCCACGCGCATCGTGCCGACGCTGGCCGACGCGCTGGCGGGCGTGCAGTGGTCGGTCGCGCTGACCGCGCGCAGCCGCGAATACGGGCCGCCGCGCCTCGCACCGCGTGCGGCCGCCGAGACGGCGCGCGCGCAGCTCGCCAGCGGCGAGATCGCGTTCGTGTTCGGCAATGAGCGCGTCGGGCTGTCGAACGAGCACGTCGAGCGCTGCAGCGCGATCGCGCATATTCCGGCGAACCCCGAATACAGCTCGCTGAACCTGTCGCAGGCGATCCAGGTGCTGGCCTACGAGCTGCGTGTCGCGCTGCTGTCGGGCAGCCCCGGCGGGCGTCACGACGGGGCGGCCGGCACGCTGGCGCGGGCCGACGAGATCGAGGGGATGTTCGCGCACCTGGAGGCGGCACTCGTCGCACTCGATTTCCTCGATCCGCGCAACCCGAAGAAGCTGATGCCGCGGCTGCGGCGGATGTTCTCGCGCGCGGGGCTCGAGCGCGAGGAAGTCAACATCCTGCGCGGCATCGCCAAGCACATCGTGCTGAAGACGGGCGGCGGCGAGCGCTGAGCGGCGCCGGGGCCCGCCCGCGCCCCGGCCTGCCGCGCCAATACCCCCGGCGCCGTCGGGGGCAACGCGGTGGGTCCAGCGCGTCCGCGCGAGTGGCCCTACAATCGCCGCACGTGATAAGCCAATGGCAATCGCGTATAAGGGCCGCGCGGCGCGCGGCGACAATTCCCCCCGGTCGAGACACGCATGTTCACGAGACTCCGAGAAGACATCGCGACGATTCGCGAGCGCGACCCCGCTGCTCGCAGCGCCTGGGAAGTGCTGAGCTGTTACCCCGGCATCCACGCGCTGATTTTCCACCGCGTCGCGCATGCGTGCTGGCGGCGCGATTGGCGCTGGCTCGGGCGTTTCATTTCGCAGGCCGGGCGCTTCATGACCGGCATCGAGATCCATCCTGGCGCCACGCTCGGGCGACGCGTGTTCATCGACCACGGCATGGGCGTGGTGATCGGCGAGACGGCGGTCGTCGGTGACGACTGCACGATCTACCAGGGCGTGACGCTCGGCGGCACCTCGCTCACGCGCGGCGCGAAGCGCCATCCCACGCTCGGGCGCGGCGTGATCGTCGGCGCGGGGGCCAAGGTGCTCGGCGGCTTCACGGTGGGCGAGGGCGCCAAGATCGGCTCGAACGCGGTGGTCGTCAGGCCGGTGCCGGCGGGCGGCACGGCGGTCGGCAATCCCGCCCGCGTGGTGCTGCCGGCCGAGTCGAAGCCGGCGCCGGCCCGGGCCGAGTTCAGCGCCTACGGCATCACCTCGAACGCCGACGACCCGATGTCGCTGGCGATCCATGGCCTGGTCGATCACGCCGCCCGGCAAGCGCAGCGCGTCGACGAGATCGTCGCTGCGCTGGAGCGGCTGGGCGCGCGCTTCGAGGCTCTGCAGGCCGACGGCCGGGTCGATCTGCAGCGGCTGTCCGCTGCTCTCGAGGCGAGCGTGGGCGAGCCGCGCTGAGCCGAACCTCGCCGCTTCGCGGCGCGTGCCGACCGGTGCCGCTGGCCGACCGGCCGCCGCGGCTCAGCGGCCGAGCGGCAGCGCCTGCACGCCGTCCGCGTCGATGCGCAGGTAGCCGCCGCGCGGCGTGCCGTGATCGAGATCCCAATCGGGCAGGACCCAGCGCGCGCCCTCGGGTTCGGCGTGCCGCGCCGGGCGATGCGTATGGCCGTGGATCATCGTGTCGGCGCCGCTGCGCTCGAACAGCTCGGCGATGCCGCGCCGCGTCACGTCGTAGCGCGGCAGCATCGGCCGCTCGCGGCCGGCCTCGCTCTTCGCGCGCATGCGCTCGGCGAGTGCGCGGCGCCAGCCGAGCGGGCGCGCGAGGAACAGCCACTGCGCGGCGCGATTGCGCGCGAAGCCGCGAAACCATTGATAACCGCGATCGGCCGTGCATTGCGCGTCGCCGTGCGCGAGCACGATGCGCCGGCCGAAGGCCAGCACCACCGACGGGTCGGGCACCAGCATCGCGCCCGCGGCCTTCATGAAGCGCCGGCCGAGCAGGAAGTCGCGATTACCGTGCATCACGTAGAGCGCGATGCCGCGCTCCGAGAATGTATGCAGCAGCGCGGCGATGCGCTGCGCGAACGGATCGACCGCGAGGATGTCGTCGCCGATCCAGTATTCGAACAGGTCGCCGAGGATGAACACCGAGTCGGCGCTGTCGGCCGTAACGCGCACGAAGTGCTCGAACGCGGCCACCGTGCGGGGGATCGCCTCGCTCAGGTGCAGATCGGAGACGAACAGAAAGGGGCGTGCCGCGTGCGCGAGCCCATGCTCGCCCGGCACGCCCCCGGAGACGCTTCGCGGTGGTGCTTCCTGCAGCATCGGGATGCGTCTGCGTAACGCGTCAGACCACCACGGCCTTTTCGATCACCACGTCGTCGTTCGGCACGTCCTGGTGGAAGCCCTTGCTGCCCGTCTTGACGCTCTTGATCTTGTCCACCACGTCCTGGCCTTCGACCACCTTGCCGAATACGGCGTAGCCCCAGCCTTGCGGCGTCGGCGACGAGTGGTTCAGAAAGTCGTTGTCGTTGACGTTGATGAAGAATTGCGCGGTCGCCGAGTGCGGATCGTTGGTGCGCGCCATCGCGACCGTGTAGTTGTCGTTCTTCAGGCCGTTGTTCGCCTCGTTGTCGATCGGCGCTTCGGTGGGCTTCTGCTTCATGCCCGGCTCGAAACCGCCGCCCTGGATCATGAAGCCGTTGATGACGCGATGGAACACCGTGCCGTCGTAGTGGCCGGCCTTCACGTAGTTCAGGAAGTTCTCCACCGTCTTCGGTGCCTTGGCGGCGTCGAGTTCGAGCTTGATCACGCCGTGGTTCGTATGCAGTTCAACCATGATGGTTCCTTCTTTAGAGGTGGGTGAAACGGCACGCGGCCGGTCGGGACGACGCGGCCGCGTGGCAGGGCGCAGCGCGCCCGGGGTTTACTTGCTGACGATGCTGGCCGATTCGATCACGACCGGCTTCTGGGGGACGTCGCGCATCGAGCCGTGCACCGTGGTGGGCGCCGCCTCGATCTTCTTGACGACGTCCATGCCCGAGACGACCTTGCCGAACACCGCATAGCCGTTGCCGTCGGGGTTCGGGTAGTCGAGGCCGGCGTTATCGACGGTGTTGATGAAGAACTGCGCGGTGGCCGAGTTCGGATCGCTGGTGCGCGCCATCGCGATGGTGCCCGTCAGGTTCTTCAGGCCGTTGCGGCTTTCGAGCGGGATCGGCGCGCGGGTGGGCTTCTCGTCGAAATTCTCCTTGTAGCCGCCGCCCTGGATCATGAAGCCGGGAATCACGCGATGGAAGATCGTGCCGTTGTATTGGCCGGCCTTCACGTAGTCGAGGAAGTTCGCCACCGTCTTCGGCGCCTTCTCGGGATACAGCTCGACGCGGATGTCGCCCTGCGTGGTCTTCAACTGCACGACCGGATGCGCGGCGGCCGCCGTTTGGGCGTAAACGGGTGCGGTCGCGACGAAGGCGGCGCTGCCGAGCGCCAACAACAGACGTTTCATGACGATCCTCTGGTTGAGTGAATGGATTGGGAAGCCCTGCCGCGCGTCCGATTCCCGCGTCAGTTCGATGGCGCCAGGTAGGGCGGCACCGCGAGCGAGCCGTCCGAGATGCCGAACTGGAACGAGGGCGACAGCGGCAGCGTGGTGGTGGACAGGTTCGAGGCCGCCCGGTCCGTCAGCGCGCGGGTCCGGCTCGCCGGCGCGGCAGCCGCGGCGCGTTGGTCGGCCGGCGGCGAAACGATGCGCTGCAGGTCGGCAAGCCGCTGCGCGGTCGGGCCGCTCGCCTGGCCGAGCGACTGCGCGCGCTGGTATGACGCCGCCGCGAGCCGCAGGTACAGGTCGCCCAGATTCTCGTAGGCGAGACCGTAGTCGGGATTCGCCTTGATCGCGGTGACGAGCGCGGCGCGCGCCTCGTCGTAGCGGCCGTGCTTCGCGTACAGCGCGGCGAGGTTGTTGTACGGTTCGGGCAACTCGGGGTAGGCCTGCGTGAGCGCGACGAACTGTTGGATCGCGTCGTCGTCGCGGTTCAGCCGGGCCAGCACCGTGCCGCGCTTGAACTGCGCCTGCACGTCGCGCGGGTTCGTCGCGATGCGCGCGTCGAGCTGTGCCAGCGCCGCCGACCAGTTGCGGTTCGTGATCGACGCGTCGATCTCCGGCGTGCCGTCGGTGGCGGCGGGTGCTTTCTGGGCAAAGGCCGGAAGCGCCAGCGCGAGACCGAGGAGGGCGGTCGCAACGAGGGTCGCAGCGCTCGGCGCGCGGCCGCTGGAAGATTTCATAGGCTCAAATCGCAATGTTATACTCCGAGCCATTCTAGCAAATCGTCCGCGCATTCCGGCGAGCTGCGGACTGTCTTTTGCCTCTCGCGCCGTTACCGCTTCGCCCGTCGTTCGATCGACGCCTCGTTGACCGACGGCGGCGCTTCCGATCGCGGCGGGGGCACCGAGCGGGTTCTCATGCAGGCGCCCGTCGCCAGGGCGGCATCCTTCGGCTCTCGTTTCATCTCTATGGAATCACTGCGCATCTACAACACGCTCGCGCGTGACAAGCAAGTCTTCGTGCCACGGCATCCCGGCGAAGTCCGGATGTACGTCTGCGGCATCACCGTCTACGACTACTGTCACGTCGGGCATGCGCGAATGATGGTCGTGTTCGACGTCGTGCAGCGCTGGCTGCGCGCGCTCGGCTATCGCGTCACGTATGTGCGCAACATCACCGACATCGACGACAAGATCATCCGCCGCGCGGTCGAGAACGGCGAGACGATCGGCTCGCTGACCTCGCGCTTCATCGCGGCGATGCACGAGGATCTCGACGCGCTCGGCGTCGCGCGGCCCGAGCACGAGCCGCGCGCGACCGATTTCGTGCCGCAGATGCTCGGCATGATCGAGACGCTCGAGGCAAACGGCTATGCATATCAGGCGAGCGACGGCGACGTCAACTACGCGGTGCGCAAGTTCGCGAACTACGGGCGCCTGTCGGGCAAGTCGCTCGACGACCTGCGCGCGGGCGAGCGCGTGGCCGCCAACGACGCGAAGCAGGACCCGCTCGATTTCGTGTTGTGGAAAAGCGCGAAGCCCGGCGAGCCGGCCGACACCAGCTGGGATTCGAAGTACGGGCGCGGCCGCCCGGGCTGGCACATCGAGTGCTCCGCAATGGGCTGCACGCTGCTCGGTCATCACTTCGACATCCACGGCGGCGGCCAGGATCTGCAGTTCCCGCATCACGAAAACGAGATCGCGCAGAGCGAAGGCGCCACCGGCGAAACCTTTGTCAATTACTGGATGCACAACGGCTTCGTGCAGGTGGACAGCGAGAAGATGTCGAAGTCGCTCGGCAATTTCTTCACGATCCGCGAAGTGCTGGCGCGCTACGACGCCGAGGTGATGCGCTTTTTCATCGTGCGCACCCACTATCGCTCGCCGCTCAACTACAGCGAGGTGCATCTCGATGATGCGCGCGCCTCGCTCACGCGGCTCTACACGGCGCTCAAGGACGTGACGCCCGACGCCGCGCCGCTCGATCGAGACGAGCCCCACGCGCGGCGTTTCGCGGCGGCGATGAACGACGATTTCAACACGGCGCTGGCCGTGTCGGTGCTGTTCGAGCTCGCGGGCGAGGTGAACCGCACGCGCGAGCCGGCGCTGGCACGCCAGCTGAAGCAACTCGGCGGGCTGCTGGGGCTGCTCGGCCGCGAGCCGCGCGCCTACCTGCAGCAGGCCTCGGGTGCCGCCTCGGGCGCGCTCGAAGCCGGCGCGATCGAGGCGCAGATTGCCGCGCGCGTGGCCGCCAAGCAGGCGAAGAATTATGCCGAAGCGGACCGGATCCGGGCAGCGTTGCTCGAAGCCGGTGTCGCGCTCGAAGACAAACCGGGCGGGTTGACCGAATGGCGTCGCGTTTGATCGCACGTCGTCCGTTCCGCTGATCGACTCGTCGCAGGAGGCAGGATGGCAACGGGCAGGAAAGTGCCGGCAAAGCGGGCGGCGCGCACGGCGACGGGCGCGTCGGCGGCCGCGAAGCGCGTGCCGGCCAGCAAGGTCGCCGCAAAGCGTGCGGCCGGCCCCGCCGAGGGCGCCAACGGCGCCGCGCACAAGCCGCTCGCGCGCGGCGCGGCGAAGCCCGCGCGCGCCGACGCGGCCGAGCGTCGCGAACTGGCGGTCGACGCCGCCGACAGCGGCGCGCGGCGCGCGCGCGCGGCCGAGGCGGCCGTGCCGGTGCAGCTTGCCGATGCGGACGTGGTGGTGCGCCCGCCCTACTGGGACAAGGCGTGCGCCGATCTCGTCAAGCGCGACCGGATTCTCAAGAAGCTGATCCCCAAGTTCGGTCCCGCGCATCTCGTCAAGCGCGGCGATCCGTTCGTCACGCTCGCACGCTCGGTGGTCGGCCAGCAGATCTCGGTCGCCACGGCGCAGGCCGTTTGGGCCGCGATCGAGGCCGCGTGCCCGAAGCTCACGCCGCAGCAGGTGATCCGCCTCGGCCAGGAGAAGCTCGCCGCCTGCGGCCTGTCGAAGCGCAAGTCCGATTACATTCTCGATCTTGCCCAGCATTTCGTGTCGGGCGCGCTGCACGTCGACAAATGGACCTCGATGGAAGACGAGGCCGTGATCGCCGAGCTCACGCAGATCCGCGGCATCGGCCGTTGGACCGCCGAGATGTTCCTGATCTTCAATCTGTCGCGCCCGGACGTCCTGCCGCTCGACGACCTCGGCCTGATTCGCGCGATCAGCATCAACTACTTCAGCGGCGAGCCCGTCACGCGCAGCGAGGCGCGCGAGGTCGCGGCGAACTGGGAGCCGTGGCGTACAGTCGCGACCTGGTACATGTGGCGCAGCCTGGATCCCGAATCCGGTGATGCGTAACCTGTGCTGACTATCGATTTATTCGAGTCAATAGTTTTGACTCGATTTTGACGTGGGTGAGCGCGGTTAGAATACGCGCTGCCGCACGACCTAGGATTCCCATACATGAAGACCACGTTTCTGGATTTCGAACAGCCGATCGCCGAACTGGAAGGCAAGATCGAGGAACTGCGATTCGTGCAGGACGATTCGGCCGTCGACATTTCGGAAGAGATCGAGCGCCTGTCGAAGAAGAGCCAGCAACTGACGAAGGATCTCTACGCGAACCTCTCGCCGTGGCAGGTCTCGCAGATCGCGCGCCATCCGCAGCGCCCCTATACGCTCGACTATGTCAGCGAGCTTTTTACCGATTTCCACGAGCTGCATGGCGACCGCGCGTTTGCCGACGATCAGTCGATCATCGGCGGCCTCGCGCGCTTCAGCGGCACGCCGTGCATGGTGATCGGCCACCAGAAGGGCCGCGACACCAAGGAGCGCGCCGCGCGCAACTTCGGCATGCCGCGTCCCGAGGGCTACCGCAAGGCCGAGCGTCTGATGCGCCTGGCCGAGAAGTTCGGCCTGCCGATCTTCACCTTCGTCGACACGCCGGGCGCTTACCCTGGCATCGGTGCCGAGGAGCGCGGCCAGTCGGAGGCGATCGGTCGCAATCTCTACGTGATGGCCGAGCTGAAGACGCCGATCATCGCCACCATCATCGGCGAAGGCGGTTCGGGCGGCGCGCTCGCGATCGCCGTGGCCGACAGTGTGCTGATGCTGCAGTTCTCCACCTATTCGGTGATTTCCCCCGAAGGCTGCGCCTCGATCCTCTGGAAGAGCGCGGCGAAGGCGCCAGAGGCCGCCGAGGCGCTGGGCCTGACCGCGCACCGCCTGAAGGCGCTGGGCCTGATCGACAAGATCGTCAACGAGCCGCTCGGCGGCGCACATCGCGATCCGAAGGGCATGGCCGCGCTGCTGCGCCGCGCGCTTGCCGACACGCTGCGCCAGTTCCAGGGCATGAGCGTCGATGCGCTGCGCGAGCGCCGCATGGAGCGTCTGCTCGCCTACGGCAAGTTCAAGGAAACGACGCCGGGCGTCTGAGCGCCGTGGTCGCTTTTGCGAGCCGCGCGCAAGCGTGCCGCCGATGATTTCTCCGCATGAGACTGCCGCGGACCGCGTCGTGCTCGACGCGGTCCGCGGCGCTTTGGACGCGCTGCCCGAGGCCGCCACGATCGCGATCGCGTACAGCGGCGGGCTCGACTCGTCGGTGCTGCTCGACGCGGCCGTGCGCGTGGCCGGCGCCGCGCGCTGCGTGGCGCTGCATGTCCACCACGGGCTGAGCCCCAACGCCGATGCCTGGCTCGCGCATGCCGCGGCGTGCGCGGCCGCGCTTGGCGTGTGCTTCGATGCACAACGCGTCGAGGTGCCGCGCGAGAGCGGGCTCGGCGTCGAGGCGAGCGCGCGCGAGCTTCGCTATCGCGCGCTCGACGCGCTGGGCGAGCGCCACGGCGCGCAGGCGCTGTGGATCGCGCAACACGCCGACGACCAGGCCGAAACGGTGCTGCTGCAATTGCTGCGCGGCGCGGGGCTGGCCGGCATCGCCGCGATGGCGCCGCGCTACCTGCCCGACGGCGCGACGATCGTGCGCATGCGTCCGCTGCTGTCGCTGTTGCGCGCGCAGCTCGAACGCTACGCCGAGGCGCGCGCGCTGCGCTGGATCGACGACGAGTCGAATGCCGACACGCGTTATGCGCGCAATGCGCTGCGTGCGCGAGTCCTGCCCGAACTCGCCGTCCACTTTCCCGGATTCCGTGACGCGCTGGCGCGTACCGCCCAACATGCGGCCGCCGCGCAGCGGCTGCTCGACGTGCTCGCGGCCGACGATCTCGCCGGCGCGACGCGCGACGACGGCCGCGTGCTCTCGCGCGAGCGCCTGCTCGGCTTCGACGACGAACGCGGCGCGAACCTGCTGCGCCACTGGATGCGCACGCTCGGCCTGCCCGGCGCCTCGGCCGCACGGCTCGCCGAGATGATCAAGCAGCTGCGCGCCGCGCAGGTCTCGCATGCCTTGCGTATCGATCACGCAGGGCAATGCCTGCGGCTCTATCGCGACGACGTGTACTGGGAAGCTGGCGACAGCGCTGATCCGGCCGACGACGACAGCGCGCCCGAGCGTCCGCTCGCGCGGCTCGAGTGGGCGGGGCAGGAGGTCTGGCATCTGCCGGCGTGGCGCGGCAGCTTCGTGTTCCGGCCGGTCGACGCGGCGCCGGCCGCGGCAGCCGGCGCCAGCGATCTGGTCGCCGAGGCCGTGCTGGCGGGCGCGCCGCTCGTGGCGCGCGCACGGGCCGGCGGCGAGCGGATGCGAATGTCGCCGGGCGGGCCGTCGCGCACCCTCAAGAATCTGTTCCAGGAGCGCGGCGTGCCGGCGTGGCAGCGGGACGTTCCGCTGCTGCATGTCGGCGAGACGCTGCTGTTCGTGCCGCGGCTCGGCGTCAATCGCGCGCCGGAGGCGGGCGGGGCGGGCGCCGGCGTGGCGGGTCCGTGCCGGCGCATCGAGTGGCGGCCCGATCTGCTGATTGCCTGACCATCGGTTTATAAAAAGGGTTCGAGCAATTCGCAAAACGACGGCCGAGTGCCGATTCGCGTAATAAAAAGCGACGGACCAGTTTCTGACAACTTGTCAAGCGAACCCCGATAGAGTACGCTCAAGCGTTTGCTCGGCTCGTTTTTTCGAGCGTTTTGTGCAGGTTTTCCGCGTAACGTACCCGGTTTGCGCGGCCTGATCCGCCTATCGGGCAAATCCGCCACGCCAGCACACTGTTTTCTCCGCCGCCTTTCCCGTCGTCCCCTGCCACAAGCCGCGAGACCGAACGGTGGCGCGGCTTGCGGCGCAGTGTATCTGCGCGGTCAATTTCCAGTTCAGAACGACAATGTCACTCATCGTACATAAATACGGCGGCACCTCGATGGGCTCGGTCGAGCGCATCAAGAACGTCGCGAAACGCGTCGCGAAATGGCATCGGGCCGGCCACCAGATGGTGGTCGTGCCGTCGGCGATGTCCGGCGAAACGAACCGCCTGCTCGGTCTCGCGAAAGAGATCTCGAGCCGGCCCGATCCGCGCGAACTCGACATGATCGCGTCGACGGGCGAGCAGGTCAGCGTCGGTCTGCTGTCGATCGCGTTGCAGGAACTCGGCATTCCCGCCGTCAGCTACGCGGGCTGGCAGGTGCCGATCAAGACCGACGATGCATACACGAAGGCGCGCATTCAGTCGATCGACGACGAGCGCGTGAAGCGCGACCTCGCGGCGGGCAAGGTGGTGATGATCACCGGCTTCCAGGGCGTGGACCCGGCCGGCAACATCACCACGCTCGGCCGCGGCGGCTCGGACACCTCGGCGGTCGCGGTGGCCGCGGCGCTGCAGGCCGAGGAATGCCTGATCTACACCGATGTCGATGGCGTCTACACCACCGATCCGCGCGTGGTGGACGGCGCGCGCCGCCTGGACTACGTGACTTTCGAGGAGATGCTGGAAATGGCCAGCCTCGGCTCGAAGGTGCTGCAGATCCGCTCGGTCGAATTCGCCGGCAAGTACCGTGTGAAGACGCGTGTGCTGTCTAGCCTGACCGATCCCCTCATCGCTCTCGACGAAGAAATGAAGTCGGGCACCCTGATTACTTTTGAAGAAGACGAGACCATGGAAAAGGCAGTCATTTCCGGCATCGCATTTCAGCGCGACGAAGCGCGCATCGTGGTGATGGGCGTGCCCGACAAGCCCGGTATCGCCTATCAGATCCTTGGCCCGGTGGCCGACGCGAACATCGATGTCGACATGATCATCCAGAACCAGAGCGTGGCCGGCAAGACCGACTTCACGTTCACGGTCGGCCGTGGCGACTACCAGCGCGCGATGGAGATCCTGACCAACCAGGTCAAGGGTCACGTCAACGCCGAGCAGGTGCTGGGCGATCCGAAGGTGTCGAAGGTGTCGGTGGTCGGCGTCGGCATGCGCTCGCACGTCGGCGTGGCGAGCACGGCGTTCCGCACGCTGTCGGAAGAGGGCATCAACATCCAGATGATCTCGACCTCCGAAATCAAGATCTCGATCCTGATCGACGAGAAGTACATGGAACTCGCGGTACGCGCGCTGCACAAGGCGTTCGAACTCGATCAGGCGTAAGCGGCGCGAATTACCGCCGGATTCGTGGCCGCGGCGGCGCGAAAAAGCGTGCCGAAACATTTGACCTTCGTGCCGGGGCCATATAGAATCTTGTTCTCGTCGCGCTGCCTCCCTGGCGCGAGCGAAAGTTTGGGAGACGTGGCCGAGAGGTCGAAGGCACTCCCCTGCTAAGGGAGCATCTGGGCCAAAACCTGGATCGAGGGTTCGAATCCCTCCGTCTCCGCCAAAAGCGGGTAAGCCCCTGATTTTTCTAGGAAAATCAGGGGCTTTTTCTTTGTCCGTCTCTTGCGGTGTCACTCGTAGGGGTACCTCTTCCTCAGGAAGAGACCTTGAAACTGTCCACCCGCATCGCTCAATCGCGTCACGGCGTTTACTACTACCGTCACCAGTTCACGGTAGCTGGCAAGCGCTGCGAAAAGCGGTTCTCACTGCGCACAAAGCACCCAGCCATCGCCAAGAACAAGGCGCTGTTGGTTTCCGCTATCCTTGTAGCGAACCGAACCGGGGTGTACATGAGTGAGCCAAACGACGAGTCCATAGAGAACATCCTCAAGCGCATCGATGCCGATGCGCGCAATTTGGAGATCGTCTATAGCTCGCCAGATGGTCGCAACATCACCATGAAGGCAGATCCCAACGTGCCGGGTGACTTGGATGCCCTCATGCGAGCTTCTGAGGCGTTTTGGAATAGTGAGCTTGGGCAATCGTTCAAGCATGCGCGAGAAACCGGTGCGGCGGCACAACCTGCCGCGCCAGCGCAGCCCGTTCCGGCAGTTCCTGCCCAAGTTATCATCCAGACTCCTCAGGTAAGCATCTCGGAGCCTTCCAAGCCTGTTCCTGCCGGTCTGACAGTGCAGGAAGCGATCAGCCGCTTTGCGACCCGTCACGGGGCTAAACTCGCACCCAAGACGCTCTACGAGTATCGACAGCACCAACTGCATTTCCAAAGCTGGCTCGCCACGCGCAAGAGCACGGAGCACTATCCGATCCGCGATGTGATACGCGAGGACATTGCCGTTTGGATTGATGACCTGCTGGCAAAGGGAATCACGCATTCCACCGTCCAGCAAAAATATCTTCGTCCCGTCTCTGGTTTATTCGAACTGGCGCAGTCCATGGGTTCCTTCCCTGAGGGGGTGCAATTTCCATCCCGTGGGCACAAGCTGTTCACCAAGAAGGATGCGAAGAAGGTGAGGGATAAGAATGGCTACAAGCCGTTCACCGACGAGGATTTGAAGGTCATCTTCGATTCCGCTGCCTATCTGGTACAGAAAAACCCAACGGACTACTGGCTTCCATTGCTCGGTCTGTTCACTGGCGGGCGCATCAATGAGCTTTGTCAGCTTCTGATTCAGGACGTGAGGAAGGTCGGCGAGATTTGGGCGATCTCGATCACCGATGACGACGAGTGCCAGCGCCTCAAGACGCCTGCAGCAAAACGCACGATCCCGATCCATCCCCAGCTCATCAAACTGGGCTTTCTGGATTTCGTTGCGGACATGAAACCGTTTGGCGGGATGCTGTTCCCTTATCTGACTGCCAACAAGTTTGGGAACTTCAGCGAAACGCCTAGCGAGCGCTGGGGTGATTATCTGGACAAGGTTGGTATCGCTGACAGGAAGAAGGTATTCCACTCATTCCGGTCGACTTCCAACAACCGCCTCAAGCAAAACGGGGTTCCTGAGGAAACGCGCTGCCAGTGAACCGCACCGAATTTTGTGGAGGCTCGGATTCTTGAGAGAATGGAGCCATGAACAAGAAGGCAACCAAGTTTTCCCCGGAAGTCCGGGGGCGCGCAGTGCGTCTGGTACGTGAGCAGCGTAGCGAACATCCGTCGATGTGGGCGGCGGTCGAATCGATTGCGCCGATGATCGGCTGTACGCCGCAGACGCTGCTGGATTGGGTCAAGCGCGAGGAGATCGATCGTGGGGAACGTGATGGCGTGAGCACGGCCGAGCGTGAACGCATCAAGGCCCTGGAGCGTGAGGTCAAGGAACTGCGCCGTACCAACGAGATTCTCAAGCTGGCGAGCGCGTTTTTCGCCCAGGCGGAGCTCGACCGCCGATTCAAGTCCTGAAAGCCTTCGTTGATCAGCATCGCGACACCTTCGGGGTCGAGCCGATCTGCAAGGTCTTGCGGATTGCCCCGTCGGGCTACCGACGCCATGCTGCGCGGCTTCGTGATCCGTCCAAACGCTGCGCTCGTGCCAAACGCGATGAGGTCCTGCAACCCGAGATCAAGCGTGTCTGGCAGGCCAACATGCAGGTCTACGGTGTGCCGAAGGTCTGGAAGCAGATGAACCGGGAGGGCATTGTGGTCGCACGCTGCACGGTCGGGCGGCTGATGAAGCTGCAGGGCTTGCGTGGCGCAGTTCGCGGCAAGCGGGTTCGCACGACGAATCCCGATACGAGCGCTGCGCGCCCGCTGGACCGGGTCAACCGGCAGTTCAAGGCTGAGCGCCCAAATCAGCTTTGGGTGTCTGACTTCACCTATGTCTCGACATGGCAGGGTTGGCTGTACGTGGCGTTCGTGATCGACGTGTTTGCCCGTCGCATCGTCGGTTGGCGCGTCAGTTCGTCGATGAGCACGGACTTCGTTCTGGATGCGCTCGAACAGGCGCTGTACGCGCGCCAACCGGGCGACGATGGGACCTTGATACACCACTCCGATAGGGGGGCTCAATACGTCAGCATTCGGTACAGCGAACGTTTGGCCGAGGCGGGTATCGAGCCGTCCGTCGGCAGCCGTGGCGACAGCTACGATAACGCGCTGGCTGAAACGATCAACGGTCTCTACAAGACTGAACTGATTCATCGGCGCGCCCCTTGGAAAACGAGGGAATCCGTCGAACTGGCAACGCTGGAATGGGTCGCCTGGTACAACCATCATCGGCTGATGGAACCGCTCGGCTATATCCCGCCTGCCGAAGCTGAGGCAAACTACTACAGGCAACTCAGAAATGCTGCTGAAGTGCCTGCATTAACTTAAACCAACCGGCCTCCACGATTCCCGGTGCGGTTCACCAGTTCATTGGTCATGAGCATGACACGGTGAATTCCAAGGCGTATTCGGAAGAACATAGCGTGGCGTATCTCTTGGAGAATGTTGCCGGGAAATTAAGCTACAACATCGACTTTGAGAGAATTCCGTACCCACGGGATCTCATCGTGACAACGACAAAGCAAAAGCTTATCGTGAAGTTGAAGCGTGAGCGTCATCAAGAGGCTGCTGAGAAGCGTAAGATGGAAGGCATTAAATAAAAATTGTGGGGTCACTATGTATATCAGCAGGAAAGACGCAGGGGAATTGATTTTTCAGCATCGTCAGGATGCTATTGCGGACGTTCGTGGGGAGGCTGATTTTCTTCTTGCCTTACTTGATGGTGATGATTGGTCACTTGTCATAAAATCGCATGCTCTTATTGAGTCGCTTGTTACCGAGTTGATTGTTTCAAAGATCGATCAGCCGACTATGAAGTCTTTCATCGAGAGGTTGCCGCTTTCTGATAATGAAATAGGGAAAATTCGAATAGCAAAGGATTATGGCATCCTCAGTGCTGGGCAACGATCATTTCTGAAGAATTTTTCCGAGCTACGTAATAGGCTGGTTCACAGGGTCGAAAATATAAACTTCAAATTTTTGGAGTATGTTGCAAATCTAGATAAGAATCAGAAAAAATCGTGGCAGGAAGCCTATACATGGTTTGAGCGGGAGGGCGATGAAGGTAAGGAGTCGGTGTGGAGTGCTGCCGCCATTGACAACCCGCGATGGGCAGTATTTATGTCAGTCTTCATGTTCGTCATTTTTAATCGCCTTAGCATATCTGAATTTGATGGCGTGAGGAAACTTGAGTTGGCGTCCAAGGAAACAATGAAACGACTATTTGGTGGTGACTCTAAATAAGTCGATCTAATGTTCCTTAAGGCGGGCGATTCAGATTTTCCTCTTCGAGGTGCTTGCCTCATGCTGGGGAAGCGCTTCGCTGAGGTGCTGATGTAGATCATGGGCTTGTTTGTATGCCATAGCCCAATCTCTCACATCATCTTTGCCGCGTTCGATTGCAATGTTGACATCAGCGCCTTGCTCTATCAGATACTGAACTGCTTGCAGATAACCATGAGCTGACGCGAGGGAAATTGCCTTGTCACCCTCCGCATGTACATCCGCGCCTTTTTCGATAAGATACCTCATTACATCGACTTGACCGCCACAAGCTGCGGTTTTCAGTAAAGCATCGTCATTCTGTCTCAGGTTGCAGCCTAGCGACTCATAATGCTTGACCTTGCCAAGATCTCCTGATTGGGCGAAAAAGAACAGGCGATCCTCCATTTCGCCCATCTCATCAACGAGATTCATCACAGCGCCGATATTACCCTCATCGCAGAACTTCTCCATATCTGCTTCTATTTCTCGCATCGTTCTGTCTCTTATTTTCGATGGGTGTGGCATCATGCTTTGTCCCCTTGTGGTGGAAAATTGGATGGAATGGATTGGGGGAGCGGTGGAGCAGGTTTGGATGCGGCTGCGGATTTCCGCTCAAGTGCCTTTTTTACTTGCTCGTGAAAGGCGTCAACCTTCTTCAAATCTATCAAGCCAGCGGCTTTCCACTTGGCGGCGATGCGAGCCAGCTTCTTGCCGTTCACTTTATCTAAACCCTTAAGCCCCAAGATGCGATTTGTCTCGTCTGCAGTTTTATCCCAACTGAAGCCGAGGCGCTTAATTGATAAGATTTGCACCAGGTGCTCATCCATGTGGCTGACCGTCTTGCTATTGTCTGCTTTGATTTTTGCTGCTACTAATTCAGCAGCCCAGTTGATGTTTTTCTCTGCCATGACTTGTTTCCTTTTTGTTATTATCTATTTACGATAGCGGAATATCGTCGGTTGTCAACTCTGGTGGAAGCCTCCTAAGCTTAAAAAGCTGAATGCGCGGCGGGAAGAGGTGGGTGGAGAATAGGGAATAAAAAAGCACCTCGAAAGGTGCTTGGATGTTTAGGGTTTGAGCTTCGGTAGTGGTGTCTGAGAGCTTCTCGATTTTTGGATTTCTCGGATCATCTCGTCTATACTCATATTCGATGTCGTCAAGCAATTGTGAATCCATTCCAACTCTTCCTCGGTTAGCTCACCAATTCTGGTAGCAATCACTGCGATAACATTTTTTCGCTGCCTTTCAGCGAGAATGAGATCTGCTACCACATACCACGGAAGCTCGATGGCGCAGAGTTGCTTGATTTTCTCTTTTTCGGGCGGTGTCACAGTTTCATGAGGGAAGAGCCCATCTTGGACTTTTTGGATAGCCTTTTGGGTGCATTTCATAAGCGTTATAAACCTCTTTATCCCATGGATTAGGTTGTGTACAGAGTCAAGCGCATTTTTGAGCCAATTCATATTCTACTCCAGGTGTGTGACATACATCTACAACATGGGTCAGCTTTGTCAAGGCACAAATCATCGTTGCATGTGGGTTGTTGCGATGAAGTCGGGTGAGCGCTGAAAGCAATGTTTGGTGGTAAAGGTGTGGCGAAAGATGAAGAAAAAATAAAAAACAGAAAATAACTAAGCACACACGGATAAGGGTTGCTTCGCAACCTTATCCAAAACTCAAAATCTTCAACGCCCCGCCAAGCCACGTCCGTGGCTAATCTCAAATAATTTCGGCTATCGTTACTCTTACGCCGGGAAGGTAGGTGACCTCCGAGCTGAATTGACTTTTTTGGTTTTTCGGCCAAAATGAATGAGAGGTGGCCAAATAATAAGGATAATAAATGGCGATAAAAACATACAAGCTAAGCCCTGAAATCGAAGAGGCAGCAAAGGCTGGTGGCTTCCCATCGGTCAACCAGTACGTGAAGCACTTAATGCAATTTCATCGAGAGGCTCAGCAGGAGCAGGACGATACGATGGTGAAAATTTTTAATCGCACCATTGCTTTTCTTGAGCTGGAGCGCATGACCATGCACAGGACCGCCGAGGCATTGCATCTGCTGCTGAAAAAGACCGACATCGATCTGCAGTTGACCGAGCAGGAGCGCGAGTACCTGCGCTTTGCCATAGACGACAGCCTCAAGCGCGGGGCGTGGGGGCCAAAATGATCAACGTGGAGTGGCGCACCGTTGCTCAGGGCTTCGACTACAAGCGATACCTTCAGCGCCAGGTGCAAGATGTGCTGGACGATGGTGCTGGCGTGGAAGGCAGCAAGATGGGGTACTACGCCAAGGCTGGTGAATTCACCGGAGCGGATCTGACTTACATCCGTGGCGGCATCGCGGATCGCCTCGGCCTGACTGGCCCTGCCGACATGGACAAGCTCGCGGAAATTTCGGAAGCCGAGCTTGGCAACCATCCCTTGCTCGGGGAGCGCAAAACGCGCGACAAGATAACGCGCACCATTCCCCATCCCGAAACTGGGAAGCTCATCCAGATCACGCGGACGGACATCGAGCGTGGCTTTGTCGTATATAGGGATGTGGAAATCCCCATCGATCTAGCCAAGGTTGAGGAGAGCGTGATCGGCAACCAGCGCACCTCGCTTGAGCTTGTCTATTCGGTCGACAAGTCCTTTTCCTACCTGTTCTTCTCCGACCTGCTGACTGCGGACCAGAAGAAGACATTCCAGCAAATCTTCTTCGACGCCGTGAAGGAGATCCAGGTAGACGTCGTCCAGAAGATGATTGTGGACTACGTGGGGCAGCGTGGCGAAATCATGGAATACGGGTTCATGCATCTCGACAATCGTGAGCAAGATCCGCATGTACACGCCCACGTGAACACGTCCAACATCATTCGCCTGCCGGATGGCTCTATCCGTGTCATCGAGGCGCGCGAGCTTTTCCAACGTGGATGCGCCGAGCGCATTGATGCTCAGTTCAAAGCTCTTTTTGCCAAGAAGTTCCAGCAGGCGTTTCCTGATATTCCATTGGAGTCCTACGATCATGACTTGCAGGAGATCAATCCAAAATTCGCTGCTGATGTGAAGGACATGCGCGTAGCCTTCGACAAGCGCGCCACCGACATCATCCGCAGCAAGTACAAAGTCGCTGCCAAAATCAAGGAGGAGATCGACCGTGACAAGAGGGATCTCTATGAGCGTACCCAGCAGAAGATTGCGGATCTGATAGCGCAGGAGCAAGCGGGCGCGCTTTCCAAGGATGAAGTCCTGGCCCGCGTCATCGACGTCAACAAGGACTATGAGGCGCAGTACGGCTTTCTGAATTCAGGTCGCTACAACAAGCAGGTGCAGCGCCGCCTCAAGAACAAAAAGCAGGTCGTGTCTTTGCACGAACAGCAAAGCCAGCTTGTCGCCAAAGTGAGTGAGCTAAACCTGACCTTGAAGCTATCATCCGATGCCGTACTTTATCGCCAGCACGATAAGGAGCGCATCGTTGAGCTGCTTACCAACAAGAATCCGAAGTTCACGCGCAACGATCTCATCCGCGAGTTTGCCAAGTACATAGGGCTGGGCATCGAAGCCGAATTTGTCGCTGACAAGTTCTTGCGTGAGCAGGAGGACATCTTTGCCTTGCCCTGCAACCCCAACGAGCAACCAGTGTTCACGTTGAAGTCTCTGGCTCGACTGGAGAACCAGAACGTCGAAATCTTTGCAGGGCTGACCAGCTATAGCCATCAGCGCTTCGATCTCGCAGACTACTTTCGCGAGTTGGAAGCTGGTGGCATCAGGCTCAAGGACGAGCAGAAAGCGTTTGTCCAAAACGTCTTCAATGGCAATGGCGCGTCGCTCGTTGTTGGGCTACCAGGTACGGGCAAGTCATTTGCGATGAAATATGCCGTTCAATTTGCTCGCCAGCAGAGCTATCGCACCATCGGCCTGGCACCTACGGGCAAGGTGGCGTCTGCCGTGGCCGCAGACACCAATCCGGACTACGCCGGTACGATTGATAAATTCCTGCTGGAAATCGAGGCGGGTACGCTCGAATTAGGCCCAAAAGACATGGTTTTTGTCGATGAGGCGGGGATGGTAGGGACGAGGCACTACGCGAAGCTTTTGAGCGCCGTACAGGCCTCTGGTGCGAAGCTGGGTAAGCGCTCAATTCGCCACACGTTGACGGTCGGGCCGAAGCTATGCGCTCGATCGATCAAGGCGGCGGCGGTGTAGCCGTTTGCCGTTTCGCGAAGTTGAACGGCAGCAAGTCCGTGATGTCGGCATCCGGGGCTCGCTGAGGCAGTTCGGTGAGCACATGAAGCAGGTAGGCATACGGCTCGACGTTGCATGCGCGGCACGTGAGCATGAGACTGTAGACCATTGCGCTCGCCTTCGCGCCAGCGACCGTGTCGCTGAACAGCCAAGATTTGCGGCCTGTGCAGAAGGGCCTGATGTCGCGTTCGATAACGTTATTGTCGATTGGGGCGCGGCCGTCGATGACGTAGCGGCTCAGATACTCCCATTGATTGCGCGTATAGCTGATCGCCTTGCCCAGCAGACTTTCGGGCAACACGTGTGGCGCCTGCTCGTCCAGCCAGGTCTTGAATGCAGTGAGCAACGGCACGCTATGTTCCTGGCGTAATCGGTACGTGTAATCGTCGCGGGTTTCTCCTTCGGGCAGACCGCCCTTGGCGAGCGTCTCGACCTGATACAACGCCTTGAAGTACTCAAGAGCCTGTGCCGCACGCCCACCGGGCTTCTTCTGACCTTTGAGCGCATCGACGAACGCCCTACGGGCGTGGGCAAGGCAGCCCAAGTGCGTCGCTGCGTCGAGCGTGCGCCACGCAGCGTAGCCGTCACTCATCAGCATGCCCGTGTATCCGGCCAGGAACGCTTGCGGATACTCTTGGCCGCGCCCTGGCTGGTAGTCGAACAGCACCACCGGCTGCTCGCATTGCTCGGCACTGCGATAGACCCACATATACGAGGTGCTTTGCGCGGTCTTGCCCGGTTCTTTGAGAACCTGCACCGTCGTCTCGTCGCCGTGAATCAACTGTTGCGATAGCAGCGTTTGGCGCAAGGCCTCGTACAGTCGGCTGTAGTGCAGTTGAGCGGGCCGGATGATCCAGTTGGCCAGCGTGCCGCGGCCCACCGCGATGTTCGCGCGCGAGAGCGCATCCTCCATGCGGTATAGCGGCGTGCCATCGACATATTTGCCCGCCGTCACGGTGGCGATGAGCGCTGCGCTCGCATTGCTGCCCGGCAGCGGCTGCGCCGGCATCGGGGCGGTCACGATCGGCGTGCTCTCGGCATTGCGCTCGCAGTGGCGACATGCGTACTTGAAGCGAACGTGCTGCAGCACAGAGGCTTTCACTTCGAAGTGCAGTTGCTCGCTGACTTCTTCGCCCATGCGATGCATCGCGCTGCGGCAGCAGGGGCAGACCTTCTCATCGTCGGGTAGATCGTATTCAATGCGCTGGCGCGGCAGCTCGGCCGGCAACGGTTTGCGGCCTCGCTTGCCCCGCTCTGGCTCATCGGGTGCGGGCAGCCCTGTGTCCGGCAACGCGAACGCGTCGTCGTCGGGGTCCTCCGATGGCGCTGCCGCAGCCATCTGCTCGGCCTCGTCGAATACGCGGTCCTTCAGCTTCTCGCTGCTCGGTGCGAAGCGTTTGCTCTGCGCCAAGCGGAACTGCTCCTCCAACTGGGCGATGCGTTCGCCTAGTTGTCGGTTGCGCGCCTCCAGTTCTCGGATATAGGCCTGAGCGGCCGACGGCAATTGCGAGAAGTCATGTTCGTCCATGCCGCTCACCATACCGGAGCGGCGCGCCCAGTGGGTTTACGGAAATGGGCAACAACCGTCGCGCGCGTTGTTTACCGACAACATCAGTTGGCGCCGCCTTCAACTCGCATGACGATACCGGCGCGCCGGGTGTCGCTGCATGGCGTCGATATCGATGCCGTCGAGCAGCCAGTGAAGCTGCTCGGTCGTCAACTCGATCACCGCTTGCTCTCGGTGGGGCCAGACGAAGTGGTCCGCTTCAAGACGCTTTAACATGAGCCAGAAGCCGGTGCGCTCATACAGCAGCAGCTTGACCCGATTGCGCTTGCGATTGCGGAACGCGAATATCGCTCGCGCGAACGGATCGAGCTGTAACGACTGCTCGACCAGCATCACGAGGCTGTTGATGCCGGCTCGGAAATCAATCGCATCGCGGTGCAAGTAGACCCGCAATTCGGCGTCGAGCCGAAACATTAGCTGTAGAAGTTCAGACTTGATCTGACAGTAAGGCCTTGCCAAGAGGCGGGGTTACCCGTTTTGATAGAGGTGCGAATCTTCATCAAAACAGCGCGCAAGCGCCAAGGAGTAACCCCGTGAGTAGTCTCAACCAAAATGTCATCCGCCACAAGATCGGTCTGCTGAATCTGGCCGCCGAGCTGGGCAACGTGTCGAAAGCCTGCAAGGTGATGGGGCTGTCGCGCGATACGTTCTACCGCTATCAGAACGCCGTGGCCGAGGGCGGCGTCGATGCCCTGTTCGACAGCAATCGGCGCAAGCCGAATCCCAAGAATCGAGTCGATGAAGCGACGGAAATCGCCGTGCTGGCCTATGCCATCGAGCAGCCCGCCCACGGGCAGGTTCGGGTCAGCAACGAATTACGCCGGCGCGGCATTTTCGTGTCTGCATCCGGCGTTCGTTCGATCTGGCTGCGTCACGCGTTGTCGTCCTTCAAGCTGAGGCTCGTGGCGCTGGAGAAGCAGGTCGCTGAAAAAGGCATCGTGCTGAGCGAGGACCAGGTGGCCGCGCTGGAAAGAAAGCAGGACGACGATGTGGCTCATGGCGAAATCGAAACCGCTCATCCCGGCTATCTGGGCTCGCAGGACACGTTCTACGTGGGCACGATCAAGGGCGTAGGCCGGATTTACCAGCAGACCTTCGTCGACACCTACAGCAAAGTGGCGATGGCCAAGCTGTACACGACCAAGACGCCGATCACGGCGGCCGATCTGCTCAATGACCGGGTGTTGCCGTTCTTCGAGGAGCACGGCATGGGTGTGATCCGCATGCTGACCGATCGAGGCACGGAGTATTGCGGCAAGCCGGAATCGCACGATTATCAGCTGTACCTGGCGCTGAACGACATCGAGCACACCAAAACCAAGGCGCGACATCCGCAGACCAATGGCATCTGCGAGCGGTTCCATAAAACCATCCTGCAGGAGTTTTATCAGGTCGCGTTCCGCCACAAGCTCTATCTGACGCTGGCGGAACTGCAGGTCGATCTCGATACTTGGCTGATGTACTACAACGGCGAGCGAACGCATCAAGGTAAGATGTGTTGTGGTCGCACGCCTTTGCAGACGCTCATCGCGGGCAAGGAGGTGTGGAAGGAGAAAGTGAGCCACCTGAATCTGATCTGACAGTCACGCACCGTCGGAACGGGTAACTGTCAGATCGGGTCGCGACTTCTACACATTAGCGCACTCCCAATGCTTCGATCATCGCTCGCACGAGGGCGGCATCGTGCGCTGCGCATTCGAGTCGCAGCGTCACGCCATTGGGCAACTGCGCCGAAAGTCGAGCCTGCACGGCGGAGCTTATCGAGTGGTTCTTCTTCGGCGATTCAGGCGCGGGTGCGCGCTGCGCCACGGACATCACGTCGTTGACGGTCACGACCGGTACGAATGCCGATGGCGCCGGCTTACGAGTTGTCGTCAGCGCAGTCCCGCTCGTACGCTCGCGCAAGTGAATCCATTTATGCAGTTGGTTCGCGTTGACGCCGGCCTTCAGCGCAAGTCCGGCAATCGACGCACCTGGCTGCATACAGGCCTCGATCAGCTTGCGCTTACCCTCTGGATCAAAGCGTCGCTTGCCGGTGGCGGTCACGCCCGTCACCCGCAGCGGAAAGAAATCAACTTCGTTCTCTGTCATAGGTTGCGTCCGCAAGTTGTGGTTGCGGACGCAAGCCTGCGCGCATTCATCCGGGAATTCTAGGTGCGCTTAAATTCGCGCTTACTCAAGGTAAGATGTGTTGTGGTCGCACGCCTTTGCAAACGCTCATCGCGGGCAAGGAGGTGTGGAAGGAGAAAGTGAGCCACCTGAATCTGATCTGACAGTCACGCACCGTCGGAACGGGTAACTGTCAGATCGGGTCGCGACTTCTACACATGAGCCGCTGTTTCGGCGTCATGCCGCCAAGGCCCATGTTCGGACGCTCGTGATTGTATTGCCACATCCATTCGGTTGCGAAGTGCCTTACGTGTGCGAGGTCGTCCCAGTAGTACTGCGATAACCATTCATAGCGCACTGTCCGGTTGAATCGCGCTACGTAGGCGTTCTGTTGCGGCTGGCCAGGCTGATGTAGTTCAATGCGATTCCCTGTCTGGCAGCCCACTGCATGATCGCATCACTCCAATACTCCGGGCCGTTATCGCACCGTATCGCCAGCGGCTGCCCCGCCAGCCGATGATCGGCTCCAGGGCCCGGATGACACGCGCCGAGGGCAACGAGAAGTCGATCCCGATGCTCAACGCTTCGCGGTTAAAGTCGTCGATCACGTTGAACAGCCGAATACTGCGGCCATCCTTCAACTGATCGTGCATGAGGTCCATCGACCGCACCGCATTGACCGACGCCGGCACGATCAGCGGCTCCGGCGCCTGTCGCACAAGCCGTTTGCGAGGCTTGATGAGCAGGTTCAGCTCCGGTTCTCGCTAAGAGGCCAGTTCAAAAACCCTGCTCAGCTCGTCTGAAGATGTTCCAACAGATGATCGAGCAGCCAAGTTTGAGGAATGCTTCGTGAATGTAGGCACTTCGCTCGAAGCGAGTGCGTAGGCGCCGGAAATTGTGGAGCCAGGAATGCGTACGTTCGACCACCCAACGATACTTGCCCAGACCACTGCCATGCTCGGTCCGGCGCTTGGCGATCACGGGCTTGATACCGCGTTCGCGCAACGCGCGACGATGTCGGGTGGAATCGTAGCCGCGATCGGCGTAGACGACGCCGGGCTTCTGAAGCGGTCGGCCACGAACGCCGCGAATGGGTGGAATCGCATCAACGAGCGGCAGCAACTGCGTGACGTCGTTGGTGTTCGCGCCAGTCAGGATCGCAACGAGAGGAACGCCGTTGGCGTCTACGAGGACGTGGTGCTTGGAACCGGGTCGCGCGCGATCGGTGGGGTTCGGGCCAGTTTTTCGCCCGCCCCAACGGCGCGCACGGACGACGAATCGACCGCAGCGTATGACAGATCGATTTGGCCGGCCGCACGCAACTTGTCGAGTAGCAACTCGTGCAGTTGGTCCCATACACCAGCCTTTTGCCAGTCGCTCAATCGCCGCCAGCATGTGGCGCCCGAGCCAAAGCCCAGACGAGTCGGCAAGTGGTTCCAACGAATTCCCGTTTTGAACACGAACAGGATGCCGTTGAGAGCCGCACGGTCGGACACGCGCGGGCGACCAGGATCGCTCTTCGCTCGAAGCTTCGCAGGTGGCAGCAATGGTTCGATCAGTATCCACAGTTCGTCGTCAATGATTGGCGCTTCCATCCTTGGACTTCCGTTGTTCTGATGCCCAAGGTTAACAGCTTGCCGAGGAAGTAAACAGCCCCTCTCGGGAGTTTTTGAACTGGCCTCTAAGTCGGGTACACGCGCTTATGGTTCCCGCCGAAGCCCTTTACATTCCAACTCCTTCATCCGCGCCATCAGCGACGCGTCCATCCCGCCTTACTTGCTCCGCCAGTTGTAGAAGGTCGCCGTGCTAACGCCCAACTCCCGACAAATCTCCGGCACCGCCACCCCAGCTTCCGCGCGCTCGAGCGCTTCCATGATCTGGCTATCCGTGAACTTCGGCTTCTTCATTGCGTAGAATTCCCTTTGCTGAAAATTCTACTTCTGATCCCACCTACCGGACGGGAGAATTGCCATGAACGCCGAGCGTGCTACGAGCACTGTGTCTGCGCTGCGCAGCAACGTCCGTGATCAACTGGCGACGGCGGCGCGCTCTTTCTCGTACTTGATGAGTTTCAGGACGCGCGAATTGACGAAGTAGCGAATGTAGTTGACCGGCGAATAGAAAATGTCCGTCTGCCATTCACCACACAGCAGATCCTTTCCGGTGGGATCGTCGGCGGGCTGCACGATGGTGTCGGCCATGATGCGGTCGATGCCGGACACGTTCGGACCGGACTCGTGCCACAACGCGCTATTCATGATGACGAAGTCGCCCGGATTCAGTTCGGGCGTGACCTTGGGCCACTTGAACTCAAAGCTGTCTGGGTTGATCTCGCCCGCATCGCCTAGCACGCCGAGTTTATGCGAACCCGCGTAGAACGACATGCCGCCGTTATCCGCGTTCACTATGCTTAGCGGCACGAACATGCTGCACTTGTTCAGGTTACCGAGGTGATAGCAGCTGTCCTGATGCAGGAACACTTTGTTCGGGCTGAATTTGTCCTTGATCACGAAACGATGGTTATACAGCGCGACGTGATCCCCAAAAATCTGCTTGAACGTCTCGGCAAAAACCGGCTCCTTGTACATGGAGGCGAGCTTTGGCGGCAACTGCTCGTTCAGGGAAACCGGATTCGCCTTGTTGACGTCGCGCCCCTCGGCCAATTGCGTGTCGTAGAACGCCTGCCATTCGGCCTGCCACGCCTGCACGACGGACTGCGGAATCGCGTCGCGCATTACGAACACGCCGGTCTCTTTGAAAACGTTCAAATTGAAAATCTGCGAATCGATCTGTTCGATGGCCGCTTCGACCGATGCCAAAGTATTTTTCATATGCTTGATCAGATGAAACGGAATGTCAGTTCGTTGTCTGGTGTGTTCTTGAACTTGTTGCACTTCGCGAGCACGTTGTATTTCAACGGAAAGAGCTCACGCTCCGGCGACTCCAGAATGTCGATCTCCACGATGTCGAAGTCACGCAGCAGCACGTTCCAGCCGTGTTCGGTAATGCGCCAGCAATCCGGCGAAGGGCCGTGAATGCGCCAGTTCAACGGCGCGGAAATCATCAGATGGCCTTCATGTTTCAGAATGCGGCGGATTTCCTTGATCGTGTCGAACGGGTTCAGCGTGTGTTCGATCACGTCCATGCACACCACCACGTCGTATGCGCTATCCGGGATGGCAGCATTGACTTTGGTGATATCGCCAATGATCGTTGGCTTGTAGGTGCCGACCACGTCGAATGTGTCCACGCTGAAATTCGTGAAACACTGGCGCACGAGCGAGCGGTCCTGCGGGCCCACTTCAAGCAGTTTGCCGGTGCATTCCGTGAGCCGGTCGGCGGTGCGCCGAACGAACGCGTCCATGTGTGCCCGCGTGAGCGGGAAGGTGTCGTTATCGAATTTGGATGGCGTCGCCATGGGGGAATTCTCGCAGGAGTGCTGGTTTCAATTGACAGTGCCGGTTGGTCTAGACGGTCCAGTATTGACCGTTGTGCGGACGCAGTCCGAGGCACTGCTCGAAAAGCGGCAATGCGTCGGCCGTGCGATCCCTTTGGCCAAGCAGCACATCGAGGTTGTAAATGACGTCGGCGTGGTGCGGCTTCGCGCCGAGCATGGCGCGATACAGCGCGAGCGCGTCGTCGAATTCGCCCTTGTGATGGTGGCCGAGCACTGTCTGTAATACGAGCGCAATATCCTGCCCAAGCTGTTGCTCGGGCGTCAGCGGGGCGACAAGCGGCTGCTCGTACAGAAGAGTCATGATCTCGGCGCAAATGTTCCTTGGCGTAAATTGTGCGACTAGGCAGGTCTTTCCGATGCGTGGAGATGACGGTGAAAAAGCCGCCTGTTTAGCGTATGCGCCAGCGTCGCGGGACGCCGGAACGGACGAAAACGGGTTCATCGCAGGACTGCATGGAGCACCGGCGGGCATTTTGGGAATCTGACGTCTTTTCAACGAGGCGTTGGCGGACGATGTGAATCTCCCCGGAGATTGAGGGAGGCTCCAACTCTTGAGAGGGCGGAGCCGTGCACAAGAAATTGAGCAAATTTTCTGCTGAAATCCGCGAACGTGCAGTCCGCCTGGTGCAAGAGCAGCGTAGCTAGCATCCGCCGCTGTTGGCGCCGGGCGAGTCAATTGCGCCGATGATCGACTGCACGCCGCAAACGCTGAACGATTGGGTCAAGCGCGACGAGATCGATAACGGCGAACGCCACGGCCTGACCACCAACGAGCGTGAGCGCCTGAAGGCGTTGGAGCGCGAGAACAAGGAATTGCGCAAGACCAACGAGATTCTCAAGCTGGTCCGCGCGTTGTTCAGCCAGGCCGAACTCGACCGCCGTTTCAAGCCCTGAAGCCTTCATCGATCAACAATCGCGACACCTGCGGAGGCGAGTCGATCTGCAAAGTCTTGCGGATTGTCCCTTCGAGTTACTGGCGCCATGTTGCTCGGCTCGGGTGAACCATCGCAGCGCTGCGCCCGAGCCAAGCGTGATGATGCGCCGTGCCCGGAAATCCAGCGCGCCTTGGGACGATTCACGCTGACCGTAGCGTTCCTTGATCGGTAAGCCCGCCCCCGCCTCGTGCGGGAAACCATCGGTCTGCTCTTCGGTGAATCGTTTCTTCATGCCCAATCTCCTGCCTCTGCAATGGAACGCTGAAGCATTGTGTTACGCGGGGGCGGGGAGACGTCGCTGACGCGCCAATATGCCTGCAGCCGGCAATCCGCATGGCGCGTTTCACGCTCGAAATCTTCTGCGCGCGAAGCTCCCAAGATTCCAAGGAATAGATTAAATAATCCGCCAGATTGTTCGGCGCGGTTATTTTGCAAAAAGCTGAACAATCTCGACTTTGGCAACACTGAAAGAAATGAAAGATTTTTGGCCTGCCAACCCGATTCATGGCAGCCGAGACGTCCGATGAGGCAACCGGAGAAGTCGAGAAAAGCAGAGGTAGCGGTATGTTTGACGACGATGGGTGCGTATTTCGTGAAAATTCTCGACGTAATTCAATCGAAAGAAACATTACATATTTCTGCGGAATGATGTTGTTTGCGGTGAGGATTCGGATATACTTGCGCAACTTTAGAACCGTTACCACATCCACGAATGAAATCCAATCGGCCGCACATCTAAACAATCGTAGGAAGAAAAGTGGAATGTGAAGTCGATATGACGTGCATCGATGAAGCATCGTGCCGTGTCGGCTGATGGCATGAGGTCATTCTAAAATCACTCATGCATAAATAATTAATATTTTAATCATTCAAAAATTCATTTTTGAATGGAGGCCTGGTTTTTCGCGAATTCGATTGATCCCTAAATATATGAGGACAGTCGACGAGATGAGAAGCATGTTTCGGGGCGCCGCTGTCCGCTGCATTGAGTGCCGAAGTGTGGCGGGAAGCAGGAAATCACCGCCACTTGCCGGCTCGCGGCTGTCGTCGCGTGCTCGGCAAGCCTGAGACGGGCTGCTGCGCCTGCCGTTGCTCACATGTCACGCATTTTTGTTAGGGGGTCGTCAAGTGACTTTTGCTCGCGTTATCGGCGATATTCTTCGCCCCAACGGCTTGACGGAAGGTTTCGATCAACTGGCTGAAAAGATCAGGAAGGTGATTCCGTTCGACAGGTGCCTGATCCTGCACGAGGGCCGTGGCGATACGCGGCCGCACGGGCTGATTTATCGCTACGGGACGCTCGTCAATCTCGCGGACGCCCGGCGGGGCGTGACGCTGTTCGGGTCCACGCTCGACATCGACCGATACCTCGATTGCTTTGCCTTGTCCGACCAGCAGGATCACACGTATCGCTGGCGCGATCTCGATACCGACAGGTCGTCGCTGCATGCGTCGGAGGCCGATGTCGCATCGTACATGCGCGGGCAGGGCATCGTGGCCTGCATCGGTGCCTCGTCTGGCGACCCCGCCGCGATCCGCACGGTGCTGCAGCTGAAATGCGAGGACGAGTCGCTGCACTCGGCCCTGATCCTGAGTTTCATCGCCATGCATCTGCATGCGGCGCTGACGCAGAAGATCCCGGATCGCAGCCATGGCGAGGCGCGAATGCCCGCGGCCGAGACGGATGGTGTGGGAAGCGCCGACGGCGAGGGGTTTCAATTCACCAGGAAGGAGTCCGAAGTCGTCAAGTGGGTCGTCGAAGGCAAGACTGCTTGGGAAATCGGGCGAATCCTGTGCATGTCGGAGCGCACGGTCAAGTTTCATCTGACCAACGTATACGAAAAGCTGCGTGTCACCAACCGCGCGCAGGCGGTGGCGAAAGTCAGCCGTCTGGGCCTGATCTAGGAGAGTCGAGATATGTCGTTCAAGGAAAAGATTGGAGCGTTCGTGGCGCGCCATGGGTTGACGTACAAGGCCTATGTTCTGTCGATCCTGTTCATGCCGCCCGCTGCGCTCTACATCGCGTGGAAGCGGCCCGGGCTGCCGGTGCCGGGCCGCGTGCTGCTCGGCGTGACCGGCGTGCTTGCGCCGCCGCTGATCGGCGTGCTGACGGCCGTGATCGCGAAGCGCGCATTCGATGTGATCCACGCGGTCGTGGTGGGCTAGTCCGATGCGGTTTCGAACATGTCGTCTCGGCCTGAAGGTTGAAGATTGCCTCGCGATCATCTGTAGAAGTCGCGACCCGATCTGACAGTTACCCGTTCCGACGGTGCGTGACTGTCAGATCAGATTCAGGTGGCTCACTTTCTCCTTCCACACCTCCTTGCCCGCGATGAGCGTCTGCAAAGGCGTGCGACCACAACACATCTTACCTTGATGCGTTCGCTCGCCGTTGTAGTACATCAGCCAAGTATCGAGATCGACCTGCAGTTCCGCCAGCGTCAGATAGAGCTTGTGGCGGAACGCGACCTGATAAAACTCCTGCAGGATGGTTTTATGGAACCGCTCGCAGATGCCATTGGTCTGCGGATGTCGCGCCTTGGTTTTGGTGTGCTCGATGTCGTTCAGCGCCAGGTACAGCTGATAATCGTGCGATTCCGGCTTGCCGCAATACTCCGTGCCTCGATCGGTCAGCATGCGGATCACACCCATGCCGTGCTCCTCGAAGAACGGCAACACCCGGTCATTGAGCAGATCGGCCGCCGTGATCGGCGTCTTGGTCGTGTACAGCTTGGCCATCGCCACTTTGCTGTAGGTGTCGACGAAGGTCTGCTGGTAAATCCGGCCTACGCCCTTGATCGTGCCCACGTAGAACGTGTCCTGCGAGCCCAGATAGCCGGGATGAGCGGTTTCGATTTCGCCATGAGCCACATCGTCGTCCTGCTTTCTTTCCAGCGCGGCCACCTGGTCCTCGCTCAGCACGATGCCTTTTTCAGCGACCTGCTTCTCCAGCGCCACGAGCCTCAGCTTGAAGGACGACAACGCGTGACGCAGCCAGATCGAACGAACGCCGGATGCAGACACGAAAATGCCGCGCCGGCGTAATTCGTTGCTGACCCGAACCTGCCCGTGGGCGGGCTGCTCGATGGCATAGGCCAGCACGGCGATTTCCGTCGCTTCATCGACTCGATTCTTGGGATTCGGCTTGCGCCGATTGCTGTCGAACAGGGCATCGACGCCGCCCTCGGCCACGGCGTTCTGATAGCGGTAGAACGTATCGCGCGACAGCCCCATCACCTTGCAGGCTTTCGACACGTTGCCCAGCTCGGCGGCCAGATTCAGCAGACCGATCTTGTGGCGGATGACATTTTGGTTGAGACTACTCACGGGGTTACTCCTTGGCGCTTGCGCGCTGTTTTGATGAAGATTCGCACCTCTATCAAAACGGGTAACCCCGCCTCTTGGCAAGGCCTTACTGTCAGATCAAGTCTGAACTTCTACAGATCATCTTGTGTCCGGTTGCGTAACCTCTTGTTTCGTCGATCCCCATGAACGCCCGACAACCCCTGTCCTACCTGCTCGATCGCGTCTGGGATTTCGACGGAGTACACCGGCCGTCGCGCGACATACCGTATAACTACACCTCGTTTGCCGATCGCGAGATCGTCCTTCGTCTGCTGGACGAGCGGGCCTGGCACCTGTTCGATGTATTGCGCGGCGAACATCGCGCGAGCCGGGCGATCCGCATGCTGTACGAAGTGCTCGGCGACATCTGGGTGGTGCGTCGCAACCCGTACCTGCAGGACGACCTGCTCGACAACCCGAAGCGGCGCCAGATGCTGGTGGACGCGCTGAACCACCGGCTCGCCGAGATCGACAAGCGGCGCCAGGCCGACCTCAGCACGCACGACGACGACGCGGGCCACGACCGCGCCTCGCGCGTGGCGCTGCTGACGGTGGCCGCGCGCGGCGCGGTCGACGCGTTCGCGCGCGAGTTCGAGCAGATGGCCGAGCTGCGCCGCCGCGCCACCAAGGCGCTCGGCCGCTGCACGCAGAAGGACAACATCCGCTTCGACGGGCTGGCGCGCGTCTCGCACGTGACCGACGCCACCGACTGGCGCGTCGAATACCCGTTCGTGATCCTCACGCCCGACACCGAGGCGGAGATCGCCGCGCTCGTGAAAGCCTGCATCGAGCTGGGCCTGACCGTGATCCCGCGCGGCGGCGGCACCGGCTACACGGGCGGCGCGGTGCCGCTCACGCCGTTCTCGGCCGTGATCAACACCGAGAAGCTCGAGCAGCTCGGCGCGGTCGAGCTGACCGAGCTGCCCGGCGTCGCGCACAAGGTGCCGACCATCTTCTCCGGCGCGGGCGTCGTCACGCGCCGCGTGACCGAGGCGGCCGAGGCGGCCGGCTACGTGTTCGCGGTCGATCCGACCTCGCTCGACGCGTCGTGCATCGGCGGCAACGTGGCGATGAACGCGGGCGGCAAGAAGGCCGTGCTGTGGGGCACCGCGCTCGACAACCTGGCCTGGTGGCGGATGGTCGATCCGGACGGCAACTGGCTCGAGGTCACGCGCCAGGAGCACAATCAGGGCAAGATCCACGACGTCGCGCTCGCGCGCTTCGAGCTGAAATGGTTCGACGGCGCCCACGCGCCGGGCGAGAAGCTGATCAAGAGCGAGATGCTCGAGATCGAGGGCCGGCGCTTTCGCAAGGAAGGGCTCGGCAAGGACGTCACCGACAAGTTCCTGGCGGGCCTGCCGGGCGTGCAGAAGGAGGGCTGCGACGGGCTCATCACCTCGGCGCGCTGGATCTTGCACAAGATGCCCGCGCACACGCGCACCGTCTGCCTCGAATTCTTCGGCCAGGCGCGCGAGGCGATCCCGAGCATCGTCGAGATCAAGGACTACCTGTTCGAGACCTCGAAGCAGGGCGGCGCGATCCTCGCCGGCCTGGAGCATCTGGACGAGCGCTACCTGCGCGCGGTCGGCTATGCCACCAAGAGCAAGCGCAATGCGTTCCCGAAGATGGTGCTGATCGGCGACATCGTCGGCGACGACGCCGACGCGGTGGCCGCGGCCACCTCGGAGGTGATCCGGATGGCCAACGGCAAGAGCGGCGAGGGCTTCGTGGCGGTCAGCGCCGAGGCGCGCAAGCGCTTCTGGCTCGACCGCAGCCGCACCGCGGCGATCGCCAAGCACACCAACGCGTTCAAGATCAACGAAGACGTCGTGATCCCGCTGAACCGGATGGGCGAGTACACCGACGCGATCGAGCGCATCAACATCGAGCTGTCGATCAAGAACAAGCTGCAGCTGCTCGAGGCGCTCGAGGCGTTCTTCCGCACCGGGGACCTGCCGCTTGGCAAGAGCGACGACGCCAACGAGATCCCCAGCGCCGAACTGCTCGAGGACCGCGTCCAGCACGCGCTGGAACTGCTGCGCCAGGTGCGCGCGCGCTGGGAATTCCTGCGCGAGCGGCTCGACATGCCGCTGCGCGAGGCGCAGCACTACCTCGTGCAGCTCGGCCACGGGAAGCTCGCGGCGGGCTTCGCCGCGCGCGCCGACGCGCAGCCCGAGGCGACGGTATTCCACATCATGCAGGACCGCACGATCCGCGTGTCGTGGAAGCAGGAGCTGCGCGCGGAGCTGCGCGCGATCTTCAACGGCGGGGCGTTCAAGCCGATCCTCGACGAGGCGCAGGCGATCCACAAGCGGGTGCTGCGCGGGCGCGTGTTCGTGGCGCTGCACATGCACGCGGGCGACGGCAACGTCCACACCAATATTCCGGTCAATTCCGACAACTACGAGATGCTGCAGGACGCGCACGTCGCGGTGGCGCGCATCATGCGGATCGCGCGCTCGCTCGACGGCGTGATCTCGGGCGAGCACGGCATCGGCATCACCAAGCTCGAATTCCTGACCGAGGAGGAGCTGCGCGAATTCCGCGAGTACAAGCATCGCGTCGATCCGCACGGCCGCTTCAACCAGGGCAAGCTGATGGAGGGGGCGGACCTGCGCAACGCCTATACGCCGAGCTTCGGGCTGATGGGCTACGAGTCGCTGATCATGCAGCAGTCCGACATCGGCGCGATCGCCGAGTCGGTCAAGGACTGCCTGCGCTGCGGCAAGTGCAAGCCGGTCTGCGCGACGCACGTGCCGCGCGCGAACCTGCTGTACAGCCCGCGCAACAAGATACTGGCGACCTCGCTGCTGGTCGAGGCGTTCCTGTACGAGGAGCAGACGCGGCGCGGCGTGTCGATCCAGCACTGGGACGAGTTCAACGACGTGGCCGATCACTGCACGGTCTGCCACAAGTGCGCCACGCCGTGCCCGGTCAAGATCGACTTCGGCGACGTGACGATGAACATGCGCAACCTGCTGCGCAAGATGGGCAAGAAGAAGTTCAATCCGGGCCAGGCGGCGGGCATGTTCTTCCTGAACGCCACCAATGCGCGGACCATCAACGCCGCGCGCAGCGTGATGATGGGCGTGGGCTACAAGGCGCAGCGCCTGGCCAACGACCTGCTGAAGACGCTGGCCAGGAAGCAGACGGCGCGGCCGCCGGCGACCACCGGCAAGGCGCCGGTGGTCGAGCAGGTGATCCACTTCGTGAACAAGAAGATGCCGGGCAACCTGCCGAAGAAGACGGCGCGGGCGCTGCTGGACATCGAGGACAACAAGATCGTGCCGATCATCCGCAACCCGAAGACCACCTCGGTCGATTCGGAGGCGGTGTTCTACTTTCCGGGCTGCGGCTCGGAGCGGCTGTTCTCGCAGGTCGGTCTGGCCACGCAGGCGATGCTGTGGGAGGCCGGGGTGCAGACGGTGCTGCCGCCGGGCTACCTCTGCTGCGGGTATCCGCAGCGCGGCTCGGGGCAGTACGACAAGGCCGAGCAGATCGTCACCGACAACCGGGTGCTGTTCCACCGCGTGGCGAACACGCTGAATTATCTCGACATCAAGACGGTGGTGGTGTCGTGCGGCACCTGCTACGACCAGCTGGCCGGCTATGAATTCGACAAGATCTTCCCGGGCTGCCGGATCATCGACATCCACGAGTTCCTGCTCGAGAAGGGGATGAAACTGGAGGGGGTGACGGGCACGCGCTACATGTACCACGACCCGTGCCACACGCCGATCAAGACAATGGACCCGGTCAAGCTGGTCAACGAGCTGATGGGCGCGGAGCGGGACGGCTACCGGATCGCCAAGAACGACCGCTGCTGCGGGGAGTCGGGCACGCTGGCGGTCACGCGGCCGGACGTGTCGACGCAGATCCGCTTCCGCAAGGAGGAGGAGATCCGCAAGGGGGCGGCGCGGCTGCGCAACATTCCGGTGGTGTCGGGTGACGGCGCGGCCGTGGCGGGCCAGGCGGACGTGAAGATCCTGACGAGCTGCCCGTCGTGCCTGCAGGGGCTGTCGCGCTACAACGAGGATGCCGGCATCGAGGCCGACTACATCGTGGTCGAGATCGCGCGCAGCCTGCTGGGCGAGAACTGGATGGCCGACTATGTGGCGCGCGCCAACCACGGCGGGATCGAGCGCGTGCTGGTGTGAGCCTCGGGGCCGCCGGCAGCCAGGCGTGGACAGCATGGCGGCGGCACGCCCTCGACGAGGCGGATCGCGAGGGGGGCGCGGGCGCGCGGCGGCCCGCGGCCGGGACCTGTCGGGCCTTTGTCGCGGCACCGGCCGCAGGCAGCTTTCAGGCCGGACGCTCGCGCCTGGGGCGGACCTCGTCACGCGCGTGGCCTTGCCCTTTCACTGAGGCGAGCCGATGCGGCGCCCCGGCGGCTCGACGGCGGCGACTTCGAGCCAGCCCGGCAGCGCGAGCGCCCAGCGCCGATACGAGAGCGATCCGCCGCCGGCGCAAGGAAAGCGCAACAGCCGATCGGCCGCCGCGGCTTGCGGGCGGCGCAGGACGAACCCGGGAGGTGGATTGACCAGCATGCCGGTCTGAAACCAGAGCCGGGGCAAGCGGGGGCGCGGGCGCCGCGCTGGCCCGTGCGAACGCGCAGGCCAGGCGACGCATGGCGCGTTGCCCGCCGCGCGCGGGTACGGCCTGACCTCGCGCGCCGTGCGTGAGCGCTTGCAAGCGCCGCGCTGCCCCATCGAACAGGTTTGCCGCGCGCGCCAAGTTGATATTCTGCGCAGCGCGATCGCTCCTGCTGTCGTGGGCCGCCAACTTCGTAGATCGAGACCATGAACGCCGTAAAACTCGAAGCCGTTGAGAAGTCGTATCTGATGGGTTCCGTCAACGTGACCGCGCTGCGCGACGTCACGCTCGAGATTCGCGACGGAAGATTCACCGTGATCGCCGGCGCGTCCGGCAGCGGGAAGTCGACGCTGCTGAATCTCGTCGGCTGCGTCGACCGGCCCGATCGCGGCCGCATCGTCGTCGCCGGCGAAGACGTGGGCCGCCTCTCGGACGACGCGCTGTCGGATTTCCGCGCGCGCCGGCTCGGCTTCGTGTTCCAGAACTTCAATCTGCTGCCGGTGCTCACGGCGCACGAGAACGTCGAGTATCCGCTGCTGCTGGCCGGCATGCGGCTGACCCAGGCGGAGCGTGCGCAGCGCGTGCGCGACATGCTCGATGCGGTCGGGCTGGCCGACAAGGCGCATCATCGTCCGGGCCAGCTGTCCGGCGGCCAGCGCCAGCGCGTCGCGATCGCGCGTGCGCTCGTTGCGGCACCCAACCTGGTGCTGGCGGACGAGCCGACCGCCAACCTCGACAGCAAGACCGGCCAGCAGATCATCGCGCTGATGAAGCGGCTGCAGCGCGAGCGGCGCGTGTCCTTCGTGATTTCGTCGCACGACCCGCAGGTGCTCGCCGCGGGCGACGACGTGATCCACATCGCCGACGGCTGCGTATCAGCGCTCACGCATGCCGATACTCGTGAGGTCCTTGCATGAAGACGCTTTCTCTCGCGCTGCGCAACCTGCTGCGCAACCGCCGCCGCTCGATCACGACCCTGCTGGCGATGATCGTGGGCGCCCACGCGGTGCTGCTGTTCGGCGGCTATACGCGCAACATCACGTATGGCCTGCAGACGGACTACGTGAAATACGGCGGCCACTTGCAGATCGAGCGCAAGGGGTTCTACGAATTCGGCAGCGGCAATCCATCCGAGTACGGAATCGGCAATTACCAGACGATCATCGACGCGGTGAAGGCCGATCCCGTGCTGGCGCCGATGCTGCTGGTGGCGACGCCGACGCTGCAGCTGCAGGGCATCGCCGGCAACTTCGATGCGGGCCTGTCGCGCACCGCGCTTGCGCTCGGCGTGCGGGTGGCCGACCAGAACCGGATGCGCGAATGGAACGACTATCGCTTCCCGGTCACGATTCCGCCGATGGCGCTCACCGGCACGGCGCAAGACGCGGCGGTGATCGGCACGGGGCTCGCGCGCGTGCTCGAATTGTGCGCCCCGCTCCAGGTAGCCGACTGCCAGCCGCCGAAGCGGGCGGCCGGCCCGGCCGACGCGCCCGCGCTGCCGGGCGACATCGCGGCGCTCGCCAACGGGATGCGCGCCGCCTCGCCGGCCGGCGCGAACGGCAGCCGCATCGAGCTGCTGGCGGCGACCGCGCGCGGTGCGCCGAATGTCGCCGAGCTGCGCGCGGTGAAGGCCGAGCGGCAGGGCATCAAGGAGTACGACGACATGTACGTCGGGCTGCATCTCGCGCAAGCGCAGCGCCTGGTGTACGGCAACGAGCCGCCGAAGGCCACGGCCATCGTCGTGCAGCTGCGCCATACGTCGGATCTGCCGGCCGCGAAGGCCCGGCTCGACACGCTGCTGCGCACCCGGTTCGGCGATACGGATACCGAAGTGGTCGACTACACCGTGCTGAATCCGTTCTACGGCCAGGCGCTCGCGATGTTCACGACGCTGTTCGGCTTCGTCGCGCTGCTGATCGCCGCGATCGTGCTGTTCACGGTTGGCAACACGATGAGCACCGCGGTGTTCGAGCGGACGGTCGAAATCGGCACGCTGCGCGCGATGGGGTTGCGCCGCGGCGGCGTGCGCCGGCTGTTCCTCTGCGAAGGGATGCTGCTCGGCGTGATCGGCGCGCTGCTCGGCGTGACGAGCGCGGCCTTGCTCGCGGGCGCGATCAATCACGGCGGCCTCACCTGGACGCCGCCCGGCCGCTCGCCGGTGCCGCTGATCATTCGCGTGTGGGGAGAAAACGACCTGATCGTGTGTACCGCCCTGGGCTTGCTGGTCGTGTCGATGTTGTCCGCGTTGCTGCCGGCCCGTCGCGCGGCCCGGATGGAGATCGTCGATGCGCTTCGTTATGCCTGAGCGTGCACGGCATGCTTGCGTAATCGAAATGAATATGAAAGAGTTGCGTCGGCAATTCATCATGAGAATCGCCGTGCTCGGCGGGGTGGCCTGGCTTGCCGGCTGCGGCGTGTCGGGCGATTCGCGGCCGCCGGCCGGCTTGAATCTCGCGCTGACCCAGCCGACGTCGGGCGGCACCTATGTCGTGACGCTCGTTCCGCCCGAGCCGCCCGCGGCGCTGCCGCTGAACCGGATCCACGCCTGGCGCGTCGCGCTGAGCCGCGCATCCGGCGAGCCGGTGAGCGGCGCGCGCATCGACGTGGCCGGCGGCATGCCGCAGCACGGGCATGGCCTGCCGACCCGTCCGCGCGTCGTATCGGCCGGCGGCGGCGGCTACCGGCTCGAGGGCATGAAGTTCAGCATGCCCGGCTGGTGGACGATCACGTTGAAGGTGCGGGCCGCGCAGGGCGACGACGACGTGACCTTCAACGTCGTGCTGCCCCCGGCCGCCGCGTCGTGACGCGCCCCGCGGGCCGCGCGCCGACGGCCCCGATCCATCCCATCCACGGAGAAGTTTCGATGCGAAAAGTCATGGTGTACTGGATGCTGCTGCTGTTCGCGCAAGTCGTGCCCGGCGCCGCGGGCGCCGCCCAGGCCGGCCCGGCGAGCGGCACGGCCGCCGCCGCGCCCGCCGCCGAGCGCGCGGACCGCCTGCCCGCCTATACGCCGCGCTTCGGGCGCACGCGTCCGGTCGTGGCCGTGGTCGGCGAGAACTACTACACCGAACTGACCGATTACGTGGTGCCCTACGGCATCGTCGCGGAATCGGGCGCGGCCGACCTGGTCGCGCTCGCGACGAAGCCCGGCCCGATCCGGATGTTTCCGGCGCCGATGAACCTGATCCCCGACGAGACCACCGCACAGTTCGACCAGCGCGTGCCCGAAGGCGCCGACTACGTGATCGTGCCCGCCGTGCATCGCGACAGCGACCCGGCGCTGATCGCCTGGGTGGCCGGGCAGGCGAAGAAGGGCGCGACCGTGATCGGGGTGTGCGACGGCGTGTGGGTGGTCGCCCGCGCGGGCCTGCTGGACGGCCGCCGTGCGACCGGCCACTGGTACTCGATGGACGATCTGCGCAAGAAGTTCACCGATACGCGCTGGGTCGACGGCAAGCGCTACGTCTCCGACGGCAAGGTCGTCACGACCACCGGCGTGACCGCGACGATTCCCGTGTCGCTCGCACTCGTGGAGGCCATCGCCGGCCGTGCGCGTGCGCTGCAGGTGGGCGAGCGCCTCGGCCGCCCCGCCTGGTCGTCGGAGATCGCGAGCGAGCGCTTCAGCCTCGGCTTGCCGGCGATGGCGACGATTGCCGGCAACTACGTGCAGTTCTGGGCTCACGAGGATTACGGCATTCCGATCGCGCCGGGCGTCGACGAAATCGCGCTGGTGCTGGAGGCGGACGCGTATTCGACGACGTTCCGTTCGACCGCGTACACCGTCGCCGCGAATCGCGAGCCGCTGCGCACGCGCCGCGGGCTGACGATCGTGCCCGACCGGGTCGCGGGCGTCGATGCGCCGGCGCGCATGCTGCCGGCACCCGTCACGCAGCATCCGCTGCACGCGCTCGACGCGTCGCTGGAGGCGATCGCCACCGAGTTCGGCAAGCGCACGGCCGCATGGGTGGCGCTGCAGATGCAATACCCCGGCTACTGAGCCGCGCGCGTGCGCGCGCCGTTCGCCCCGCTCACCCCGCTCATCCCGATACCCGCCTGGAGAGGATTTTCATGCAGATGCATACGATGGCGCGCCGCTGCGCGGCCGCGCTCGTCGCACTCGCGTGCGGCACCGCCGCGGCCGCGCCCGATCCGCAGCGCATCCTGGCCGCCAGCGACGCCGTGCGCAATCCGGGCGAGCCGTTCTCGCTGAACGTCACGCTGACCCAGTACACCGATGGCAAACAGACGGACGCCAACGCGCTGGCCGCGTATTCGCGGATCAATCCGGCGAGCGGCCAGTTCCGCAGCCTGATCCGCTTCGTCGCGCCGGCGCGCGACGCGAACAAGCTGATGCTCAAGAGCGGCAACGATCTGTGGTTCTTCGATCCGGCCAGCAAGGCGACGATCCGCATCTCGCCGCAGCAGCGCCTGCTCGGGCAGGCGTCGAACGGCGACGTGGTCACGGTCAACTTCGCGCAAGGCTACCGCGCGCAGCTCGAAGGCGAGGAGGAGGTGCAGGACGGCGAGCGCCAGACGCGCCGCGCCTACCGCCTGAAGCTCGTGCAGAGCGTACCCGACATGACCTATCACGCGGTCGAGATGTGGATCGACACGACCGACTCGCGGCCCGTCAAGGCGCGTTTCTTCAGCGAAAGCGGCAAGCTTCTCAAGACCGCGTTCTACCGGCGCTACCAGCAGCAGCTCGGCGCGCTGCGGCCGACCGAAATCGTCATCATCGACGGGCTCAATCCGAACCTGGTGACGGTGATGCGCTATGCGGACTATGTCGCGCGCGAGATTCCCGACGCGTGGTTCCAGTCCGATTTCATGGCGCGTTTCGAGCCTCAATGACGCGCCGAGCCTGCATCGCGTTGGCCGTGCTGACGTGCTGCGCGACGAGCGTGTGCCGTGCCGACGACGCGGAAGCGGCGGGCCTCGCGCTGGCCGATGCGACGCCCGTGCAGACGGTCGACGAGCGCAACTACCGGTTCAGCATCGAACCGGGCCTGCGGCTCGCCGAGGTGCGCCCTGGGGGCGGTTTGCGCACGGCCGGGCGGCTCTCGCTCGACCTGTTTGCGCGGCATGCGCTGGCGGGCGGCTGGAGCGTGAACTTCGCCGATCGGCTCGACCTGAACGGCCCGCTGCGCTTCGACGGCGACGCGGCGGCGATCAACACGCTGAAGGAACTGTACCTGGACGGCCGGCTGGGCGGCGGCAAGACGCTGCTGCAGGCCGGCCGCGTCAACGTGCGGCTCGGCGTTGCGACCGGCTACAACCCGACCGATTTCCTTCGCGACAACGCGGTGCGCTCGGTGACCTCGGTGGATCCGGCGAGCCTGCGCGAGAACCGGCTCGGCACCGTGATGCTGCGCGGCCAGCAGCTGTGGAGCGGCGGCTCGGCCAGTGCGCTCGTCGCGCCGCGCGTCGCGGACCGTCCGAGCGATGCGTCGTACTCGCCGGATTTCGGCGCGACCAACCAGCGTACACGCTGGCTGCTGCAGTTCAGCCAGCGCATGGTGCTGGACCTCACGCCGCAGTTCATGGTGTACCACGACGGTAAGCCGGGCAGTTCGCCGCAATTCGGGCTCACGCTCGATCATCTCGTGAACAATGCCTGCGTGACCTATGCCGAGTGGTCGGGCGGCCGCGGGCCCTCGACGCTCGCGCGCGCGCTGGGGCGCCCGTACGGCGACGTCGCGTTTCGCTGGAAACTGGCGGCCGGGCTGACGTGCACCACGTCGCGCAACCTGTCCGTCACGCTCGAATACGACCGCGACGGCGCCGCGCTGGACCGTGCCGGCTGGCGGGCATTGCGCAGCGGGCCGCCCGCCGCCTATGCCGCCTATCGCGCGCTGGCCGCCGCGCAGCAGGATCCCGTCACGCGCGACGCCGTGTTCATGATGGCGCGCTGGCAGGACGCGTGGATTCAGCGGCTCGACCTGTCGGGATTCGTGCGGATGAACCTCGCCGACCGCAGCCGGCTGACCTGGCTCGAGGCCCGCTACCGGTTCGCGCGCACCGACGTCGCCCTGCAATGGCAGATCGATGCCGGCGCCTCGTCGACCGAGTTCGGCGCGCTGCCGCAGTCGAACCTGTGGCAACTGCTCGTCAAGCACTACCTCTGACCCGGCATCGGCACGGCGCATCCGATCGAGCCGATCCACGCGGCGCGCCGGCAGGGCGCCGCATCCTTCCAGGAGATTTCCATGAAACGCTATGTGACCTCGGGCGAGGGCCTGCCGCAATGGCCGTCACCCATCAGCCACGCGGTCGTCGTGAACGGCACCTGCTATCTGAGCGGGCAGTTGTCGCTCGACGCCGATGGCCGCTACCTGCCCGGCACGCCGGCCGACGAGGCGCGGCGCGCGTTCGACAACCTGTTCCGCGCGCTCGCCGCGGCCGGCTTCGAGCGGCACGACCTGGTGTTCGTCGACATCGCGTTCACGGATATCGGCGCGCTGCCCGACGTGAACGCCGTGTATGCGGAACTGTTCGACGCGCAACGCCGTCCGGCGCGTACCGTCTACCAGGCCGCCGCGTTGCCGTTCGGCGGGCAGGTGAAGGTGATGGGCGTGGCGGTGAGGGACACGGCGCCGTGACGCGCGAGGCCGCCGCGTTCAGCGCGCGAGCGGCCGTTCGACGATGGAGCCCGACAGGGCGCCGAGCAGCGCGATGAGCTGCCGCTGCTCCGCGTCGGACAGCGCGATCCGCTTCAGTTCGCTGCGGCCGATCGCGGCGGGCGGCGGGTCGGCATAGTGGCGCACGGCCGCGTCGAGCGACGCGAACTGGCCGGCGTGCATGTAGGGCGCGCGCGCCGCGACGTTGCGCAGCGTGGGCGTCTTGAATGCGCCGAGCAGCTGCGGATCGTCGTTCGAGATGAACTGCAGCTCCTCGCATTGCGCGGGCTGCGCGTCGCTGAACGGCCCGAGGCAGTTGAATTCGTCGGCGAGCACCTGGCCGATGGCCGCCGCGCGTCCCGCATCGGCCGCCGCCGCGCCGCGCGGCGGCACGCCGATGTTGTGAAACTGGCGGTCGCTCAGCATCGGCCCGGTGTGGCAGCTCACGCATTGCGCCTTGCCGATGAAGAGGCGCAAGCCGGCCTTTTCGACCGGCGTGAGCGCGGCAAGCTGCGCCGCGTTGCCGCTGCTTACGCCGTCGAGGTAGCTGTCGAAGCGCGACGGCGCGTATTGCAGCGTCGCTTCGTATGCGGCGATCGCCTTGCCGAGATTGGCGAACGCGCGTGACACGCCGGCGCGCGTGGGCTCGTCGAGCGCGCGCCAGGCCGCCTGCTCGGTGCCGGTACCCAACGGGCCGGCATCGCGCGGCAGGCGGCTGACGTCGGGCAGCGCGCCGAACAGCCGCGCGTAGTCGGCACGATAGTGCTCGGCGAGGACATGCACGGCGCGAAGCCGTGTGGCGCCGTGCTCGCTCGGGTTCTCGATCGGGCCGACTGCCTGCGACCACAGGCTGTCCTTGCGGCCGTCCCAGAACAGCCACGGCGCGTCGGTCGCGCCGACCACGGGCATGGTGCGCCGCGCGCCGGTGGCGATGCCGAGCGCGAGCGGCCGGCCGTCCTGGAACTGGTCGCCCGGCAGATGGCAGCTCGCGCAGGCGACAGCGCCGTTGCGGCTCAGGCGCGGGTCGGCGAACAGCCGCTTGCCGAGCCGGGCGGCGTCGGCGGACGCCGCGACGCGATTCGACGGATCGACGCTGGCCGGCCGCTCCGGCGGCAGCCGGAGCGAGGCCAGCAGCGCGCGCTGGTCGGCGCGCCAGCCGTCCGGCGCATCGCTGGTTCCGGCCGCCGCGGTGTCGGCCGCGCCCGGCCAGCCGCTCGCGGCCAGCGCGGCGCAGGCGAGCGCGGCGGCCGCCGCGGCCGTGAGCCGGCGAGGCGCGCGAGCCGTCCGGCGCGCGCGCCGCAGCACGTCATGCGGCCGCATCGGCGGTGTGCACGGCCGGCAGCAGCGCGCGCGCATTGTCGGCCATCAGCCACTTGCGCTGCATCGGCGCGACCGCTGCGAGCGGCCCGCTGCGGGCGAGGAACTGGTTCATCACCTTGCGGTGTCCGCCCGAGTTGCGAAACAGCGGCCAGTCGGTGCCGAACAGGATCTTGTGATTGAGGTTCATCCGGAACAGGTCGGCGAGCGCGGCCGGCCAGCCCTGCGGATGCTGGGAGCCGAGAAACGCGCTGATGTCCAGGTACACGTTGGGCCGATACGCGCATTGGCGCACGCAGGCGTCGACGTGATGCACCGCGCCGTGCGCGAGGATGAAGTTCACCTCGGGAAAGTCGAACGCCGCGCGGTCGAGCAGGTCCGGGTGCGAATACGAGAATTCGAGGGTCGGGGCGGTCGGGCCGATATGCAGCAGCACCGGCAGCCGGTGCGCGCGGCAGATCTCGTAGAGCGGGTAGAGCCTGCGGTCGCTCGGGCTGTAGCCGCACGGCGGGTACAGTTTCAGCCCCGAGAAGCCATACTCGACCACGCCCTGCTCGAACAGCGCGACGCCGTCCGCGCCCCAGCGCGGATCCATGCCGCCGAACACGTGAAGCCGCCCCGCGTGGCGCGCGAGGATCGCGCGGTGTTCCGCATACATCTCGGCGATCGTCAGGTCGGTCTTCATCACGTAGGTGAAGTCGGGCAGCAGCACCACGGCCTGATCGATGCCGCCCGAGGTCATGTCGGCCACCAGCGCGTCACCGTGGTGGTCCTGGTTCTGGTCGAGATACGCGGCCAGCAGCTCAGCCCGGGACTTGCGGATGCCGTTCGCGGCGAGCCGGGCATGCACGTTCGCGCACAGGCCGTCGAGGAACGCCGTCGGGATGAAGCGCGTCGACGCGATATGGCAATGCGAGTCGACGATCGGCCCGCTGTAGGTGGTCTCGCTCATCTCGCGGCGCGCTCGGCGTCGCGTGCCGGCACGCGCTCGCGCAGCATGCCGAGCGAACGGGCCTTCAGGTCCGCGACGGGCTGCATCATGAAGCGGCCGGCATGCACCTGGCCTTGCGCGCGCGCGTAGTCGGGCAGCGTGCCCCACGTCTGGAACCCGAAATGTTCCCAGACGCGGTGCGCAGGCGTGCCGTCGCGCACGTCGAGCGTGACGATCTCGACGCCGTCCGCATCGCATTGCAGCGCGATCTCGACGAAGGCCGCCGGCAGCACGCCGCCGCCGCGAAACGTGTCGTGGATCATTCCCTTCGCGAGGTCGGTGATATGGCGGTTGTTCGGATTCAGGTTGCGCCGCAGCGTGCACAGGCCGATCAGCTGGCCCGTGCTCGCGAAGATCGTCAGCAGGCGCACCTTCTGCGCGGCGAGGTTGGCGCGCAGCTCGGCGAGATAGGCCAGGCCTTCCTCGTCGCTGATCGTTTCGGCGAACCCGATGATCGGCGCGGATTCGCTCGTGCGGCGCATCAGCTCGACGATCTGCCCGCCCAGGGCGTCGTCGACCGTGTCGGCCCAGCGATAGGCGACATGCGTGACGTCCGCCTTCTCGAACACGATCGGATAGTGCGCGCCGTCGGCGAGCGGGGTGCGAAGTGCATCGTTCATGGCAGTCTCGGGTTTACAGGGTTTCGAGGTCCGCGACGCGCGCCTCCAGAGGCGGCGTCTCGATATCGCGCAGCGCGTCGAGCACGGCCTGCAGCCCGTGCGCGACGAGCCATTGGTCGTCGTAGATCGTATCGAGGTATTTCGTGCCGCTGTCCGGCAGCACCAGCACGATGTTCGCGGGGCCCTGGCAGCCGGCCACGTAGCGCCGTGCCGCATGCGCGATCGCCCCGGACGAGCCGCCGAGCAGCAACCCTTCGTCGAGCGCGAGGCGCCGGCAGCCGACGAAGGCGTCACGGTCGGCGATGCGCATCGTCTCGTCGACCAGTTCGACGCGGATGTTGCCGGGCTGGAAGCTCAGGCCCGCGCCGTTCTGCAGATGAGGCCGGTAGCTGCCGCCGAAGACCACCGACCCGTCGGGCTCGACGCCGACCACGCGGGTCTGCGGATCGCGCTCCTTCACGTAGCGCGCGATCCCGCTCAAATGGCTGCCGGTGCTGGCCGACACGATCACCGCGTCCAGCCGGTCGGCGAGCTGCGCGACGATCTCCGGCCCGGTCGAGTAGTAGTGCGCGTCGATCGCGGCGGGATTGTTGTACTGATCGAGATTCACGCAGTTCGGCACGCTCGCGGCGAGCGCCTTGGCGACGGCGATGCGCTTTTTCTGGTAGCTGCCGGTTTCGTCCGGCTGCTGGACCATTTCGACTTCGCCGCCGAACGCCCGGACCAGATTCGCGTTGGTCTTCGGCGTCTTCGGATCGAGCACGCAGATGAAGCGGTAGCCGCGCGTGGCGCACAGCATGGCGAGCGCGTGCCCCATGTTTCCCGACGTCGATTCGACGATCGACCAGCCGGGCTTCAGGCCATGGTCGCGCTCGGCCTGGCGCAGCAGCTGGAGCGCGCTGCGGTCCTTGACGCTGTTGCCCGGGTTGTAGCTCTCGAGCTTGCCGTACACGCGGATGCCCCGCCGTTCGTCCGACAGGCTCTTCAGGTGCAGCAACGGCGTGTCGCCGATCAGTTCGACAAGGCTATTTGCGTACATTCGAAAACTCCGATCCGCTGGTTGGCGTGGGGTTGGGCATCGTCCGCGAAACAGGCGCTGGGTGCGGACGGATTCGATTCGGATGGCTGATGAAACCAGAATGTAATGATTGGCGGCGCCCGCCAGTAACTGTCCGAACGGGCAGCGCACGGCGCGCGTCACAGCTCGCCGGACTCCATCTCCTCGCCGGCGGGCGGTGCGGCCATGCACAGCCGCGGATGCGGCAGCGCGCCGGCCGCGAGCGCGGGATCGGCGATAAAGCCGCCGACCAGCTGCGCGAGCAGGGCCGCGTTCTGGTGAATCATGTGGTGGCTGCCGCCGCGCAGCTCGATGCGCAGCGGGCGGAGCAGCGCATCGCCGATCGCGTGGGCGCGCGTCGCGCATGTCATTTCGTCGTACTGGCCGGTGACGAGCAGCGCGGGCAGGCCGGCGAGCGTGTCGTCGCGCTGCGCTTCGATCCGATGCGCGCGGAAATTCAGCAGCTGGCGGCTGTAGTCGACCATGTTGGACGGCGTGACGAACGGTGCGTGCAGCCAGTGGCGCGTCACCGCGTCGGCCTGGGCGAGCATCGACGCGTGGCCGCCCGACCGTGCTTCGTCCTTGTCGCGCTTGTCGAGCATCGCCAGCATCGATTTCGCCATGCTTTCCGCCGCCTTCGGCATGCGCGCCACCAGCGAGCACATCGTGTTGAGGTTGTTCTCGTACGCGCTGTCCGCGCCGTCGTAGTCTTGCGCGCCGGCGAACGACGGCGCGATCAGGCTCAGCGACGCGATGCGGCCCGGCAGCGCGCGCGCCAGCGCCAGCGCGTAGCGCGCGCCGCCGCACCAGCTCGCGACATGGATCGACGCGAGCCCTTCGAGGTCGAGCAGCTCGGCCACCGCGTCCGCATAGCGCGACGGTGCCTCGGGTTCCGTGTAGTAGAGGCGCGTCAACCCCGCGTCGGCGGACTGCTCGTGCAGCGCGTCCAGCAAGTAGACGGCGACCTCCGGCGCGAGCGCGGCGGCGAAATCGTGCCAGACGTCGTTGGGTATGCCGAAGGCATTGACGAGCAGCAGCGCGCGGGGGCCGCGACCGGTGTGAAGGAACGCGTGGCCGGTGCCCGTCGTGATGCGGCGCGCGGCCGGCAGCTCGGCCAGGCGTGGTGCGGTGCGGCTTGCGTGCGCGGCGGCATGGAGCGCGACGCGCGCTGCCACGCGCGAGCGCCAGTCGAACGGCGCGCAGCGCAGCCGGCGGGGCGGGACGCCTTCGGCGCGCTGCGGCGCCTCGCCCGCGCAGCCGAGCCGATGCATGGCGTGCAGCAGGTTCGCGCCGAGCAGCTCGGCGAGCGCGTCGGTGCCGGAGCCGGCAGAGGCCGGCCGCGTATCGACGCCGATCGCTTGCGCCGCCGCGCCGGCGAGCGCGTGCCAGGTGATGCGCAGATCGCCGCGCAGCACGTGCACGCCGGCGTCCGCGTCGGCCGCGAGCCACGCGCGCACGGCCTCGGCCGTCAGCAGATCGGTGCCGGCCGAGGCGTAGCCCGGCAGCGGGAGCGCCTGATTCTCGAAGTACCCGTCCGCGCGGCGGCGCACCTCGAACAGCATGTCCGCGACCGCATCGGTCAGCGTGTCGAGCGCGCTTGCCGCCGCGGCTCCGCGCTCGTCTGCGGCGTCCGCGAGCGGATCGCCGAGCACCACGATGCAGGCCTGCGCGAGCGCGCTGCCGTCGGCGCCGAGTGCGGCCGCGAGCGTCTGCGCAATGGCATCGAATGCGCGGGTGTCGCGCAGCACGGGATCGTCGAGCACGATCACGGGCCGCGCCCCGTCGACCCGGGCTAGCGCATCGCGCAGCCGCGCCACGGCGGCGGCCTGGCCGGGTGCCGGCACGCCTTGCGCCGCGAGGCGGAGCGCGTGCAGCTCGGCGGCGTCCAGCCAGACGGCGGACGACGCCGCGCGCGCGGCGGCGCCGGGCTCGGCGAGCGCGACCTCGTCCAGGGGCGGCCGATCGTTCATGGCGGCGCTCACGCTTTCACCGTCATCAGCATCTCGACCAGATCGGCGGCGTCGCCGAGCGTATCGAGATTCGCGACCTGCTGCGTGTGCGCCGCGAAGCTCACGCCCAGGCGCTCCTCGAGCAGCGCCATCAGCGACAGCAGCGAGATCGAATCGAGCATCAGATCCGACGTCAGCGAGGTGTCGCGCGTCAGCATTTCCGGCGCGACCTCGAGCGACGCAATCTGCGGAATAAGTTCGGTAAGCGTGGCGAACACGTTCGCTTGATCGTCCATCGAATTCTCCAGGGGCATTGGCGTAACGCTTTATAGCGTCAAGCGCACGGGCTGCCTACCTGCCCTGGCGTACAGGCGTGGCACGTGGGCAACGTACCCGCCCGAACGAACAGGTTTCAGTGACGAAAGCCGCCTTTACATTAGCGCTACCCAACCCACAGGGAGCGATCATGACGCTTGCAGGCGAACACGTGCTGATGGACAAGGCAACTTTCTCGCGCGCATTGCGCGACACGCTGGACGAGCAACTGACGCTCGATCATCCGATCTTCGCGGAGCTGTTCACGCCGCAGAAGAACTGGCGGCTGCTCAAGATCATCACGCTCGAGGGATACCAGATCACCCGGTATTTTCTCGAGTACATCGAGAATCTGTATTTCCGCTGCCCGTTCCCCGACCACAAGCGCCGGCTGCTGTACAACCTGTTCGAGGAAGAGACGGGACGCTTCTCGAAGACGAAGAACCACGTCGAGCTGATGGAGGACTTCATCCGCGCGCAGCGGATCGACGACGAGGAACGCGATGCATGGACGCCGTCCGACGCCACGCGCGAGCTGATCGATTACCGGCTCGTGAACTGCAAGGGCGAGCACACCTACCATATCGGCGCGGCCGCGGTGATGATCGCGAGCGAAGGCCAGAGCCTCGAAACCCGCGCGGGCGATGCGCGCCACTCGATTCTCGCGAAGTGCTACGGGCTGAGCGAAGCCGATACGCGCTTCTTCTCGGTACACCAGAAGGAGGACGTCGCGCACGTCGCGGAAGGCATCTCGCTCGTGACCGATCTGTGCACGACCGTGCAGATGCAGCAGGAAGCGCTGTTCGCGGTGCGCCATACCTGCAAGCTGTTCTGGAACATGTATGAAAGCGCCGCGCAGAAGTACTACGCCTCCGCGGAGGGCGTCGCGCTCGCGTGACGGGGAAGCGCCGATGATGACCTTCGATGATCTCGTCGCGCGCCTGCGCGACAGCAGCCACACCCTGAGCTTCGTCGACGATCAGGGACGCGAAACCGTCAGGACGTTCCACGAGCTGTTCGAAGACGTGTGCGCGACGGTGGCGCGCGGCCGCCGGCTCGGCCTCGTGCCGGGCACGCGAGTGGGCCTCGCCGCGCCCAACGGCTATGCGTGGATGGTCTGGGACCTCGCGTGCCTGCAGCTCGGCTGCGTGTCGGTGGCGCTGCCGAACGACGGATTGCACGACACCTGCGAGGCATTGATCGACCGCTATCGGCTGAGCGTCCTGGCCGTCGATGCGGGATGGCTCGATCCCGCCGCGCCGCTGCCCGCGCGGGCCGTCGACATCGACCCGGCCGCCGCCGCGCGCGGCAGCGACGTCGCGGTCGAGCCGGTGCGCGTCGAGGACGGCGCCGATACCCATTCGCTGGTGTTCAGCTCCGGCACGACCGGCAAGAACAAGGGGCTCGTGATGAGCCGGCGCGGGACGGCGCATTTGCTTAACCTGTATGCCGACGCGTTCGGCGTGGCGCCGGGCGAGCGATTCCTGACCTTCCTGCCGTTCGCGAACTATCAGCAGCGGATGACGTATTACTTCTGCCTGTATCACGGCATCGACCTGGTATCGGTGCCGTTTCACGGGCTGTTCCCGGGGCTCAAGCGGCACTGCCCGACCTTCGTGATCGGGCCGCCGGTGCTCTACGAGACGCTGCACACGCTGGCCCGCGCGGCGGCCGGCCCGGCCGCCGACCGCACGGCGCTCGCGCAGCGGCTCGCGGCGCTGACCGGCGGCAGGATTCGCTACATGATCACCGGGATGGCGCCGATCAAGCGCGCCGCGCTGGATTTCTTCTGGGACTGCGGGATCGCGCTGTACGAGGCGTTCGGCATCACCGAGGCCGGGATGGTCGCGTGGAACAAGCCCGGATGCGTGCGGGTCGGCACGGTCGGCAAGCCGGCGGAGCCGGGAACCGTGTCGCTGGCCGACGACGGCGAAGTGATCGTGACGCGCGACGCGCTGCTCTCGCTCGGCTATTTCGATGCGCCGATGGAGGACACGCGCGCCACCTACGTCGCACCGAACGCGGTCGCGACGGGCGACATCGGGGAGCTGGACGGCGACGGCTTTCTGCGCGTGGTCGGTCGCAAGAAGGACGCGATCGTCACCAGCAACGGCGAGAAGTTCCATCCGGAGCCGATCGAGTCGCTGCTGTATCGCGACCCGCGCGTCGAGGTGGCGGTGGTGATGGCCGGCGCACGCGCCGGGCTCGCGGTGGTGATCGCGACGCGCCGGCCGGACGACCCCGAGGTGGCCGACGGGCTGCGCTCGCTCGTGCGTTCGGTCAACGACACGCTGCCGGCGCAGCGCCAGCTCACGCAGATCATCTTCACCGACCGCGCCTTCGACGTCGAGGGCGGGTTACGCACCCGCAATCTGAAGCTCAACCGCCGTGCGATCGCGGCCACGTTCCTGCGCGACGCGTGAGATCGCGCCCGTGCGCGAGCCGCCTGCGCGCAGCGGCTCGCACCGACCTCATTCTGGACACACCATGACGACGCATTCGAACCCGAACGTGTTTCAGATGGATGTCGAACCGACCTCCATCGTCGAGACGCTCTCGCATCACACCGAGCGAGACCCTCATCGTGTCGCGCTGACCATCCTGCGCGACGGCGAAGCGATCGAAAGTGAAAGCACTTTCGGCGATCTGCATGCCGGCATGCTGCGCGTCGCGCGCGGGCTCGCGCAGCTGACCGAGCCGGGCGCGCGCGTGCTGCTGCTGCTGCCGACGAGCGCCGAGTTCGTCTGCGCGTTCTACGGGTGCCTGGCGGCCGGGCGCATCGCCGTGCCGGCCTATCATCCGCAGCAGGTACGCAAGGTGGCGCAATGGGCGAAGCTGCAGGCGATCGCCGACAACTGCGGCGCCACGCTGATCGTCGCGCCGGCGACGTCGGTCGACACCCTCGAGACCCTGCGCGCGACGCAGCAGCTGTTCGCCGGCTGCACGCTCGTGACATACGAGGCGCTCGTCGCGGCGGGCGAGCAGGGCGCGTCGGCGGGGCCGCGCATGCCGGCGCCGGACGAGGTGGCCTTCCTGCAATACACCTCCGGATCGACGGGCACGCCGAAGGGCGTGATGATCACGCATGGCAACATCATCGACAATCAACGCTCGATCGCGCGGCTCATGGAGCACGACCGCGATACGCGCATGCTGTCGTGGCTGCCCCTGTATCACGACATGGGATTGTCGATGCCGCTGCAGCTGGCGTCGATCGGGCTGTCGGTCGTGCTGATGTCGCCCGTCGCGTTTGTCCAGCAGCCGGGCCGATGGCTGCGCGCGATTGCAGCGCACCGTGCGACCACCTCGGGCGGCCCGAATTTCGCTTACGCGCTTGCCGCGGCCGCGCTCGAGGCGGGCGACGGCGCCGACCGGCTCGACCTGTCGAGCTGGCGCGTGGCGTTCTGCGGCGCGGAGCCGATCCATCGGCGGACCGTCGTCGATTTCATCGAGGCCGCCCGCCCGCACGGCTTCGCGCCCGGGTCGTTCTATCCCTGCTACGGGATGGCCGAGGCGACCCTGATCGTGTCGGGCGTGGCGCGCGGCGAAGGTGCCCATTATCTGGACGTCGACAGCCTGAAGCTCGCTGCCGGAACCGCCGAGCCGGCCCGGCCCGGCGACGCGAACCTGAAGAGCCTCGTTTCGTGCGGCGCCGCGGCGCCCGGCACCGAGATCCGGATCGCCGGCCCCGACGGCCGCCCGGTGGCCAGCCCGAACGGGGTCGGCGAGATCTGGGTGCGCGGCGGCGCGATCGGCGCCGGCTACTACGGCAACCCGGAAGCGACCCAGGCGACCTTCGCCGCGCGTTTCGAGGCCGATCCGGACGCGCGCCCGTTCCTGCGCACCGGCGATCTGGGCGCGCTCGTCGACGGCCGCCTGTACGTGACCGGCCGCGTGAAGGACATGCTGATCGTGCGCGGGCGCAACCTCTATCCGCAGGATATCGAGGCGTGCGTGCAGGACGCGGTGCCGGCGCTGCGCCGCGGCTGCGGTGCCGCCGTGTCGGTGCAGGCCGACGGCGAAGAGAAGCTCGTGATCATCCAGGAAGTCGGCCGCACCGCGCGCCGGACGATGGATCTCGGCGCCACGCTGCGCGAGATGGTGGTGGCGGTCAGCGAGGAGTTCGGCGTCACGCCGCATGCGATCGTGCTGGTCGAACCGGCCACCATCGACAAGACCTCGAGCGGCAAGATCGCGCGCGCGCTGTGCCGCCGCGCGTATCTGCAAGGCGAACTGCGGGCGGTCGCAGGCTGGACCGACGGCGCCTATGCCGGCGCTGCGCCGAGCCCCGCGGCCGCGCGGCCGGCCCCCGAGCCCGGCGTCGGCGCGGACGCCATGCTGATCGAGCGCGAGATCGCGCAGCGGATCGTCCGGATCGTCGCCGAGCGGCTCAAGATCGCCGAGACGCAGGTCTCGCGCACGGCGGCGTGGGCCGAGATGGGCTTCGATTCGATGAGCGCGCTGCAATTCTCGTTGAAGGTGCAGCACGAGCTCGGGCTGAGCTTCGATGCCGCCGTGCTGTGGGACTGCTCGAACGTCGAGCAGCTCGCCGCGCACCTGGCCCGCATGCAGGGCGCAGCCGATCTGCTGCGAGCGGGCGGGGCGCCCGCACCGGCGGCCAGGCAGGTCGAGGCCGCGCCGGCCGGCGCGCAGGCGCAGGCGCAGGCGCCGCTTACCGCGGCGCAGCTCGCGGCGCTCTCCGAGGCGGATGCGCAAGCGCTGCTGCTCAAAGCGCTGCAGCGCTGAACCATTCCCCGGCAGTCTCGTGCCGCGAACGTCAGGAAGCTTACCCATGAACGAATCCAGTATGGCGTCCGCTGCGCCGCCCATTTCCCTTACGCCCGTGAAGCAGGCCCTGCTGAAGATCGATGCGTTGCAACGCGAACTGGCCGCGGCGCGCGAGGCCGTGAACGAGCCGGTCGCCGTGGTCGGCATGGGCTGCCGTCTTCCCGGCGGCGCGGATTCCGCCGAGGCGCTTTGGTCGATGCTCGCGGCCGGCACCGATGCGGTCGGCACCGTGCCGGCGGACCGGTGGACGGATGCGATCTACGATCCGCGGCCGGGCCGGCGCGACACGAGCTACAGCCGGCACGGCGGGTTCATCGACGCCGTCGACCGTTTCGATGCGGCATTTTTCGGCGTCTCGGACCGCGAGGCGGCGCACATCGATCCGCAGCAGCGTCTGCTGCTCGAATGCACCTGGCGTGCGCTCGAGGACGCCGGCTTTTCGCGCGAGACGATCGCGTCTTACCGGGCCGGCGTGTTCGTCGGCTCGTCGGTCGACGACTATGCACGGGTCAGCGAAGGCGTGTCCGGCGACACGCTCAGCTATGCGCAGACCTCGCTCGGCACCGCGCGTCCCTTCGCGGCCGGGCGCATTTCCTACCTGTTCGGTTTTCATGGCCCGGCATTGCATCTCGATACCGCGTGCTCGTCGTCGCTGGTCGCCGTGCATCTGGCCTGCCACAGCCTGCGTAGCCGCGAGTCGGATGTCGCGTTCGCCGGCGGCGTCAACCTGATGCTGTCGCCGGAGATGAGCATCGCGTTGAGCGAGCTGCAGGCGCTGTCGCCGAGCGGCCGCTGCCGGACCTTCGACGCGGCCGCAGACGGCTACGTGCGCGGCGAGGGCTGCGGCGTGGTCGCGCTGATGCGTCTGTCCGATGCGCGCGCGCAGGGCCGGCCGATCCGCGCGGTGATCCGCGGCTCCGCGGTCAATCACGACGGGCGCAGCAACGGCATGACCGCGCCCAACGGGCGCGCGCAACGCGAGGTGATCCGCGCGGCCCTCGAGCGGGCCGGCGTGGCGCCGGCCGACGTCGACTACGTCGAGGCGCACGGCACCGGCACGCCGCTCGGCGATCCGATCGAGCTGCGCGCGCTCGAGGACGTGTACTGCCGCGACACGCAACGCGCCCGGGACCTGTACGTGGGCAGCATCAAGACGAACATCGGGCATCTGGAGTCGGCCGCCGCCGTGGCCGGGCTGATGAAGCTCGTCTGCGCGCTGCAGCACGGCGAGCTGCCGCGGCACCTGCATTGCGATACGCCGACCGCGCACGTCGACTGGCAGACCAACGGCATCCGCGTCGCGACCGAGCATGCGCCATGGCCGTCGTCGCGACCGGGCCGGCGAGTCGCGGCGATCAGCTCCTTCGGCATGAGCGGCACCAACGCCCACCTGATCGTGGAGGCCTGGCAGGCGCCCGGCGCCGCGGCGGACGAAGCGGACACGGCGCCCGCCGCGCACGCGCGACACGATATCTGGCCGTTGTCCGCCCACACGGCGCCGATGCTCAAACAGGTGATCGAAGATTGCGCGGCGCAGTTGCGGGCTGAGGCCGCGCTGGCGCCGGCCGCGCTCGCCAGCGCGCTGCGCGTGGCACGCGACAGTCATCGGCACCGTGTCGCGATCGTCGCCGATTCGCGCGATACGCTGCTCGACGCGCTGTCCGATGCCGCGCGGGAGATGGCCGCCCCGCGCGTGCCGCCCGCCGGCGTCCGCGACCGGCTCGCGTTCCTGTTCGCCGGGCAGGGCGCGCAGCGCGCCGGCATGGCCCGGCAGCTCTATCGGGACTTCGCGCCGTTTCGCGACGTGTTCGACGCCTGCGACGGCTGCAGCGAGGCGCAGGGGGAGCTGTCGCTCGCGGACCTGCTGTGGGGCGACCACCAGCATCGGCTGGACGAAACGCGTTACACCCAGCCCGCGATGTTCGCGCTCGAAGTCGCGCTCGCCCGGCTGTGGATGCACTGGGGCGTCGTGCCCGACGTGGTGATGGGGCACAGCATCGGCGAGTACGCGGCTGCGTGCATCGCCGGCGTGTTCTCGATCGAGGACGGCTGCCGCCTCGTGACCGCGCGCGGGCGCCTGATGGACACGCTCACCGCGCCGGGCCGCGCGCTCGCGGTGTTCGCCGGCGCGCGGCAGGTTGCCGACGCGGTGCGCGACTACCCGGGGCGGGCCGCCATCGCCGCGGACAACGGACCGGAGAGCGTGCTGGTGTCGGGCGAGCCGGATGCCGTCGAAGCGCTCGAGCGATGGTTCGCGTCGCGCGGCATCGCCACCCGGGCGCTGGCGGCATCGCGTGCCTTCCACTCGCCGCTGATGGAGCCGATGCTGGCCGAATTCGGCGCGGTTGCCGCGACCGTAAGGTATCGCGCGCCTGCGATCCCGATCGTGTCGAACGTGACGGGACGATTCGAAACCGAGCGCCTGTGCGATCCCGCGTACTGGGTCGAGCATGTGCGGGCCACGGTGGCGTTCCGCACCGGCGTCGGCACCCTGCTCGACGACCACGTGACGACCGCCATCGAGATCGGGCCCGGCAAGACGCTCTCGCGTCTCGTCACCGCCTGCCTGGGCGATCGGCCCGACCGCGGCGACCTGAGCGCGCTGCCCTCGATGAGCGGCGACGGACGCGAGACCGAGCAGGCGCTGCGAACCTTGGCGCACGTCTATCAGCGCGGCCGCCGGGTCGACTGGCAGGCATACGAGCGGTCCCGAACCGCGGCGCCCGTGGGCGCGGCCGCGCGCCACGGCGTGCTGCCGCGATATCCGCTCGAAGCGCACCGCTACTGGGTGGGGGCCAGGCAGCCGGCGCAGCGGCCGAGCGTGCTGACGCGCGCGGCCGGCGCGCACCGCCCCAGCGAGCACGGCGTGCTGGGCCGGCTGCTGGCGATCCCGGCATCGGCGCAGCGCCGCTACGAGAGCGAGGTGTCCGATCGGCATCTGCCGTTCCTGGGCGGCCACCGGCTGCACGGACAGCTGGTCTTTCCGGCGGCAGGGTTCATCGAGGCGATGCTCGATGCCGCGGCGCGGCGCGACGGCAGCGCCGCGGAACCCGAGGCCGGCCGCTGGCACGAAGCGCGTGCGGTGTCGTTCGACCACGCGCTCAGGCTGGAGCCGGGCAGGGCGGTGACGTTCGGCACCGTCGTGCAGGCGGCCGACGCCGCGGATCCGGGCGAAGGCGCGCCGATCGCGATTCACGCCTGTCACGACACGGCCGCCGCCGAGCCGCAATGGACCCTGCAATGCGCGGCGCGGATCGGGACGACCCAGCCCATCAGCGACGTGCCGCCGCTCGACGCATGGCGTGCGCAGTGCCGCGACGCGCTGCCGGTCGACGCATTCTACGCACGCCTGCACTCGACCGGGCTCGAGTACGAGGGGCCGTTTCGGTCGATTCGCGCGCTGTCGCGGGGCGGCGATGCCGCGCTGGCCCGGATCGAAATGGGATCGGACGGCACCGGCGATTGGGGGCGCGTGGTGCATCCGGCGCTGCTCGACAACGCATTTCAGGCAGTCGCGGGGGCGTTGTGGGACGCGGGGCTGAAGACGGCCTTCGTGCCGGTCGGCATCGAGCGGATCGCCTGCATGCCGATGCGCGGCGTGCAGGCGCTATGGTGCGCCGCGCGCGCCCGCGTCAAGCGCAGCTTCGCGACCGCCGATCTCTGGCTCTACGACGACACCGGACGCTGCCTGGCCGCCGTGCGCGGGCTGAGACTGCTCGCCATCGATCCGCAGCGGCTGCAGCCGCGAGCCGCGGCGCCGGTCGCGCTGCACTCGCTCGTCTGGCGGCCGCTGGCGGCCGCGCATCGAAGCGCCGGCGCGGGTTCGAACTTCGTCTTGATCGGCAACGGCTCCGCGCTCGACGGGCTGCTCTCGCATGCCTGCGAGAACGCCGGCGATGCCCTGGCGCTCGCGGCACTGCCGAGCGACGACGCGCTCGACGGCGAGGCCGGCGCCGAGCGCATCCGAGCCGCCCTGCGCGACGCGTGCGCCCGCCTGGATGCGGGGCCGGCCGTGCTGCTCTACGCGTGGCCGGCGGCCGACGAATCGGCCTCGGGCGACGCGCTCGCGGCACTCGGCGCCGCCTACCGCCGCGTCGCGAACATCTGGCGCGAAGTGCAGCAGACCCGCTGGACGGCGGGCGCCCCCGCGTTCTGCATCGTGACCCGGGCCGCGCAGCGCGTGCCCGGCGTCGAGGTGCGCGTGTCGCCGTTTCAGGCGGCCGCATGGGGCGTGGCCCGCAGCCTGATGCACGAGAGCGGCGACCATGCGGTGCTGGCGGTCGATCTGCCGTCGCCGGACGCCGCCTCCAGCGCCGCCGCGCTGGCCGCCGTGAAAGGCGCCGCGGCGAGCGGCGAAACGCAGTTCGTGGCGCATGGCGAGGCCCTCTACGTGCCGCGGCTGGTCGCACGCGAGGCCGGCGCGGCGCAGCCGCTCGCACGCGGTGCCTACCTGGTGACGGGCGGGCGCGGTGCAATCGGCACCCGGCTGATCGAGCGGCTGATTCGCAACGGCGTCCCGAAGGTCGTGTCCGTCAGCCGTGCGGTGCCGGCCGACGGCGAACGCGCGAGGCTGGCGTCGATCGCGGACCGGCACGGCGCGAGCGTCGAATTCGTGGCCGCCGACGTGACCGTGGCCGCCGACGTGGACGCGCTCGTCCACGCGCTCGAGGCCGATCGCGCGCATCCGCTGGTGGGCGTCCTGCACGCGGCGGGCACGCTGGACGACGGCCTGCTCGCGACCCAGCCGAGCGCCGAGGTCATCAAGGTGCTCGCGCCGAAGGTCGCGGGGACCTTGAACCTGCATCGCGCCACCGACCATCTCCGGCTGCAGCACTTCGTGTCGTTCTCGTCGATCGTGGCCTGCATTGGCTCGCCGGGGCAGTGCGCCTACGCGGCGGCGAACGCCTACCTCGATGCGCTGACGGCCCTGCGCAACCAGGACGGCCTGCCCGGGCACACCATGAACTGGGGCCTCTGGGGCGGCAACGGGATGGTCGATCAGCTCGACGCGCGGCAGCTGCGCCGCATCGCCTCGTTCGGCCTCACGCCGATCGAGCCGGACGCCGCGCTTGGCCTGTTCGACAGGCTGGTGGCCGAACCCGACGGACACACGCAGATCTGGAACGTGGAAGTCGAGACGCTGATCAGGCGCAGCCCGAGTCGGGCGATGGGCGCGCTGTTGTCGGAACTGGCGACGCCAGCGCTGGCGGCCGATCGCCCCGCCGCCAGCGGGCCCGGATTGCGCGAGCGCATGGCGGGCCTGCAGGGCGAGGCGCGCGCGCGGCTGCTGCGCGGGCACCTGAGCGAGGCGATCGCCGCGACCCTGCATACGCCGGTCGAGCGGATCTCGCCGGATATCGCGCTGATCGAGCTTGGGCTCGATTCGCTGATGGCCGCGGATTTCCGCAACGGATTGCGCAGCGAGCTCGGCGTCGAGGTTCCGTTCGGGCGATTGCTCGAAGGCGCGACCATCGACGACGTGGTGCGCACCATCGTCGCGACGCTCGATCGCAACCCAAGCCGCGCGCCGGAAGCCGAGCCGCCGTCGCGCACCGCCGGCGGAATCGACGCGGTGTCCGGCGAGGCGACGTTCGGCATGGAAATGGAAGGAGGAGAGCTGTGAGCTCGATCGCATTCATCAATGAGCTGGCGGGACGGGGCATCGAGCTGTGGGCCCAGGACGGCAAGCTGCAATACAAGGCGCCCAAGGGCGCCGTCACGCCGGCGCTGCTCGATCAGCTGAAGGCCGGCAAGGCCGCGCTGGTCGCGCTGCTGGAGCAGTTCGCCGGCACCGCGGGCACCTATGCGCTGTCGTTCGCGCAGCAATCGCTGTGGTCGCTGCATCAGCTCAATCCGGACAGCGCCGCGTACAACGTCACCTATGCGACGCGTCTCGTCGACGACGTCGATGTCGCAGCGCTGCGTCGCTGCGTCGATTATCTGATCGCGCGGCACCCGGTGCTGCGAACCGCTTACCGCCTGATCGACGGCGAGCCGCGCCAGCAGATCGGCACCGACGCGCGCGCGCAGTTCACGATCGACCGCGTGTTCGCGGCCGACGAAGGCGCCATTCGCCGATGGGTCGACGAGGAATCGAATCGCCCGTTCGACCTGACGCAGTCGCCGATCAGGCTGAAGCTGCTGCGCAACGAACACGACGGCGCGGACGCGATCCGCACCGTGCTGCTGTTGAACGTGCATCACATCGCCGCCGATTTCTGGTCGCTGGAGATCCTGCTCGGCGAGCTGCAGGCGCTGTATCGCCTGGCTCGCCTGGGCGAGCCGCTGAAGCTGCCGGCCCTGCCCGTGCAATACAAGGACTGCGTGGAGCACGAGCGCCGCAGGCTCGATGCCGGCGAGGGCGAAGCGCTCGCCGCGTTCTGGCGGCGTGAGTTGCAGCACGGCTTTCCGGTCCTGAATCTGGCGACCGATCGCATCCGGCCGCCGCGCAAGACGGAGCGCGGCCGCGTGTTCGACCATCCGCTCGGTGCCGCGCTGTCGGCGCGGGTGCGCGACACCGCGAAACGGTTGCGCGTGACGCCGTACATGCTGCTGCTGGCCGTCTATCAGCTGCAGCTCCACCTGCACACCGGACAGACGCGGCTGATGATCGGCGCGCCGACCGCGGGGCGCAACGCGCCCGGCAGCGAGAACGTGGTCGGTCATTTCGTGAACACCGTCGTGCTCGCGTGCGAGCTGCGGGCCGACGAGCCCTTCGACGACCTGTTACGACGCACGCGCGAGATGATGCTGCGGGTGCTCGATCACCAGGACTTTCCGTTCCCGAAGCTGGTCGACGATCAGCGGCCGCCTCGCGACCCGAGCCGCTCGCCCATCTATCAGGTGATGTACAACTGGAACCAGGCGCGTGGCGATTTCGCCGCGTCGGGCGCTGCCGACGTTGCGCTCTATCGCGAGCGCCTCGCCGCGTCGAGCACCGGCACGCGCGGTGCAACGCACGACCTCACGCTCAACGTGCAGGATCTCGGCGACGCGTACCTTTGCGCGTGGACCTTCAACACCGACCTGTTCGAGGAGGCGACGATCGCCCGCTTCGCGAGCCAGTACGCCTACCTGGTCGAGCAGGTGGTGAACGACGCGCAACGGCCGCTGCATGGGTACCGGCTCGCCGCCGCCGAGGCGGTACGCGAGCGGCTCGCCGCCGCCTGCGCACGCCGCCCGGCGCCGGCCGGGCCGGCCGAGCCGGTCGAGGCATCACGGGCGGTCTGGCGCTTCGACGAGCGCGAGATCCTGCACGGCGAGGTGGCCGGCGCGGTAGGCGCGCTGGCCGCGCGGTTCGAGGCGCTCGGGATCGGTGCGGGTCAAGGCGTGGCGCTGCAACTGCCCGCCATCGCCGAGCGCGCGGCCGCGCTGCTCGCGATCCGGGCAGTCGGCGCGCGTCTTGCCGCCTCGGCCGAACAGGCGGACGCGGTGTGCCGGGGCCGTGACGATGGGTGGGCCGGCTGGGAGCCCGGGGCAATCGAGATAGCGCGCACCGGCCGGGCCGCGGCGCGGGACGGCGCCGGCGAGCCGGGCGCGGCGGTCGATCCGTTGCTCGACGAGATCGGCGCGTGGCTGCGACTCGACGCCGACGCCACCGTGCTGATCGTGCGCGGCGCCCATGCCGTGCTCGCGGCGGCGGCGCTCGCCAAGGTGGTGCTGACCGGCGGCCTCGCGCGGCTGTCCGGGCGGGCCGGGCTGGACCGGCTCGCCGCGCGCGAGGCGGCGCTCGCGAAGCCCGCGTATGCCGAACTCGGCCGCTTGCTGGCGCATGCCCCGTCGGTGCTGCTGCCCACGCTGTTGCTGCGGCAGGCCGATGCGCTCGGGCTTGCCCGCGCGCGCGCGCTTCTCGCCTATGGCGACCATCCGCATCCGCTGGCGCGGCTCGTCGATGCCGGCCGCGCACCGGCGCTCGCGCATTTCGTGCCGCTGTGCGGCGCCGACCTGCCGGCCGCGTGGTGCGCGTTCGTGCCCGGGGCGCACGGCTGGCGGCTCGCCGACCCCGCGCATCCGGCCCGTGTCGCCGTCGTGCTCGGTGCGTCGGGGCACTTCGCGGACGACCGGCAGGCCGGCACGCTCCACTTCTTCGACGGCACGCGGGCCGGCGCGTCGTCACCGTCCGGCGACGCGCCGCCGGACGGCACCGGCGTGGCGACCGGCCTGGCCGTGTCCTGCCGCGATGGCGAAATATGGTGCGCGGATCCGTCCGCGCGCGTCGCAGGCCATCGCGCCGCGCCCGTCGCGATCGGCGAGCTCGAGCGTGCGATCTCGAGGGTCGACGGCATAGCCGACGTGGTATGCGTGAGCCTGGACGACGGCGCGTCCGCGCGGCTTGCCGCCTACCTCGTGGCGCACGACGCCGGCTCCGACGGGCCGGCGCTCGAGCATGCGGTGCGCGCCGCGCTGAAGCAAGCCTTGCCCGATGCGATGCACCCGGACGCCTATGCGCTGATCGAATCCTTGCCGCTCGACGCGGGCGGGGCGCTCGACGCGACCGGCCTGCCGTCGCCGGCGGCCAACCCGGCGGCGTCCCGCGCCGCCGCGAGCGAGCTCGAGCGCCGGCTCGCGGCGATCTGGGCCGAGGTGCTGGGGCAGCCGTCGGTCGGCGCCGACGACGACTTTTTCGCGCTCGGCGGCGATTCGATCCTGGCCGCGGTCATCGTGTCGCGGGCGGCGCTCGACGGCATGTATCTGAAGCCGCAGGACATTTTCCGGCACACCACCGTATCCGGTCTGGCGACGGCGGTGCGGCAGACGCCGGGGCTGGAAGTCGATCAGGGGCCCGTGCGGGGCGAAGCGGCGCTCGCGCCGGCCGCGCGCTGGTTCGCCGAGCGCGTCGAGGTCGACCGGTCGCACTTCAATCAGGCCCTGCTGATTGCGCTGACCGAGGCGCCCGACCCGGTCATCATGAACGAGGCGATCCGCATCGTCGCACGGCATCACGACATCCTGCGCTCGCGCTTCGTATCGCGCGACGGCGCGCTGCACCATCTGTTCGAAGCCGACGAGGCACTCCAGGATGCGCGGTTCGCGGTCGTGCGCTGCGTCGACGGCGACGGCCGGCACAGCGAGCGCGCGTGGGGCGACGCGATCGACGCGGCGCAGCGCGGCCTGGACATCGAAAGCGGCCGGCTGATGGCGCTCAGATGGCTGGAAAGCACCGACCTGTCGAGCAGCCGGCTGCTGGTCGTGGTCCACCACCTGGCGATCGACGGGGTGTCGTGGAGCATCCTGATGCAGGACCTGGCCGACGTCTATCTGCGCTTGCGCGCCCGCGAGGCCGCGGCGCTGCCGCTGAAGACCACCTCCGCGAAGACCTGGATCGAGCAGTGGCACGCGCTCGCGCAGGGCGACGCACTCGACGAGGATCGGCGCTTCTGGCGCGGGATCAAGACCCAGGTGCACGACACGCTTGCCGGCGCGAAGCGGATCGCGCTGATGCGTCACGGGCTGACGACGATCGTGCAGCATGCCTACCAGGAGGCGTCGCTCAGTTGCACGATCACGCTCGATGCCGAGCTGACTCACGCGTTTCGCACGGTGGCGCCGCGCGCCTACGGCACCGATGCGAACGACCTGCTCGTCGCGGCGCTGCACGCGGGTTTCCGGGCCTGGAGCGGCTGCGATGCGCTGTTCGTGGACCTCGAGGGGCACGGCCGCGACGCGCTCGGCGACGCGGTCGACCTGAGCCGCAGCATCGGCTGGTTCACGTCGATCTATCCGGTGCTGATCGACGCGCCGTTCGCCGCGGACGACCCGGCCGCGCTGATCAAGGCCGTCAAGGCGCGCCTGCGCGAGATTCCGCGCAAGGGCGCGAGCTACGGCGTGCTGCGCTACCTCGATGCACGCACGCCGGAGGACGACGCGCTCGCCGCGTTTCCGGCGGCGCCCGTGCTGTTTACCTACCTCGGCCAGCTCGAGCAGCTCGCCGGCCAGTCGCCGCTGTACGGCGGCGCGCCGGAGCCGGCGCCCGGCATCCGCAGCCCACGGCAGCGGCGCACCCACCTGCTCGACATGGTCGCCTACGTGTCGCGCGGACGGCTGACCATCGAGTCGAGCTTCTTCGGCGTGCCCGGTGTCGACGAAAGCATCGGCTGCCTGATGAGCCGCGTCGAGGAAGCGCTGACGACGCTGATTCGCCATTGCAGCGCGGACGGCGCCGGCGGACTGACGCCCGACGACGTGCCGCATCTCGACGTCGACCAGGACGATCTCGACGCGCTGCTGGACGAAATCGACGCACTCGACCGCTGACCGCACCAGGAATCCAAGATGACGAGAAACGTCGATACGATCTACCATCTCACGCCGCTGCAGCGCGGCATGCTGCATCACTCGCGGCTCGATCCCGCTTCCGGCGTGTATGTCGAGCAGTTCTCCTGCCTGCTGCACGGCCCGCTCGACGGGGCGCGCTTTCGGCGCGCGTGGGAAACCGTGGTGCACCGCCACGACGTGCTGAAGACGCTGTTTCTCCGCCTGCACGAGGAAAAGCCGCTGCAGGCCGTGCGCCACACGGTGAGCGTGCCGTTCGAGACGCTCGACTGGCGCGCCGAGCCCGCCGACGCGCAGGCGCGCCGGTTCGACGTGCTGCTCGCCGAGGATCGGGCGCGCGGTTTCGATTTCGGCGTCGCGCCGCTGATGCGCATCACGCTGGCCGTGCTCGGCGAGGCGTGCCACCGGTTCCTCTGGACCTACCATCACGCGATCCTCGACGGCTGGTCGATGCCGCTGCTGCTCGAGGAGGTGTTTCGTGCCTATGCGCACCCGGATAATCCGCTGCCGCCGGTCGGCCGCGACTTTCGCGACTACGCGGCCTGGCTGCGCGGCTATGACGGCGCGCGCGCGCTCGACTACTGGCGCGAGCGGCTGCAGGACTATCGCTCGCCGGCGCGCTTCGCGCCGTCGGTGATGCCGACCGCGGCGCCCGGCGCGCCGGCGCGCCGCACGCTCGCCTCGTCGATCAGCACCATGCCGCCGGACTGGATCGAGGCCGCGACGCGCAGCTGCCGCACTGCCCGCATCACGCTCAATACGCTGTGCCAGGGCGCGTGGGCGGTGCTGCTCGCGCGCCATGCCGGCCGCGACGACGTCGTCGGCGGAATGGTGGTGTCGGGCCGCTCGGCCGACCTGGACGGCATCGAGCGGATGGCCGGCCTGTTCATCAACACGCTGCCCTGGCGCGCGACGCTCGACGGCGAGCTCGACGTCGCCGCCTGGCTGCGCCGTCTGCAGGCCGATACCCAGGCGCTCGAGCAGCATGCGTACAGCGCGCTGACCGACGTGCTGCGCTGCAGTGGCGTGCCGCGCCAGCAGGCGCTGTTCGAGACGCTCTACGTGTTCGAGAACTACCCGGGCAGGGATGCCTTCGACCGGCTGGCGGCGAGTTGCGGGCTGCGGATCGAGGAGCCGCGCGCGCGCGAGGAAACCAGCTATGCGCTCGCGCTCGTGGTCCTGCCCGGCGATACGCTGACGTTCCAGCTGACCTACGACACCGCGCGTTTCGACGCCGCGTTCATCGACCGCCTCGCCGCACGCTATCGCCAGTTGCTGGAGACGATCGGCGACGGCGCGCCGCGCCGCCTGCGCGAACTCGTGCTCGAGGCCGACGCGCCGGCATTGCCAGCCGCCCGGCCGGCACCCGAAGCCGCGCGCGGTACGACCTTGCAGGACCGGATCGCCGCGCATGCGGCCCGCACGCCCGAGCGCATCGCGTTCGTGCGGCTGGGCGACCCCGGCCTGTCCGGCGAGGCGTGCGCCGTCACCTACGGCGCGCTCGCCGCGCGCGTGGCGCGGGCGGCCCGTCAATGGCGCAGCTTCGGCTACCGGCCGGGCGAACGGGTGCTGATCGCGTGCAACGAACCGGTCATGGCGCTGGTTCTGCTGCTGTCCGGCCTCAGTTGCGGGATCGATTGCGTGATCGCCGATGCCGATCTGCAGTCGTGCGCGTTCGATGCGGTGGCCGACGGCGGCTGGAGCCCCGAGCCGTTGCGCAGTTGCGTGACGGCCAGCCAGTGTTCGCCGGTGACCGGCATCGTCTGCTGCGTGTTCGACGAGCGGGACCCGATGTACGGGCGCGGCGACGGCGCAGCCGCCGATCGGGCGGACTGCGGTGACGGCGCCGCTCCGGTGCCGGGCGCCTGTTCGCTGTTGCGTCAGGACGCGGCGGGCGACTGGCGCGTCGTGCGCTATACGCAGGCCCAGATCGCCGAGGCGGCGCGGGTGTTCGAAACCACCTTCCCGGTGGGCCGTGCGCACGCGCTGGCGCTGGGCGAGGGGCCGCTGTCGCACACGACCTTGTGGACCGCGCTGGCCGCCCTGGGCGCCGGCTTGTCGCTGCACCAGATCGCGTCGGCCGGCGATCCGGCGTTCCTGCGCCGCGCCGCGTCCCCGGACATGCACTGGCACGGCGTCGTGCTGAGCCCGGACGCGACCCGCCGCATCGCGAGCGCGGCCGCCGGGCTGCCGGACGGCGCGCTGCAGGCGGACTGGCTGATCGTCGACGCACGCGCGTTGACGCACCAGGACGCGAGCAGACTCGCCGCGCTGGCGCCCGGCGCGCGGGCCGTGCGCCGGCTGTGCTGGCCCGCCTGGTCGCTGCCGCATGCGAGCGCGTCGGCCGCGCCAGAGCAGATCGCGCACGCCGGGCCGGTGTTGCCCGGCGCGACGGTATTCGTCGCCGACACGCATCTGAATCGGGCCGGCGTGGACGCGCTGGGCCAGCTCGTGGTGACCGGGCATTCGGTTCCCGACCTGATGCTGCGCAATGGCATGCCGGATCGCGAGGGCCTGGTCGCGACGCGCGACGGTACATGGCTGCGCACCACGCTCGAGGCGTGGCAGAGTGCGCACGGCTGTCGGCTGCGGCTACCCGACGGCGGCGACGCGGCCGATGGCGCGGGCTCCGGCTGGCGCGATCTCGAGCACGAGATCGCCCGCGCCGCGGGGCTCGACGAGGCGGTGCTGGTGGAGCGGATCGGCGCCGACGGCGAGTGGGAGACCGTGTTGTTTCATTGCGAGGCCGCCGCGGACGCAGCCGAGATCGCGCGCCGCATCGCCGGCCGGCGCGGCGTGCCGGCGCTGCCGGCCGGCTCGATCGTCGCGCTCGCCGCGCTGCCGCGCAACGCGAGCGGCGGCGTCGATCGCGCCCGGCTGATTGCCGGTGATGTCGCGCTACGCAAGGATCAAGGCCGCACGGCGCCGCGCGACGCGGTCGAAACGGCGATTCACGAAATCTGGTGCGAGCTGCTCAAGCGCGAACAGATCGGCGTTCACGACGACTACTTCGAGCTCGGCGGCGATTCGCTGCAGGCGACCGTGATGCTCTACCAGCTCAACGAGCGGCTGCAGCAGCAGCTCGAGATGGACGCGCTGCTCGCCGCGCCGACGATCGCCGCGCTTGCCGCACGCATCGCGGGCGGCCCGTCCGGGCAGGCCGCGCCGATCGATTTGCCGGCCGAGGCGGTGCTCGACCCGGCGATCGCGATCGGGCGCCCGTACCTGCCGCGCCCGTATCGCAGCGTGCTGTTGACCGGCGCCACCGGCTTTCTCGGCGTGCATCTGCTCGAGACGCTGCTCGCCACGACCGACGTCCGCGTGCTATGCCTCGTTCGCGCCGACGATGCCGCCGCCGGCGCACGGCGCATCGAGGCGGCGATGCGCGCGCACGGCCGGTGGGACGCGCGCCATGCGGCGCGCATCGCGGCCGTGCCCGGCGATCTCGGCGAGCCGAACCTCGGCTTGTCCGCGGCGGCGTTCGACGCGCTCGCGAGCGAGATCGATGCGATTTATCACAACGGCGCGTTGGTCAACTTCGTCTATCCATACGCGAGCTTGAAGCAGGTCAACGTGCTCGGCACGCAGGACATCGTCCGGCTCGCAAGCCTGCATCGCGTGAGCCCGATCCACTACGTATCGACGGTCGGCACGCTCGACCGCCATGCGGACGCCTTGCCGGAAACGCTGGCGGTGCCGTACCACGAGCACCTGACGAGCGGCTATGAGCAGAGCAAATGGGTCGCGGAGCAACTGCTCGCGCAGGCGCAGGCGCGCGGTGTGCCCGTCACGGTCTATCGCCCGGCGCGCATCGTCGGGCATGCCGCCACCGGGCGCATGAACCTCGACGACCTGTTCTGCCGGCTGATCAAGGGCATCGTCACGTTCGGCAAGGCGCCGCGCGACGTCGGGTTCGACAACATCCTGCCGGTCGACCTGGTGAGCCGGATCATCGTAACCGCGTCGTTCGAGCCGGCGGCCGCGGGCAGCGGCGTGCACGTGGTCAACCCGCGCTGGAACTCGATGGATGCACTCGTCGACTTCATCGAGGACGAGGGCTTCCCGATCGAGCGAATGGACTACGACAGCTGGCTCGCCGCGCTGGCCGAGCACGTGCGCCATGATCCGTCGCATGCGCTGGCGATGCTGATCCCGGTGCTGCGCAAGCTGAACCCGGCCGCGGACCCGACCATCGGCCGCATCCTGCCGATCGACACGACGCAACTGATGCGCGTTGCCGGCGACGTGCTCGCGGCGAGTTTCCGGCCGACCAACGACTGGCTGCGCGTCTTCTTCGACCACTTCTACGAGGTCGGCTTCATGGTGCGGCCGCAGCCGCTGCCGCGCAGGTCCGGATTGGCGTCGGGCGTTTGAGCGGGGAGCTCGTGCGGCTCGCGCTGCCGATGCCATGGCGCGCCGCCCCGGTGGCGGCGCGGCGCGAACCCGTCCGGCGCCGGCTCCGCGGCCGCAAGCCCGTCGGCGAGGCGCAGCGGCCGGTCGTGCGGGGTGCGGCTGCCCGAGGCCGGCGCACCCGGCCGCAGCCGCGGCGGCCGAGACCGGCGGGGCGGGCGCGCCAATTCACCGGCTGCGCGGCGCCAGCCTCGCGGGCGCGCCGGCCGAGGGCATCAGCAGCAGCGCCATCGCCAGGGAAATCAGGCAGCCGGCGAGGACTTCCTCGATGCGCAGGCGCGCCAGCGGCACGATGGCGAAGCCCAGTTGGCCGTACAGCAGCCCGACCAGCATCGTGATGAAGAACACGCCGCGCGCATAGGCATGCAGGATGTAGTAGGCCCAGCCGAACACCGACCCGATGATCGCGGCGGCCAGCAGCCACGGCTGGTGCCCGCACGCGGTGATCAGCAGCACGCTGGCCGCCGCGCCGGCCAGCGTGCCGGCCAGCCGTTTCAAGATGCGCTCGCGCGTGCCCTGGTAAGAGGTCGTGCCGAGAAACACCACGAAGGTGCTGATGACGGCCCACATCGAGCGTTCTTCCGACATCGCGTTGCCGGCCAGCATGGCCAGCAGCGCCGCGAGCGTGGCGGCCAGGGCGGGGCGCCACGCGAGCCGGTGCAGCCGATGCGCGAGCCGCTCGGCGAGCGGCCGGTCGCCGGGCCGTCCGCTCAGGAGCAGATCGGCCGCGCAGCGCAGCGCGGCGGCGGCCCAGGCCTTGGCCGCCGCGACGCCGTGAGGCAGCGTGCGCGCGAACGCCGGTGGCGGCGCCTCGGCCCGCTCCGCCGGAATGACGACGCGGCCCACGAAGGCGACCACGACCGGCGCGACTGCCATCACGGCCAGCATGTCCAGCCGCCGCTGGCCGGCCGGATGCAGATACAGGCCGAGGTAGAAGCACACCAGGGTCAGCGTCGCGGCGCCCACCGCGCGTGTGCCGAGCGATTGGCAGAGCACGCCGATGAACACGGCAAGCAGTGAGCCGGCGCCGCGCAGCGCGGGTTGCGCGGCGACCGCGGCGGCGGCCGCGAAGGCGGTGCCGGCGCAGGCGCCAAGCATCGCGAGCGAGACGAACCAGCTCGAGCAGCGGGCCTCGCGCAGGAACAGCGGCGCGATCATGGCGAACAGCGCACCGGGGGCGGCCATGGTGGGCGCATCGTGATGCGGCAGTCCCGCGAGGATGCCGATGACGGCCGTCAGCAGGCTGGCGAGCGTCGAGCGCAGGGCAACCCGCAGGCGCGCGAACGCGGGGTCATGGGTGCGGACGCGGCTGATTGCGCGTGAGCAGGCGGCGATCATGATCGACGATTTCCGTGCAGATCGGCGTGCGGCTCGTGGCCTGTCGCCGAGGTTCGGGCACCGTGGCCCGGCGTTGAGGGCGCCTCGGGCGCAGCCGTGCCGGGGTCTCCGGCCTGGCGTGCGCCCGGCGAGGCGAGTCCGCGAGCCGCCCGGCGTCGGGGGTACGGCGCCGGCCGGGCGGCTCGGGTTTTCCCGATGATAGCCGGACAAAATTGCGCGATCGGGATGTCGCCGGCGGCGCGCGCGGTCAGCGCGGGCCAGCGCGTCTTTGCCTGGCGCATCGGCGAGACTGCGGGACGGCGCGCCGGCCGGCATGGCCGGGCCTCGTCGCGACCGCGCCTGTCCCTTAAGAAAGCCGAAAACCTGTCGATATGTCTAGGATCACCCCCAAATGCGATATCGCCAGTGATCGAGGATTCTTCGTTGGAAAGGCACATGCACGCGCTGCTCGACACGGTTCGCCACAACGAGCGTGTGCTGCAGCGGTTTCAGCAGATCGAACTGCGGCTCGTGAGTGCCACCGATTTCGCGGTGTTTCACGACACGCTGGTCGAGGCGCTGGCGCAGGCCTTCGAACTGCCGTTCGTGACCTTGTGGCTCAACGAGGACATCTTGCTCGTTCGCGAGATGCTCGATGCCGTGTCGCGCGCGAAGCCGGCCGCGCAGGCGGTGCTGCGCGGCCGGCTCGACGCGCTCGCCGGCGCGCTGCCCGGCGAGCCCGGCCAGCCCTGGCTAGGCGCGGGTGCCGAACTCGGCGAGACGGCTCTTGCCGTGCTCTACGGCGGCTCGGAAGTGCCCGCCAGCGTCGCCGTGCTGCCGCTGCATCAGGAGCACGGCGTCAACGGCTATCTGTGCCTAGGCAGTCGCGACCCCGAGCGTTTCAGCGTCGGCAAGGCGACGGATCTGCTGGAGCGCTTCGCGGCCTTCGTCAGCGCCGGGGTGGTCAACGTCGCGCATCGCGAGCAGGTGGCCCGCTACGGCATGACCGACATGCTCACGAACCTGCCGAATCGCCGCTATTTCGACAGCCGCATCCACGACGAGATGCAGCGCTCGGCGAGAGCGAAGTCGCCGGTCGCCTGCCTGTTCATCGACGTCGACCACTTCAAGCGCGTCAACGATACCTACGGCCATGCCGTGGGTGACCGCGCGCTTGCCGCGATCGGCGCCTGCATTCGCAAGACGGTGCGCCACGGCGATACGGTCGCGCGCTACGGCGGCGAGGAATTCGTCGTGCTGGTGCGCGGCGATGCCGTCCACGCCTGCAGCGTCGCCGAGCGCGTGCGCGCGGCGGTGGCGGCGCTGGTGGCCGCGGAGGTGCGGGGCGACCCGGTCGGCCTGACGGTGTCGATCGGCGTGGCGGTCGGCAACGTCGGCGAGATCGCCGACGGCGAAGCCGGCGCCGCCACGCGGCTCGTGGAGCACGCCGACCAGGCGCTCTACGTCGCCAAGCACGGCGGCCGCAATTGCGTGGTGCTGCACCGCGCGGCGCCGGAGCCCGCTTCCCCCTGCGCGCCGCAGGCGCCGGCCCTGCCGGCGCCTTGAACGCGGCGCCGCGCGCCGCTCGCGTCCCGGGCGGCGCCGACCGGGCGCCGGTGGCAGGCGCTGGATGCGCGCGCAACCGAATTTCCGCACCGACGAAGGGTTCATGGCGATGGCGCTCCACCGCGCAGCCGGCCATGCGGGGCAGGGCGCCGACCTGCCGTCGCCGCTGCCTGCCGTACCGTGCCCGGTGCCGCCCGGCCTGCGCGGCGCGGCTGTTCCGGGTCTCGACGCGGCTTGCGGTACGATGGCGGCCTGAGCCGTCGGCCCCAGGTGCCGGCGGTCATCGGTGTCGTATCCGGTCGCATGCAGCGGGACATCGCGCGGCGTGGTACGCGCGAGTCGAATTCGTGGAAAAACGGACCATGCAGAATCTGATCGACGGCTTTATCCGGTTCCAGAAAGAGGTGTATCCCACCCGTTCGGAGCTTTTCCAGAAACTTGCCAACAGTCAGGACCCGAAGGTCCTGTTCATCACCTGCTCGGACAGCCGCGTGGTGCCCGAATTGCTGATGCAGGGCCAGCCCGGCGACCTGTTCGTGATCCGCAACGCGGGCAACATCGTGCCCTCGTATGGCCCGGAGCCGGGCGGCGTGTCGGCGACGGTCGAATACGCGGTGGCCGTGCTCGGCGTGCGCGACATCGTGATCTGCGGCCACTCGGACTGCGGCGCGATGAAGGCGATCTCGACCTGCATGTGTCTCGATCATCTGCCGGCGGTCGGCAACTGGCTGCGCCACGCCGATGCGGCGCGCGCCGTCAACGGGTCGCGCGAGTACGATTCGCCCGAGCGCCGGCTCGATGCGCTGGTGCGCGACAACATCGTTGCCCAGCTGGCCAACATCCGCACCCATCCGGGCGTCGCGCTGGGGCTCGCGCAAAAGCGCCTCAATCTCCACGGCTGGGTCTACGACATCCGGGCCGGCGCGATCGACGCGCTCGACGGCGAAACGGGCGAATTTCTCGCGCTGGCCGAACATCGTTCCGTCTGCGCGCTGCGCACGCATTGCTGAAGCTGCTTGGTACCGGCGGCGAGCGCCTGGCCGCGTGGCGCCGGGTCTGGTCCGGAGAGCACCGGGCGCCGAGGCCTGGCCGGAAGGCCCGGGCGAGCCGGATCGCCGTCCGGCCCGGGGGCCGCGCGTGCTGCCTCGCGCGGCCGTGCCGCGAGGGCAATGGCATGGCACGCGCTGCCTGCGCAAAACCGGTGGCGTTCTCCAACTCATACGATGGTGACGCACCGGCCCCGTCGTTACAGTGACGTCATTCGGCCCCGCGTGTCGCGGGGCCGTCGCATGTTACGTACCGAGCGCATGACGAATCCCATTCCCCCGGCCGGCGACGCACTGCGTGTCGCGATCGCATCCTGCATTGCCGAGCATCTGAATGTCGATGCCGCGCGGCTGCTGGCCGGCGTGCCGTTCGCCGAGGTGATCCCCGATTTCGATTCCCTGATGCTGCTCGAGATCGTGTTGCTGCTCGAAGCCAAGTTCGAGCTGAAGCTCGACGAGGTGCCGACCGGCCAGGCCGGTGGCATCGTGCCCTTGCCGCTCGATCTCGAGGAACTGGCCGGGCAGGTCGAGGCGACGGTCTGCCGCCTGAAATACGCACAGGCGGGGTCGCTCTGATGCGCGCGGCGCGGACCGTGGTGGTCACGGGCATGGGAGCGGTGTCGCCGCTCGGCGCGACCCCGGCTTCCATGTTCGCAGCGCTTTGCGACGGGCGCAGCGGCATCACGCGGCATCCCGATCCGGGCATCACGCGCTGCGTCGGCGTGGCCGACGTCGATCCCACCGCTCACTTCTCGCGGCGCATGCTCGATTGCTGCGACCGCGCCACCTTGCTCGCGATGATCGCCGCGCAGCAGGCCGGCAACGCGGCCGGGCTGCAAGACGCGGCGCTGCGCGAGCGCTGTGGCGTGTTCATCGGTACCGGTATTGGCGGCGTCGGCTCGCTCGTGGAGGGCGTGCTGTCGTTTCACGGCCTGATGCGCAAGGGGCCGAAGCTCATCATTCCGGCGGCGATGCCGAACGCGATCGCCGCGCATATCGCGATGCAGATCAAGACGCGCGCCGAGGCGCAGACCTACGCGACCGCCTGCACGGCCGGCGCGGTCGCGCTCGGCGAGGCGTTCCGGCGCGTGCGTGACGGGTATCTCGACATCGCGCTGTGCGGCGCGAGCGAATCGATGCTGACGCCCGAACTGATCGGCGCCTGGCAACAGGCGCGCGTGCTCTGCGACGAGCCCCCCGAGGCGCCGCACACCGGCTGCCGGCCGTTCAGCGCGGCGCGTACCGGCATCACGGTCGGCGAGGGCGCCGCGATCTTCTGTATCGAGCATCTCGATCACGCGCTGGCGCGCGGCGCAGTGCCGCTCGCCGAACTGGCCGGCTACGGCACCAGCAACGACAGCACGCATCTCGCGAAGCCCGATCCCTCGGGCCAGGCGCTCGCCATCGAGCGCGCGCTCGCGGACGCCGGCATCGGGCCGGACGCGATCGGCTACGTGAACGCGCACGCCACCGGCACGCACGGCGGCGACGCGGCCGAAACGCAGGCGCTGAAGCTCGCGCTCGGCAGCCATGCGGCGCGCATTCCCGTCAGCAGCACGAAGGGCGCCACCGGCCATCTGATCGGCGCGGCCGGCGCGCTCGAATTCGCGATCTGCGTGAAGGCGCTGCAACAGCAGCGCGTGCCGCCGACGCTGTACTTCGACGCACTCGATCCGCTCTGCGACCTCGACCATGTGCCCGATCGCGCACGCCGCGTCGATGGGCTCGACTACGTGCTGAGCAATTCGTTCGGCATGGGCGGCAATAACGCGAGTCTGGTCGCGCGAAGATTCATTCCGTAGTCCTTTTATTCTTGTCGTTCGTCAATAATCAGGATCGTTCCCGAGACGTCGACTGCCTGCAGCGTTAGAGTTGAGAGTCGGCACGGCGCCTCGGCCGTTCACGCGCCACTAGAGTGCCGGGTGGGCGCGCGCCAGCGCGGCGGGCGCTTCCCCGCCGACGCCGTGCTTCCCGTTCATGCCCGCAGCGCGGGTTCATCCTGGCCGGCCCCAGCGCGGCCGGACTTCCGAATCCACCGACGCTTCCCGAACCGGGCCGCCCAGCGCGCCCGCTCTCCTTCGATGCAACAGATCCTGAACCTGACGGAAAAGGCGCTTCACGAGGCGTTTGGACGCGTGAACGCGACGATCGTGCGCGGCACGCGCCATATCTGGCTGACGGTCGCCGGTGCGGGCGTCGCGCTGCTGCTGGCGGTGATCGCCGGCTGCACGATCGCGCTGTCGCTGAGGATCGACGACGAGATGCTGCGGCTGGCCCGGATCGCGCGGCGCGTCGAGACGTTCAGCGTGCGCGAGGCCGAAAACAACCGTCGTGCCGCCACGGCGCTGCTTGCCCGGCTAGCGCTCAGCCCCGATCCGGCCGACGAGCGGACCGTCGATCGCGCGCTCGCCCCCGGCGCCGGCTGCGTCGCGCCTTCCCCCTATAGTGACGGGGCGCCGCTTTGCATCGTGTTTCCGGCCGCCTCGCGCAGCGCCTATGGCCCCGCGTGGCGGCAGGTCGCCGACGCCGCGGCCAACGTCGTCGCGTTCTCGGCGGCGGTGTCGGCTGCCGAGCGCCGGAGCCGGCAGGTCTGGGTGGTCGGGCTGAGCCCGCCGTTCGTCGCGACGTCGGCGCCGCCGCCGGGCGGCTTGAGCGAGGGCCTGCTGCTGCGCGAGGCCAGGGCGGCGGCGGTGCGGGCGGGCGGGGTCCAGCTGGTGCGCCATGGCCCGCTCTGGCTCGGACCGTTCACGGAGTCCGGCGGCGGCTCGTCGATCGCGGTCGCGTCGGCCGTCGACACGCGCTTCGGCCGGCTCTACGTGATCGCGCAGCTGCCGGGCGCGGCACTGGAGCGCCGGCTGCACGACGCGAGCGTCGACGTCGGCGCGCACGACGTCGCGCTGGTGTCTCCGGCCGGGCGCGTGGTGGCGGCGACCTCGCCGCGCCTGCGCGCGATGCCCGCGATTCCGCTCTGCGAACAGCCCGCCGACCAAGACTGGTGCTGGACTCCGGGTGGCGTCCTGATCATGCGGCCGGCCAATCCGCAGATCGGCTTGGTGGTCCGCCGGCTCGACTATGCCGAGCTGTTCGGTGCGCTGCGCTGGCCGCTCGGCGGCGGTCTGGCCGGCGCGGTGGCGGTCGCGATCGGCGCGGCCGTCGCGTCGCGCCGCCGCCGCCGCAACCGCGAGGAATCGCGCCGGATCCTCGAGCGCGAGGCCGCCTATCACCTGCTCGCCGCCGTCACGCCGGCGGCGCTGTTCATTTCGCGGCGGCGCGACGCGGTGGTGCTGATCGCCAACACGCTGGCCGGCTCGATGCTCGGCATCGTCGACGGCGAACCGCTGCCGGCGCCGCTCGGCGAGCGGCTGTCGAGCCCGCAGATGTCGGAGCGCGACCGCGCGGCAGGCGAGGCGGCGCGCATCTTCCACTTCGAATATCACGACCGCGTCGCGCCGCGCGACCGCTACCTGCGCGTCACGTTCGCGCCCGTGCACTATCACGGCGACGACGTGCTGGTTTGCGTGGTGGTCGATGTCACGCGCCAGAAGCAGGTCGAGCGCGCGCTCGGCGGGGCGCGGCGGCGCGCCGAGGCATTGGTGCGGATGCGCACCGGCTTCATCGCCGCGATCAGCCACGAGATCCGCACGCCGCTCTCGGCCCTGATCGGCCATCTCGAGCTGATGGCGGGCGAGCCGATGCCGGACCCGGTCGCCGCACGGCTGCGCATCATCGAGCAGGTGTCGCGCTCGCTGCTCGCGACCGCCAACGACATGCTCGACATGTCGCGCCTGAGCATCGGCAAGCTGCGCATGGTGCCGGAGGATTTCGCGCCGCTCGCCCTGTTCGACGAGGCCGCGCAACTGTTCGGGCCGCTCGCGGTGCGCAACGGGCTGCGCTTCACGGCGTGGCTTTCGCCTTCGCTGCGCGGCAGCCTGCATGGCGATCCGGCGCGCATCGGGCAGATCGTCACGAACCTGCTGTCGAACGCGTTGAAGTTCACGCGGCGCGGCGCCATCGTGCTGCGCGCCTGGCGCGCCGACGACGCGAGCGGCAAGGCGCGCCTCGTCGGCGAAGTGCGCGATACGGGGCCGGGCATCGCTCCCTCGGAACAGAAGCGGATCTTCGCGCCGTTCGAGCAGGGCGGCCGCTCGGCGAGGCGGCGGCGCGGCGGCGCCGGACTCGGCCTCGCGATCTGCGCGGAGCTGTGCCGGCAGATGGCGGGCTCGATCCGCTTCGACAGCGAGCCCGGACGCGGCGCGTGCTTTCGCTTCGAGCTGCCGCTCACGCCGTCCGGCGCGAGCGGCCGGGCGCCGGGCGCGCCGGCCGGCGCCCGGCGCGCGGTGCTCGTGACCGGCGCCGAGGCCGGCGCCGCCTCGCCCGAAGGCATCCAGGCGCTGACCGAATGGCTGCACGCCTACGGATTCGAGGTCGAGCAGCGCGGCTCGGCGGCCGAGCTGGCCTCGCTGCCGGCGCCGTATTACGACCTGCTGCTGCGCGCGGACACGGTGCCGGCGCCGGGCGGCGCCGAACCGCCGCCCGGCGCCGGCTCGCCGAGCTTTGGCACGGTGCTGCGGATCGTCCGTCACGCGGCCGGCGACGCGCGGCCGGGGTCTGGCGCGCAAGCCGAGCCGTATCGCGCCGGCGAGCCGTTCGGCACGATCGACGAATGGGATGTCTGTGCGCTGGCCCGCGCACTCGACGCGCTGACGGGGCGCGACGCCGCGCCCGGTCCCGAGCCTCCCGCACCGGCCCCGCAGCCGCTGCTGGCGCTGGAGGACGGCGAATTGCCGGCGGTGCTGGTGGTCGACGACAACGTCTGGAGCCGCAACCTGCTGGCCGAACATCTGCGCCGGCTCGGCGTGACGGCTCATGTCGCGCGCGGCGGCACGGAAGCGCTCGCGATGCTGCGCGCCCATCCGATCGGCATCGTCATGACCGATCTCGACATGCCGGGCATGTCGGGGCAGGCGTTGCTGGCGACGCTGCGCGGGGCCGACCCGCACGCGATCGTGATCGCGGTCAGCGCGAGCGTCGGCGACGACGATGTCGAGGCCGGCCTGCGCGCGGGCTTCGACGATTACATCGGCAAGCCTGCGACCTTCGACGTGCTCTCCACGGCGCTGCTGGCTGCCTATGCGCGGCTCGGCTATCGCGCTTCCACGCTCGGCGATGCGCCGCCGGCCGGACCCGAGCGCCCGGCGCTGGGGCCGGACGAGTTCGCGCGTTATCTCGGCGAGGAACTGGCGGCGTTGCGCGACTGCGTGGCAGGCTGCGACCTGCGGCGCCTGCCACGCCTGCTGCATCGGCTGCGCGGCGCACTCGCCTGGCAGCGGCTCGAGGCGCTGCGCGAGCAGTGCGCGGCGCTGGAGCGTCTGGTCGAACACGGCGGCGACGCGGCACGCGTGCGGGTCTCGGCGCTGCGCCTGATCGATGCGATCGAGGCGCTGCGCATGCGCCTCGCGAACGGCCGGGACGAGCCGGCCGGACACGCTGGCTGAGAGCGGCGAGCCTGCTGCCGCGGATTTTGCCGGCCTGGCGCGGTGAACCGGGCCTCAGCGCAGATTCGCGAGGCCGGCCGCGTGAATGTACTGGATCAACTCGACCGTCGAGCGGATGTTGAGCTTGTCCATCGCGTTACGCTTGTGCGTGGAGACCGTGCTGACCGTCACGAACATGCGCCGCGAGATATCGACGACCGACAGGCCGCAGCCGATGTGGCGCAGCACTTCGAGTTCGCGCGGCGTCAGCGCCGAGGCGGGTGCGGGCGCCGTGCCGCGCAGCTGCTTCGACAGATAGGTACTGCCCTGCACGGCGACCTGGTCGACCGCGGCCAGCAGTTCCTCGAGCGAATCCTCCTTGCAGACCACCGCGTGCGCGCCCAGGTACAGCAGGCGCTGGGCGAGCGCCGGATGATTGAGCGCCGTGTAGACGATCACGCGCGCGCTCGGCCAGTTCTTGCGCAGTGCGCTGACGAGCTTGAGCCCGTCTTGGTCGGCGTGGTCGCTGGTGCCCATGCTCAGGTCGGTGATGATCATCTCGCAGGGATCGGCGCGTAGTTGCTGCAGCAGCTCCGCGCCCGAATGCGAGACGTGGACGACCGTGATGGAAGGCGTCTCGCCGAGCAGTTTGGTCATCGCGCTCGCGACCAGCGGGTGGTCGTCGGCGAGGGCGACGCGGATTCGGCGGTTGAGGGAAGGCGATAGAGTCATGGTCGGGTCGTTGTCAGTGAACGCAATGTCGCGCCGACCCGGCGCGGCGCGACCGGATCGGCTGCTGCGGGTTAGCGGCGGGCAAGGCGGTAGGGTGGTGGGCGGGTTGGTGGTCACGGCATCGTGGAATGAATCAATAGGTGATCGTGAATGTCATCACGCCGTTTGCGGTGCCGCCGCGAATCTCCTTGGCGGTTTGCAGGTAGCGCGCCGACATGTCGATGCGCGCCTCGCCAGAGGCGATCGGCAGCGCTATGCGCCGGTGCCAGTCGATCGGCTTGCCGTCGGCGCCGAGCACCTGGATGCCGACGCCGCTGGCCGCACTCCGGCCGCCGCTCAGGCGCAGCGTGCCGGGCTGGCCCGAGGGGTCCGGGGCGGCGTCGAAGGTCAGCCCGACCGCCGAGACGGCGGCGTCGCACTGCAGCCGGATCGAGAACGGGCGGCTGGCCGCGCCGGTGCCGATCCCGGAGAAATCGGTGCTGGCGACGTCGCCGAAGTTCACGGTCTGCTGCACCGAGCCGGCGGCGACGCGGCAGGTCGGCACGGTGACGACGATCGGCGCGCGCAGCATGAAAGTGATGAAATCCTCGTAGCCGTTCACGCTGTCGAAGCCGTACCGGCCGGCGGGTACGATGCCCGGGCTGATCGCGCCGGTCTTCACGAACTGGATCTGGAAATCCCCTGCCGGATAGTAGAGCAGGTAACCTTTATTGGTGTTGCTGATGGCCTGCGGAGCGTGCCATCCGTTCGGATAGATCAAGCGATAGCCGATCCCCGGCACGTTAGTCGAGAACAAGTCGCCGGACCAGAGCGGCCGCGTGCCGACGAAAATCTCCGTCGTGCCGACCGAGCAGCGTGCGATCGGTATGTATTGCCGCGTCGCTTTGCTCGGCGTGGGCATCGTCAGACGGCCTTCCGTGATCACGGTTCCCACCGGCAGTGCGGGATCCGCGGAAAACGACCCGCCCGGCGCCGCCACGATTCGCGTGCCGCCCCAGTCGGGGTTGCGCGTGCAGCCCGCGTGGACGGCCGGAGCGAGGCCCAGCAGCAGGATCAGCAGACAGAGGTGCCGGCCGCGGTGGATCATGGCGCGTGGCGGGCCGCAAGCGAGCGGGCCGGCTGGCAGGTGAGCGGCTGGTTGCGTTCTTGGCGCGTGATCCGGAACCGGCACAGCGTGTGACGCGCGTCGCCGAGCGTCGCGATAAAGTCGTTCTCGTCGCGCAGGCCGGTCAGCCAGACGCGCCCGAGCGGCCCCACCACGCTGACCACATGGTGCCGAGCGTCGCGGATCATGGCCCCGAACGGCAGCGGCTTGCCTTGCGTGTCGAGCAGGGTGTTCAAGGATCGCCAGCCGATCGCGGTCTGGAAGTGCAGCCGCGTGATCGCGCCGCGCGTGGGGACCGTGGTGGCGATCGATTGCAGCAGCGTGGCCTGGTTGTCGTCATCGTCGCGGCCCTGGGGTTCGTCGAGCCGGATTCGGTTGCGCCGGTACGGCATCAGGCCGGTCACCACCGCGCGGCCGTCGCGATTGGTGCGAATCCCGGGGTTGCCGTTGACGAGCGCGCCGCGCAGGCCGGGCGCATCGACGATGGCGGAGGTTTCGTCGACGTGCTGCGAGAGCAGCACGCCGCGCGCATCGCCGACGATGCCGCCCTTGACCTCGGCCACGGTACGCGCGGCGCGCTGCATGAAGGTCTGCGACAGCGCGACCATGCCCTTGGCGCCGGCGTAGGTGGTGGACGCGTAAAAGCTGCTGTCGTTACGCGTGCGCGACGCATTGGCGGTGTAGCTGAGCCGCCCGTCGCGCAACAGCGAACCGAACACGCTGGCCTGCTGCGACATGCCCGCCCGCCGGTCGTAGTTGCCCGAATAGCTGACGTTGGCCGCGCGGCCGAGCGGCAGGCTCAGCGTGAGGAGCAGATAGTGGCTCACGTCGCGGCCGCGCTGGCGGATGTTGCCGACGCTCAGGGTGTAGCTCGCCGCGCGGTACGAACCGCTCAGGCCGATCTGCAGGATGCGGTCCGAGGGCCGGCCGCCGAAATACGTGCGATGGTCGTATGAGGCATACATCGCGAGGGCGCCGCCGAGCCCCTGGTTGACGGTGAGCTGCTCGTGCGAACGCACCCCGTGCTCGGCGGAGGCCTGCAGCGTGTTGCCCATCGCATCGTCGAAATTCAGGAACGCCGCGTTCGTGTAGCGGCGCAACGTGGCATTCGCATTGAAGCGCAGGCGCGTGATCGAGTTCGCGTAGCGCAGCCGGTACGCGATCGACGGCAGGTTGCCCGTCAACGCGGCCGCGGCGCGCACGAGGTCGACCGAGACCGCGCCGGCGCGGCCCAGATCGAGGCCCGCGCCGAGGCTGCGGGCCGTGTAGCGGGATGCCTGGATCATGCCGCCGAACAGCGTGATCCGGTTGCCCATGCCGCGCTCGGCCTCGGCCCAGACGAACGGGTCGTGATGACGGTCGCCGTAGCCGTCGTAGGTGCCGGCCGCGATGCGGTAGCGCATGCGGCCCTGGCGCAGCATGATCGGCAGCGTGTTGTAGGGCTGACGGTAGTGCGTGACCCTGCCGGCCGCGTCGGTGATCGTCACGTCGAGATCGGCGCCTGCCGCCGCGCCGCCGAGATCGTCGATCGCATACGGGCCGGGCGGCACGTACTTGTCGTAGACCGTGCCGCCGTTCTGGCGGATCGTGACCCGCGATTCGCTGGTGGCGACGCCGCGAATCACGGGCGCATACCCCTGCAGGCTGTCCGGCACCATGCCGTCGTCCGACTGCAGCGTGACGCCGCGAAACCGGAAACTGTCGAACAGGTCGCTCGGCGACGACGTGTCGCCGGCCGTCAAGCTGCCGCCGAGCCGCGCGAGCGGCGTCGACAGCGAAAACTCGGCCGGCTGCCAGGTGGTCCGGCCACGATCGAGGTTCGCGTAGTTGCGATTGCGCAATAGCCAGCGGCCTGCGTTGACGGCCGTGTCGAGGTTCAGCGTCGCGCCGGTGTCGCCCTGGATGGCATCGTGGTTGACGCTGACGTCGTAGTTCGCCACGGCCGCGGTTTCGCCGTAGTTCCACAGGCGCGGATCGACGGCGCCCGCCGCGTGGTGGAGCAGCGCGGTTTGCGGCACCGTCACGAACAGCGACTGATTGTGTGCCTGGTAGCGCACGGTCGCGCCCGGAATCGCCGATTCGAGGTCGATGCAGCTGTCAGCGCTGGCGGGCAGCCGAGCCGTGTCGACCCCCCAGTCGTCGAGCATCGCCCCTGTAATACAGGGGACGACGTGCTCGTACTGGTCGCCGCTCGCGACGAAGCGGACCATTTGCAATCCGGTTGGCTCGCGATTGAACGTCACGAGGGTAGGGTGGCGGCCTGGCAACACGCTGTTTTCCTTTGCGAAGTAATCGAGATCGACTGGTAGTGCCACACCGTCCAGCGTCAGGAAGTCGTTGTTGAAACGCAGTGCGTCGCCGCTTCTGGCCGTGCCGGCGGTGGCGAACAGCAACACGGCGAGCGCGAGCCTAGTGCGGCGTGGACACCGGGCCGTCGAGCGGCGGCGTGAAGGGCGCGCTGATGCCGCCGTAGTCGTTGATCGATTGGATTCGGACATCGGCCGGCGGGCAGGACATCCTGGGCATCGGCAACGAAGCATGCGGATTGACGGTCAAGGATGTCTGTCGGTCGTCTTCGGGGCAGGTGACGAACAGTGAGGCGACATACGGCGAGGTGTTTTCCACCGATGCGCCGCCTCGGCTCAGCCTCAGGTCGCGTTGCAGGTCGAATGCGCCGTCGAGCCCGGGCGGTCGGTACAGCAGCTTGATGCGCGTGCGGATCGCGAATTGCAGCGTATTGCCCGCGGAAGCCTGCGGCGCTGGCGGGATCTCCTTCACATTGAGCCAATAGAGACGCTCGACGCGCGTGTCCGGCGCCTGTCCGACCAGCGTCACGCGGATCAGGTTGGTATCGCCCGGATCGAGGCGGAACAAGGGCGGCGCGGCGAAGAACGGGGTATCGAGCTTGTCGTCGGCCGTTTCGATCCAGGTCTGCACGATGGCCGGCTCGGTACCGGCGTTCGACACGGTGAGCGTCGCGTCCGGATGGCTGGCCGCATAGATCACGCGGGTCTTGCTGAGCCGGACGTCCGCATGGGCCGATTGCCAGGGCAGAAGCGCCGCCACCGCCAGCGCGACGGCGGCGACGCGATACGGCAGGCGCCTTGCGGCAGCCGATGCGCGCCGCGGTGTGGCATGCGGGGCGGTCATCTAGAACTCATGGATAGGAAAGCGTGAACTGCGCGATGGCGTTTGCCTTGCCGGCAACGGGGGTGCCGCCGTTAGACGTGTATTGGGCGGCGAAAGGAATGTCGTTGTCTCCCGTCTTGAGCTTGACCGAGGCCGAGGTCGTGTCGAGTTTCAGCGCCTTGCCGTCCTGATAGAGCTGAATGGCGACATTCTTTGCCGCGCCCGATTCGCTCGTCAGAGCAAGCATGCCGTCCCCCGCCTTCGTACCGCTGAACGTCACCTGGACGGTTTTCTTAATGGCCGTCGAGCAGTTGTTCAGCTTGATGCTGAAGGGCGTTTTCGGAGCACTGCCATCGAGAACTGCCCCGGTGCTGATGTCCTGCATGGAAACCTGGAGATTTTTTCCGTCGGTGGAAATCGTGCACGGTGCGTCGACGACGTTGCCGTTGAAATTGACGGTGCCGTCGAACGCATGGGCCGAGGTCGAAACCGCCAGCGCGAGCAGCGCGCCCGCAACGGGATGGAGCGAGTACGTGTTCATGAGAAGGTGCCGAGTTGAGAGTGAAGCGGGCCAAGCAATGGACGAGAGCCTGCCGTGACGGCGATCCGGCGCCGCTAGGGCGCCGACGAGACGGCAGGCGGGCAGGAAACAGAGCCGGCGAACGAGCATGCCGCCAAGATGCGGCCGGCTGGACAGTCCGAGCTGGTGAGCCGAATCGCTTGCGAGCCAGCGCACGGGGCGGCACAGGCAGGCGGCCAGCGCCGGATGGCGCCGCATCCGTGCCACCAGCCAGCGGCCCCAGATGCCATAGCCGTGCCAGTCGCGCTTGCTCAGCACCTGCCGGTAATAGAGCGTGTCGGCGCGCAGTTCTTCATTGGAGAGGAGGCCGGACCGATTGAGTTCGACGCAGACAATCTTGTTCTCCGGACCCCAAAGGCCCCGATCGAAATTCATGTCGATGCCGCTCCAAGAAAAGACGTAGAGAAGTGTGATAGATGATAGTGGCATGTAAATAATCGGTGAATGCTGCCGACAAGATATGCATAGGATTTCGAAAAGTTTCGACCCGCCGATGAGGATGACGGAACCGTCGCCCGGATCGGCGGTTTCATCTGCCTTTCAGATGATCGCGTTCTTGATGTGCGTCATGGTGTCCGATGTGCTGCTTTGACATGGAAAACGAAAGACCCCTACTATTCGCCCTGTTTTCATCTTCGGAGACTTCAGTGCAAGCCGATGCAAGCAGTAGTGGATTAAGAACCCACCTTGCCGCGGACTGAGGATTCGACGCATTTCACTGCGCCGCATCCCGGAACGCGGGATGCGGTGTCATCTCGCCCGATCGGGCAGATTTCCCGCCTGAAGACCGACCGACTCGACCACGCCGCCTGACGGCGGCCGGTGCGCTCGCGTAGCGCCGCCTGTCCGGCTGCTTGCCTGACCGGTTCGCCGTGTCGATCGAATCGTTCCACGACATTCCATCCAAGCCACTGCACGGCAGACGTCGCGCCCCGTGTGGCAACGCGTGTCCGGTCCTCGGTTCGCCGCCGGCCGGCGCCGCGCACCGCCCTCGGCACGCGTGCGGGGGCGTGCCTCGTCGGCGATCGTTGCCGTAGTTATCCGCTGCCGGTGCCCGCGGATAACTACGGATCGAGGCGAGCGCCGGCGACGCGGGATCGGTGTCGTATCGACTGCCATGACGGACTTGCCCGGGGCCGCCGCGCGCGAAGCACGATTGACGTGCGTTTCGCGCGGCACGGTCAGCGTTTTGCATTCCTGATCATGGCCGAGGAGACGAGACATGAAACTCGCCGTTCGCTCGCAATTCGTTCTCAGGAGCCTTCTGTATTTCTCGCTGGGCGCGCGCGCCGCCGCCTTGCCGCGCTTCGCGCCTCGTCGTGCCGTGCCGGCCGCGCGCCGCCTCGCTTTCCCCAACCGTTCCGTAGCTCAGGAGCCAGCAACATGAAGTCACTTGTTTTTCCGAAGCGCCGCGAGGTCTCGCTAGGCAGCGACGTGATCGTGCTCGTCTGCGCCGTGCTGTTCGCATGGTTCTTCGCGACCACGTGGATCGACATGCATCGTCCGGCCAGCGAGAATCCGGCCGTCGCGCTCGCGCCGGCGAACCTGCTCTACTACTCGATGCGTACCACCATGCGCTTCCTGATCGGCATGGTCTGGTCCACGCTGTTCTCGCTGGTGTTCGGCGTGCTCGCCGCGCGCTATGCGCCGATGCGCCGCGTGATCCTGCCGTTCGTCAATTTCATGGAATCGGTGCCGCTGGTGGGCTTCATGACGTTTACCACCGGCTTCTTCCTCGGGCTCTATCCGCACAACACGATGGGGATGGAGGCGCTCGCGATCTTCGCGGTGTTCACGGGGCAGGCCTGGAACATGATGCTGACCGTCTACCAGACCATGCGCGTGGTGCCCAAGGAACTGCGCGAAGTGGCCGATTCGTTTCGCTACAACGCCTGGCAGCGCTTCTGGCGTCTCGAATGGCCGTACTCGGTGCCGGGCTTCCTCTGGAACGCCATCAATTCGCAGGCGGCCGCCTGGTTCGCGCTGGTCGCCTCGGAGGCGATTCCCGCCGCCAACGGCGACACCGTGCTGCTGCCCGGCGTGGGCTCGTACGTCTCGATGGCACTCGACTCGGCCAGCTATCGCGCCGTCGTCTACGCGCTGATCGCGCTGGTGCTGAACATCGTCGTGATCGACCAGTTCATTTTCCGCCCGCTGGTGCGCTACACGATTCGCTTCAAGAGCGACGATTCGGCGGCCAAGCGCGATATGCAGTACCGCTCGTGGTTCTACGACTGTCTCGCCAGTTCGCGGATCGCACGCTCGGCCGGCGAGCTGCTCGCGCAACTGGCCAATGCCTGGATCTTCGGGCTGCCGCGCGTCTGGTACGCGCTGCGCATCGACTGCCTGACGCGCCTGCTGGCGCGCGCGAACTGGCTCTGGTCGACGATCTGGTACTTCGCGCTGACGGTGGGCTGCGCCTACGGCGGCTACCAGCTCTGGCAGTACGTGCCGAAGCAGGACCTGGCGATCATGCCCTGGTGGATGCTGGAGACCGCCGCGCGCGTCACGCTCGCGATGCTGCTCAGCTGTTTGCTGTTCGTGCCGCTCGGCGTCTGGATGGCGTGCCACCCGCGGCGGCTGACCTGGTGCCAGCCGGTCGCTCAGGTGCTCGCGGCGATCCCGCCGAACATCTATTACCCGCTGATCGCGCTGTTCGTGATCACCGCGCACCGCTCGCTCGGCTGGTGGACGATCCCGATGATCATGGTCGGCACGCAGTGGTACTACCTGTTCAATGCCATCGCCGGCACGCTCGCGATTCCCACCCAGATCACCGAGGTCAGCCAGATTTTCCATCTGAAGGGCGCCATGTGGTGGCGCAAGTACATGCTGCCGGCGATCTTTCCGTACATCGTGACCGGCACCATCTCCGCCGCCGGCGGCGCCTGGAACGCGGCGATCGCCGCCGAGATCGTGCAATGGGGCTCGCACACGGCCAGCACCTCGGGCCTCGGCGCCTTCATCTCCACCACCACCGCCAATGGCGATCACGCGGCCGCCGCGCTCGGCTGCACCGCCATGTGCTCCATGGTTGCGCTTTGCATCATGTTCGTCTGGCAGCCGCTGTACCGCTTCGCCGAACGCAAGTTCCGTTACGACTGATCCGATCCCAAGGAGTCACCTCATGAAGAACCTGTCGAATCCTTTCCATGTCCTGGCGCCGCTGCCCTCGCGCTTCCTCGAGCTGAAGAACGTCAGCAAGACCTTCTTCGGCCAGGGCGGCGCGGGCCACGAAGTGCTGCACGAAATCAACCTTGAGATCGGCGTCAACGAATTCGTCAGCATCCTCGGCAAGTCGGGTTCGGGCAAGTCGACGCTGCTGAAGACGATCGGCGGCCTGGAGCAGCCCACGCTCGGCGCCGTGTCGCTGCGCGGCGAGGAGCTGCGCTGCCCGCACAGCGCGATCAGCATGGTGTTCCAGACGTTCGCGCTGTATCCGTGGCTGACCGTGTTCGAGAACATCGCGTTCGGCCTGCAGGCCAACGGCATCGAGGCGACGCGCATCGATCACGACGTCGCCAACCTGATCCGGCTGATCGGGCTGCAGGGCTACGAGAAGGCATTTCCGCGCGAGCTGTCGGGCGGCATGAAGCAGCGCGTGGGTTTCGCCCGCGCGCTCGCGATCGAGCCCGAGCTGCTGCTGCTCGACGAGCCGTTCTCCTCGCTCGACATGTTTACCGCGGGCAAGCTGCGGGACGACCTGATGGCGATGTGGACCCGCCGCGAGATCGGCACCGCGTCGATGATCATGGTCACGCACGACGTGACCGAAGCGGTGATGATGTCCGACCGCCTCATCGTGCTGGGCTCGAACCCCGGCCGCATCACGCACGAGATCTCGATCGACACGCCGCGCGCCGAGCGCACCGTGCGCAACATGCTCGACCGGATCGAGCATGTGACCGAGCTGCTCAACGCGCAGATCGCGCTGTCCTACGCATGACGCCCGCCCCCGCCCGCCGCCCGCCCGTCACCCGGACGGGCGGAGCGGGGTGGCTCCGACCACAGCAGGCATCCTGAACGAAGACATCGGCCGTAGGGCCGTCCCGATGTGAGATCCACCTGATGAAGAAGATCAAGCTTTCCCTGAAAAAGCGCGACGCCGCCGTGCTCGGCGCCTTGCTGGCACTACTCGTCTGCCGCGGCGCCGAAGCCGGCGCGGCGCCCACCGACCTGATGCAGCGCGCGACGCTGTTCGGCGATTTCGGCGGCATACGTCCCTGGCTCGCCGATCACGGCGTCGATCTCGGCCTGCAGGAAAGCTCGGCGTATTTCCGCAATTTCACCGGCGGCATCCGGCGCGCCGGCCAATATAGCGGCACCACCCAACTGACGATCGGCGTGGACACCAAGAAGGCGTTCGGCCTGCCGGGCGGCACCTTCAATGTATCGGGCCTGCAGATTCACGGCCGCAGCCTCAGCATGCACGATCTCGGCCTGATGCAGAACGCGGGCGGACTCGAGGCGGACGCCGGCACGCGGCTATGGGAGCTCTGGTATCGACAGTCGCTGTTCGACGGCGCGTTCGACGTGAAGATCGGCCAGCAGAGTCTCGATCAGGAATTCATGGTCAGCGATACCGGCTCGGTGTTCGCAAACGCCGCATTCGGCTGGCCGGGCCTGCCGTCCGCCGACATGCCGGCGGGCGGCCCCGCCTATCCGCTGTCGTCGCTCGGCGTGCGGCTGCGGCTTGCACCGTCGGCGCACTGGACCTTGCTGGCCGGCGCCTTCGACGACAATCCCGCCGGCCAGGGCGAAGGGGACGCGCAACGCCTGAACGCCCACGGCACCACGTTCAACCTGCACGGCGGCACGCTGCTGATCGGCGAGGCCCAATACGCGCTGAACCCGGACGATCCCACCGCGGGCGGCTTGCCTGCGGGCCTGCCCGGCACCTACAAGGTCGGGTTCTGGTACGACACCGGGCGCTTCGACGATCTGCGCGACGGCGCCGACGGCGTGCCGCTCGCGGCCTCGGCGAGCGGCGGCACGGCGCGCTCGCATCACGGCAACTACGGCCTTTATGCGATTGCCGACCAGACGGTCTGGCGCGCGGCGGCGGGCGGCCCGCGCGCGGTGAGCGTGTTCGCCGAGGTGATGGGCGCGCCCGACGACCGCAACGTCGTCGGCATCGGCGTCAATGCGGGCCTTGCGCTGAAGGCTCCGTTCGCGGGGCGCGACGACGACGTGGCCGGCATCGCGGTCGGCTATTCGCAGATCGGCTCGCATGCGCGCGCGCTCGACCGCGATACCGCCGCCGCCACGCCCGGCTATCCGCAGCGCAGCGCCGAGACCGTGCTCGAGGCCACCTACCAGTACCAGGTCGCGCCATGGTGGCAGCTGCAAGGCGATCTCCAGTACGTGTTCCGGCCGTCCGGCGGCATCCCGAATCCGCTCGATCCGGGCCGGCGCATCGGCAACGAACTGATTGCCGGCGTGAAGACGGTGCTGCAGTTCTGAGGCGGGCCGGTGACGCGGCGGGGCGGCGTGCCATCCTCGCCGCCGTCGAGCGTTCGCTCCAGTGCGACGATCGACGCCGGTTCGCCTTCGGCCGGCAGCATGTCTTGCGGGGCGCGCGCGCCGCTTCGCGCCGACGTACCATGCGGCATCCACGCAGCACGCGCGTCGTCGCCGCCGCGGCACGTGGTTTCATCATGAACGGGAGTAGGACATGGATCTCGGTATCAACGGCCGCGCGGCGCTCGTCACGGGCGCATCGAAGGGCATCGGTCTCGCGAGCGCGATGGCGCTGGCCAGGGAGGGATGCGGCGTGCATCTGGTGTCGTCCAACGCCGAGGCGATCGAGCGCGCGAAGCGCGCGGTCGAGGCGGCCTTCCCAGTGCCGTTGCGCGCCACCGCGCTCGATCTGGCGGATTCGCGCTCACGCGAGCAACTGCTCGCCTCGGCCGGCCCGATCGACATCCTCGTCAACAACGCCGGCGCGATCCCGGGCGGCGGCCTCGATGCCGTCGACGAGGCCGCATGGCGCGCGGCATGGGAGCTGAAGCTGTTCGGCTATATGGATTTCGCCCGGCTCGCGCTGCCGGCGATGATGGCACGCGGCAGCGGCGTGATCGTCAACGTGATCGGCGCGGCCGGCGTGGCGCCGCGCTACGACTACATCCTCGGCTCGACGGCCAACGCCGCGCTGGTCGCGTTTACCCAGGCGGTCGGCGCGCAGGCGACGACGCGCGGGGTGCGCATGGTCGGCATCAATCCGGGGCCGTGCGCCACCGAGCGGCTCGAGACGCTCTACCGGCGCCGTGCGCAGACGGCATTCGGCGACGCCTCGCGCTGGCGCGAACTGCTCGATGCGCTGCCGTTCGGCCGGCCCTCCGAGCCCGAGGAGATGGCCGACCTGGTGGCGTTCCTCGCTTCCGAGCGCGCTTCATACCTGAGCGGCGTGGTGATCGACGCGGACGGCGGGGCGAAGTATCGGTGAGCGGGCCGGGCGGCGCGGACCAGCGCGGCCCGGCTGCAGCGGGAGCCGCGCCCGACCTCTGCCGGGTCGGTGCCGGACCGGCGCCGAGCGCGCGCCCTCAGCGCGCGTCGTCCTTCACATACGAGGCGCGCCCGTTGCCGAACGACCACTCGTCGCGCGCGTTCGGCGTCAGCACGATCATCACGTCCTCGGGGCGCAGGCCCGGATCGCGCGCGAGATTCGCCGCGATCGCCCCATACAACGCCTGCTTCTGCGGCGTGTCGCGCCAGTTGCCGGCGATGATCTGGATGATCACGAGATCGTCGCTGCGACGGATGCCGAGATAGTCGGCGTCGTAGATCAGCTCGTCGCGCTCGTGCTGGTGGACGAGCTGGAAACGGTCGTCGGCGGGCACGCCGTAGGCTTGCATGAGCGCGCGGTGGACGCCGTCGCCGATCGCGCGGATATGCGCCGGGGACTTGCCCTTGATGAGCGAGAGACGGATGAGCGGCATGTCGGAACTCCTCGAGGATCGTTGAATGAGCATCGGCGCCGGCGCCGCCGCGCATGCCCTCATGCGACGCGTGCCGGCCGGCTTCGGTGCCGTGCTTGACATCGCTACGATAGGCTTCAACAATCATTCTGAGAATTTGAAATTCAAGAATCCATACATCAAAAAATTCGAATGATGGCGGCCCGTAAAAATCTCGACATGGACGTGCTGCGCACCTTCGTCACCGGCTTCGAGCTGGGCAGCTTCGCGCGCGCGGCCGAGCGTCTCGGGCGCTCGCAGTCGGCCGTCAGCACCCAGTTGCGCCGGCTCGAGGAGCAGGTCGGCCAGCCGCTCGTGCGCAAGTCGGGGCGCGGGCTGGCGCTGACCACGGCGGGCGAGAGCCTGCTCGGCTATGCCAAGCGGCTGCTCGCGCTCAACGACGAGGCGGTCGAGAGCCTGCGCGGCGCCGATGTCGCCGGCTGGGCGCGGCTCGGACTGCCGCAGGACTTCGCCGAGGGCTGGCTGCCGGCGCTGCTGCAGCGCTTCGCGCGCGCTCACCCGAAGGTGCGGGTGGAAGTGCAGGTCGACCGTGCCGTGCCGCTCGTCGAGCGCACCTTGCGCGGCGAACTCGACATCGCGCTGGTGTGGGGCGACGCGGCAGGCATGCCGCGCGGCGAGAAGGTGGCCGACGTGCCGCTGCAATGGATCGGCGCGCCCGGCTGGCCCGGCGTGGCGAGTCTCGGCCCCGAGCCGCTGCCGTTCGCGGCGTTCGCGCCGCCGTGCGGTTTTCGCTCGGCGGCGGTCGGCGCGCTCGATGCGGCCGGGCTGCCGTGGCGGCTGGTGTTCACCAGCCCGAGCCTGTCGGGGCTCTGGGCCGCCGCCGAGGGCGGCCTCGGCATCACGGCGCGCACTGCCATCCATTTGCCGAAGACGCTGGCCGTGCTCGATCCGGCCGCCACCGGGCTGCCGCGGCTGGCATCGATCCCGCTCTTGCTGTGCCGGGCCGAGGCCGACCCGCCGCCCGCCGTCGAACGTCTCACGGCGATCCTGCTCGAGATGGTCCACGACGAGATCGGCATGGCCGCCGATCGTGCCGCCTGAGGGCGGGAATCATTCGACTCCGAGCAAGCGCGGAGTCCGGATTCTCAAAGTTTCGGAAGCAGCGCGCCTGCCTAGGCCAGGGTCACGGGCCCGACTCAGGCGGCCCGCCCGTGCCGGGCAGAAGCAGGATGCCCTTCGTCGCCGTCGGCTTGGCCGGCCGCTCGAACCGCAACCGCTTGCACGGCTTCGTAAAGGCGTGGCGGCACGGATGGCGGAGGTGATGGATCAGGCCGCGTCGCGGCTGGGCGTGCTGGCCGGGCAGGTGCTGCCCGCGGGCGGGAGCGCGGGCGGCGCGCCGGTGCGCGGCGCAGGTCGAGGCGGTCGTCAGTGCCGGCACCCGTAGCGCCGAGCAGACTGCCGCCGCTGTCACGGCTACACCCGCGCCCGATCCCGGCCGGGTGCACCCGCCGGCCCCGCTTAGGCCGCGTGGTGCCATTCCCTTGCCGCGCGCGCCAGCCCCGCCGCCGTGTGCAGCACGTTGGGCGCGGCCGGCTGCGCGCCGCTCACGCGGTGCAGTTGCGCGAGCGCGGCCCCCACCACCCGCTCCACGCCGGGGTCGCGCGTACAGGCAGGATCGTGCGGGCAATCATCGCGCAGCAGGCAGGGGCGGCGCGGTGGGCAGTCGGCCTGCACGCGCTGACGCGTCGGATCGGGCGGCGCCGGATGGCGTGCGTCGCGGCCTGCGGCCACCACGACCGACGCGGTGCCCATGGCGGCGGCGATCCTGGCGATGCCGGTGTCGTTGCAGACCACGAGACGCGAGCGCGCCACCAGCGCGGTCATCCCGCCCAGCGAGGTCAGCCCGGTCAGATGCAGCGCGGGCGCGGTCATCTCGCCGAGCACGGCGCCGGTGGCGGGCGCGTCGGCGGCGGTGCCAGTGATCGCGATCTGCCAGCCGTCGGCGGCCAGATTGTCGGCCACGGCCGCGAAATGTTCGGCCGGCCAGCGGCGCGAGGGCAGGCGCGCGCCGGGATGGATCAGCACCAGCCGCTCGGGTTCGAGCCCGTGCGTGGCCACCAGCGCCGCGCATTCGTCGCGATCGCGCCGCTGCAGTGCAAACGCGGGCTGCCGGCCGGTCGCAGGCGCGCCGAGCGCCTCCATCAGCGCCAGACAGCGCTGCGCTTCCGGCAGCGTGTCGGGGCAGGCGATGAAGCAGCCGTGCGGCAGCGCCTCGCCGCGCTCGACGAAGCCGGCATTGGCGCGCGCGCCGAACTCGCGCAGCAGCGTGTTGGCGCCGCCGCCGCTGCCGTGCAGCTGGATCGCCAGGTCGAAGCGGCGTGCGCGCAGCCGCGCGAGGAAATCGGGCAGGCCGGCATCGGCTTCCGGCGGTGCGGGAAAGCCGGGCGCAGCGGGAAACACGATCAGTTCGTCGACCAGATCCGGATAGCGCTCGACGAAGCGCTGCGCGCGCGGCAGGCCCACCAGCGAGATGCGGGCCTGCGGCGCGGCGCGCCGCAAGGCACGCAGCGCCGGTACGGTGTCGAGCAAGTCATCGCAGGGCAGCGCGCGCAATACGGCGATCCGGCGCGGCGCGGGCGCCATCGGAAACGAGTAGTCATTCATGAGAGGTCTACCTGGGAACGGGCGGCGCGGTGCGGCCGTCGCCGATGGAGGGAAGGTGGGCGCGGTGCTCGCGCGACGGCGCTGTCATGCGCCGCGCCCGGCGCGGCCACGGTGCCGGGCAGCGCGCCCCGCCCGGCCCGCGTAACGGGCCGGGCCGGCAGGCGAAGCGGGATGGCAGGCAGGGCGCTCATGGCAGGTGGTGGCCGCCCGTGACGCCGCGGATCTCGCCGGTGACGAAGCTGGGCTGCTGGGAGGCGAGCAGCACGTGGACGGGCGCGAGTTCGGCCGGCTGGCCGGGGCGCTTGGTGCGGAAGGTGGCGCCCAGCCGCGCGGTGGCGAGCCCGGCGAACTGCTCGATGCAGACCTGCTTGCCGGCGACGAGCTGCCGGCAGAACGATTCGCCGGCGATGTCGCCGGGCAGTGCGAGCGCCTGGCGGCCGGCGTCCGCGACGAGGGCGAGCACCTCGCGGGCATCGGCTTGCTCGCTGTGTAAATAGTTCAGGGCGAGATGGGCGCCTTCGCGTGCGAAGGCGGTGGCCACGGCGCGGCCGATGCCGCCGTCGCCGCCGGCGGTCAGCGCGCGCCGGCCGCTCAGGCGGCCCATGCCGCGACAGGAGGTTTCGCCGTGGTCGGGGCGCGGGCGCATCTGGCCGGCGAGGCCCGGAGCGGGCCGGGGCTGCTTGTCGAAGGCGGAACGCGGGTAGTGCGTGAGCGGGTCACGCATCGTGGTTTGATCCATGCTGCCGGACATGGCGACGCTCCTGTTGGTGGACGCAGGCCGGGATCGCGATCCCGAGGCTCACCGAGCAGGCAGCAACGCTCGTACCCGAACCCGGCGCCGCCGCGCCGGCAGCGGCCTGCGGGCGCGGCGCCGCAAGGCAGTGGAAAGCATGTCGAGGCGTCGCGCGACCGTCGCGGCGACGAGCCGGGCGGTTGGCCGGCGCTGCGCCGGGGCCGCGCGCCAGTGTGGGGGCGGGCGAGGCCGGCGCTGCGGATCGGCTCGTCGGCTCGGGCCGAGCGGGCGGCCCGTCCGAGGCCGGCGTCCGCCCGCTCAGGTGACTCGCTTCGGCGGCCCGCTCCGGCCCGCGGGCCGGGGCCGCTCGCTGCCGGGCGAGGCGGCCCGGTTGGCCGGCGCGGTGCCGGCTTGCGGCCGCCTAGTGCCGGCGCGCCGCCGCGTCGGTGCCGACAGTGGCGATCGCGCGCTCGATGTCCTCGAGCGTGGCCGGCTTCACGAGATGGTGATCGAAGCCGGCCGCGCGCGTGCGCTGGCGGTCGCTTTCCTGGCCGTAGCCGGTCAGCGCGATCAGCAGCGCGCCGGCGGTGGCGGGCAGGGCGCGCAGGGCGCGCGCGATCTCGTAGCCGTCCATGCCGGGCAGGCCGATGTCGAGCATCACCACCTCGGGCTGGAACGCGGCCGCGGCCGCGATCGCCGAGGTGCCCTCGTAGAGCGTGCGCACCTCGTGGCCGAGGATGCGCAGCAGCACCGACATCGATTCGGCGCCGTCCACGCTGTCGTCCACCACCATCACGCGGCGCTGCGGGCGCGGCGCGGCGTCGGCGGCGGCCGGGCCGGCGGCGGCCGGGTCGGGCACGGCGAGCGGCAGCCGCACCACGAACCGCGAGCCGTGGCCGATGCCGTCCGAACTCGCGACGATGGTGCCGCCGTGCAGCTCGGTGAGCGTGCGCGCGAGCGACAGACCGATGCCGAGCCCGCCCTCGGAGCGCTTGACCGAGTCGGCCGACTGCATGAACAGGTTGAACACCTCGTCGAGTTCGGCCGGCGCGATGCCGATGCCGTTGTCGGCCACGCTGATCTCGACGGCGCCGGGCGCGACCGCCACGCCGAGCTCGATGCGTCCGCCGTCGGGCGTGTACTTGGCCGCGTTCGACAGCAGGTTGGCGATCACCTGCGAGATCCGGATCGCGTCGCCGTTCACCACGCAGGGCAGCGGCGGCATGCTCACGCGCAGCACGTGGTGCTTGCGCTCCATGGCCGGCTGGCTGGTTTCCACCGCGGCGGCCACCGCCGCCTCGATGTCCACCGGCTCCATGCGCAGCGCGATCTTGCCGTGAGTGATGCGCGACACGTCGAGCAGGTCGTCCACCAGCCGGCTCAGATGGTCCACCTGGCGGCGCGCGATCATGCGCGCGTCGTGCACCAGCGCCTCGGCCGCTTGGTATTTGGGGTCCATCAGCTCGATCGCGTTGCGGATCGGGGCGAGCGGATTGCGCAGCTCATGCGCGAGTGTGGCGAGGAACTGGTCCTTGCGGCGGTCGGCGTCGCGCAGCGCCTCCTCGGCCCGGTGCAGGCGCAGCAGCGCGCGCACGTTCGCGACCAGTTCGGCCGGCGCGATCGGTTCGGTCAGATAGCTGTCGGCGCCGCCGTCGAGCGCGCGCACCTTGTCGAGCGACTGCACCGCCGCGGCGGAGGTCTGCAGCACCAGCGTCGAGCGCGTGCGCGCGTCGCGCTTGATCTGCGAGCAGACGTCGATGCCGCTGATGTCGGGCAGCCGCACGTCGAGCAGCACCAGCGCCGGGCGGCGCGCCTCGACCAGGTCGAGCGCGTCCTGTCCGGTGCCGGCCTCGATCACCTGGTAGCCGGCGTGGATCAGCACGCGCGTCTTGGCATAGCGGGCGCCCTCGTTGTCGTCGACGTTGAGGATCAGCGGGCTTAACGCGGCCATGCGTCATCTCCACGCGAAGTCGGGGTGTCGGTGAGGCCGCCGGCAGCGGCGGCGCCGTCGTGGTGCGCCTGGGCCGGGGCCGCGAAGCGCAGCGGCAGCGTCGCGTAGAACGTCGAGCCTTCGCCGAGCCGGCTCTCCACGCCGACGTGGCCGCCCAGCAGCGCGGCGAGGTTGCGGCAAAGCGGCAGGCCGAGCCCGGTGCCCTTGACGCGTTGCTGCAGATGGCTGCGGACCTGACCAAATGCCTCGAATATCAATTCCTGATCCTCCTGCGCGATGCCGATGCCCGTGTCCGTGACGAAGAACGTGATGTGCTCGTCGTCGGGCTGCAAGCGCGCACTGACGCGAATTTCGCCGCGCTCTGTAAATTTGAGCGCGTTCGATACAAAGTTGCGCAGAATCTGAGTGACCTTCGCCTCGTCCGTGAGCATCGCCGGCAGCCCCCGCATGTCGTCGAAGATCAGCTGCACGGCCGGGCTGCTCAGCAGCGGCGCGAGCGTGGCACGCACCGCGGCCACCAGGGTGTGCGGCTCGAACAGCACCGGCAGCACGTCGGTGCGGCCTGCCTCGATCTTCGCCAGGTCGAGCAGGTCGTTGACGATGTCGGTCAGATCCTCGGCCGATTTGCGGATCAGCAGCACTTGCCGTTCCTGTTCGCCGGTCAGTTCGCCGTCGAGCCGGTTCAGCAGCAGATTCGACAGCGCGCGGATCGAGCTGAGCGGGGTGCGCAGCTCGTGGCTCATGTCGGACAGGAAGCGGGTCTTGAGCGAATCGACGCGGCGCAGCTCCTCGGCGCGCTCGTCGAGCTCGGCGTAGAGCGCGACCACGCCGCGGTTGGTGGCCTCCAGCTCGCTCGTCAGGCGCGACAGGTCCTCCTGGCGTGCCTGCAGCTCGGTCAGCGCGGCCAGCAGTTCGCGGTTCTGATGCCGCAGCTCGGCGAACGGGTTGCGCGGCGGGTGGGCAAGCGAGCGCGGCGCGGCGGGCGCGGCGGACGTGCCGGGGGCGGCCGGCGGGGCGGGCAGGTCGCCGCGCAGCGCCTCGACGAGCGCCTGCACGGCCGATGCCGCCATCGGCGGCCGGTCCTGCGGCAGCGCGCGCAGCATGGTCACGGTGGTGCCGCGGCCGGCCGCCGATTCGATCGTGCAGCGGTCCATCAGACGCCGACAACTGGCGATGCCGTTGCCCGCCATGCCGGACTCGGAGCGATGGCTGCCGTCGAGCACGGCCTGCAGATTGTGGATTCCGGGGCCGTCGTCGCGCACCTGCACCATGAGCGCCTGCGGCCGGGCCTGCAGGTCGAAGCCGAACCACACGGTGCCGCCGCCGGCGTGATCGAGCGCGTTGCGGGCGATCTCCGACACCGCGCTGGCGATGCGGGTCTGATCGAGTGGCGCGAAACCGAGGCCGGCGGCGATCACGCGTGCCTGGCGGCGCGCGACCGCCACCTGTTCCTCGGAATCGAGCGAAATGAGCTGTATCTGGATGGCCATGCTCGGATGGATCGGTTCGTGAGTCTCGGTATCGCCCTGGTTCGTCGGCCCGGTTCGTCAGCGTGACGGCGCCGTCTTGACCACGACCACCGTCGCGTCGTCGCGGCGGCGCGAGAAGTCGCGATACAGCACGGCCGCGATCACGGCCGCCGGCTGCAGCCGCAGCCCCGGGTAGGCGGCCAGGTCCCAGCGCGTTCCGAGGCCGTCGGAACTGAGGATCAGCATCGCGCCGTCCTGCCAGCGCGCCGCGATCTCCTGCGCATCGCGCATCGCATGCCCCACGATACCGTTGCGCGAGACGAGCTGCCAGCTTTCGCGTTCGCCGCGCGAGCCGGCGGCATCGGCCGCGGGGCGTCCGACCTGCTGCGGCCCGGGTAGCAGCCGGCCGCCGCCCCACAGCGACGCGGCGATGTTGCCCACTCCGGCGAACGACAGTCCGGTGCGGGCCGGATCGAACCGCGCGATGGCCACGGCCGCGCCGCGCGTGGCGCGCAGCGCATCGTGCATCGCCTGCATCAGGCGGCCCGGTTCGAGGCCGGGGTTGCGGTGCGCGATGTCGATCGCGCAGGTGGCGGCGACGTGCGCCTCGGGGCCATGGCCGAGGCCGTCGGCCACCGTCACGACGAGGCCGGCGCCGCCCACCTCGATGCCCCAGCCGTCGCCGCTCACGGTCTCGCCCGGGTAGGGCACGCAGACCCCGCCGATGTCGAGGCCCGCCACGGCCGTCGCGGTCGCGCTGCCGCCGCCGCCCCGGGTGCGCACGGCGGCGCGCACCACGGTGCCCAGCCCCGGCTGCGAGTACACGGCGAGTTCGTCGGACAGCCTGCGGATCGCGCCGAGCCCGGTGCCGGGCGTGCCGGTGTTCGAATAGCCGTCCTCGAACGCGGCGCGCACGTCGGGCATGCCGGGGCCGTTGTCGAGCGCGATCAGCTCGACGCCGCTGCCTGCCTGCGGCCCGGCTTGCGGCCCGTGCGCCGGCAGCTCGCGCACCAGCAGTTCGCCGTGCTTGGCGTGCTTGAGGATGTTGGTGGCGGCCTCGGTGACGATCAGCGCGACCCGGCCGAGGTCGGTTTCGCCCGACAGGCCGCGGCGCGCGATGTCGTGCGCGCCGCGGCGCGCGAACGCCACGCCGCTCGGATCGCCGATCTCGAACGAGGCGTGCGCGGCACGCAGGCCGCTTAGCGGATTTTCCATTTCGCGATCGTGATTCGGGTGCCCTTGCCGCGCTCGGTCTCGATCTGGAACTCGTCGGACAGGCGCCGCGCGCCGCCGAGCCCGAGCCCCAGGCCCCCGGCGGTGGTGAAGCCGTCCTGCAGCGCGCGGTCGACGTCGGCGATGCCCGGGCCGGTGTCGATGAACGCGACCCGCAGGCCCTTGCGCGCGCCGCGCTCCAGCACGCTCAGTTCGGCGTCGCCGCCGCCGCCGTGCAGCAGCGTGTTGCGGGCCAGCTCGCTGGCGGCCGTGACGAACTTGGTCTGATCGACCAGCGACAGGCCCAGCGCGATCGCGTGGTCGCGCACCAGCTGGCGCAGCTTGACAATTTCCTGATCCGAACGCAGTCCGACCCGGGTGGTCGAGACGACGGTGAGGCCGGCGGCTTCCATGGCGGAATGAGTCGGCGGGGTCAATGGCGCCGCCGCTGCCGCAGCAGTGCCATGCCGCGGTCGACGTCGAGCGCGGTGCGCACCCCGGTCAGCGTGAGTCCGAGCTCGACCAGCGTGATCGCCACCGACGGCTGCATGCCGACCACCACCGTGTCGGCGTCGAGCACGGTGGCCATCGCGGCGATGTTGCTGATCATCCGGCCGATGAACGAATCGACCACGTCGAGCGCGGAGATGTCGAGCAGCACGCCCTTGGCCGACACCTTGACGATGCGCTCGGTCAGATCCTCCTGCAGCGACAGGGCGAGCCGGTCGTGCATGTCGGCCTGGATCGCGATGATCAGGCAGTCTCCGAGCTGCAATATCGGAATGCGGTCCATGTCGCGCGCCTCACTCGACGGCGCCGCCGGCGATGCTCGAGCCGTTGCGCTTGAGCGCGACGACGAAGGCATCGGCGAGCGTCGATTTGGTCGTGACGTTGGTCAGGTCCACGCCGAGGTGGACGATGGTCTGCGCGATCTGCGGGCGGATCCCGCTGATGATGCAGTCCGCGCCCATCAGGCGTGCCGCGGCGACCGTCTTGAGCAGGTGCTGCGCGACCAGCGTGTCCACGGTCGGCACGCCGGTGATGTCGATGATGGCGATGCCGGCGCCCGTCTCGACGATCTTCTGCAGCAGGCTTTCCATCACGATCTGGGTGCGCGCCGAGTCGAGCGTGCCGATCAGCGGCAATGCGAGGATGCCTTCCCACAGCTGCACCACCGGCGTGGACAGCTCGAGCAGTTCCTCCTGCTGGCGCAGGATGATGGCCTCGCGGCTGCGCTGGTACACCTCGGTGGTGTAGAGGCCGAGCGCGTCGAGCAGCACGTTGACGGACCAGCTCAGGTCGGCGAGCGCGGCCGCGTCGTTGCCGAACTCGTTGCGCAGCAGCGTGTAGAGCGGCTGCTTCAGCGAGAACACGAAGGTGGCGGTCTCGACCGGCGTGAAGCCGAGCCGCACGCGGTGCTTCGAGATCTCGGCGAGGAACTCGCGCACCGGCTCCCATTCGGGCCGCGCGGCGTCGATGGCGTCCACGCTGGCGAGCGTGTCGATGAAGATGCCGAGGAAGCCGCGGAACTGGTCCGACATCTCGGCGTCGGTGGTCAGCCCGCGCCGCTGCGCCGTCGACAGGTGCTGGTCGAGCCAGTCCTTGAGCAGGGTGGCGCGGTTTCGCGAGAGGACTTCGGCCAGCGCAATGCGGTTCGGTGGATTCATGAATGCTCCGTAAATGATCGGCGAGCGTGCCTGGTCCGTGGCTTCGCGCAGGCCGCGCAGCCCGGCGCGCGAGCTGCCGCCGCCGGTCCGGCGCATCCTGCCGCCGCCGCGCGACGTCCGCCGCTGCCGTCGTGCGGTGGAGCGGGGCGCGCGCGGCACGGCGTTCGTCAGTTTTTTCGAGTTAGGAGGATAGGACCCCCGATGTGCAAAAGCAATCGATATCGGCGCGGCGGCCGGCGCGCGGCGCCGGTCCGCAGCGGCACCGGGCTCGCGCTCGGCCGCTCCTGCCGGGCCACCGGGCGCGCGTGACGCCCGGCGGGCGGTCGGGCCGGGCGGCGGGCGGTGGCGTGGGTGGCAGCCGCGCGCCGCGCCGCGGCGCCGATCCTCAGTATTTCAGGAACGCCGCATAGCGCGCGCAGATGTCGTCGACCTGCGAAAGCGTGCCCGACAGATGCGCGCGCAGCGCCCGCTGCGCGCCGGCCGCATCGCGGGCGGCGATCGCCGCGACGATCGCCTCGTGCTGTTCGAGCACGCGCCCGGTCTTGCCGGGCAGCGGCACGTGCAGGCTGCGCAGCCGGTCCAGATGGCCGCTCTGCCCCAGGCCGCGTTCAGGCCCACGGCCGTTTTATCCCGCCTGCGGTCGCCGCACGGGCGGCAGCCGCCCTCGCGCTTCGGGCCCGCAGCCGCGCGGCGCCGGCGCGCGAATCAGAGCGCCATCCACATCCGGTAGAACTGCACGTCGGGCTTCGAGGCCAGCGTCAGCGGTTCGGGATCGCGCGCGAAGCCGAGCCGCGCGTAGAATCCGGCCGCGGTTTCGCGACCGGTGCACCAGAGCGTGGCGCCGCCGTGCTCGCGCGCATGGTTCGCGCAGAGCCGTACCAGCACCCGTCCGAAACCGAGCCCGCGCAGCGGCTCGTCGATCGCCATGCCGCGCAGGCGCCAGCCGCCGGCCTGCGCGAACCCGGGGTGATCCTCGCGGCATACCGAGGCCACCCCCACCAGCCGCCCGTCGCGCCGGATGCCGAGATGCAGCGTGTCCGCTTCCAGATCGCCGGTCAGGCGCGAGGCGATCTCATCGCCGTCGAGCAGCAACCGGGCGCGCAGCGGATAAACCTCGTCGGCGCCGGCCATAACAATTTCAAACAGCGAAGCGTGATTAATCATCGAGAATCTGGGCGATAGAGTGCAGACTTTGAATTCGGTGTTGCCCGTCACATCTGACGGTTGCTCGGCGCAGGCGGTAAGGGTATCCTCGTGCGCGGGCCGATTGCGTGTTTAGCAAAAGACAATACTGCGATCACAGAATGGAAGAAAAAACAAATTCAGACGCCGACCACGCGTATGACGAAATTCGAACACGAATTCTCGACGGACGCCTGGAGCCAGGCCAGAAAATCTCACATCGCGGGTTGGCAAGCAAACTCGGAATCGGGCAGATGCCGGTGCGCAGCGCGCTGCAGCGGCTGGCCGCCGAGAATCTCGTCACCGTGTTCGACAAGCGCGGCACCTACGTCAACGATCCGACGCGCGACGATCTCCAGCAGATCTTCGAGGTCCGGCTCGCGCTGGAGAGCACGGCGGCCTATCTCGCGGCGTGCCGCGGGCCGACGCCCGCAATGGCGGCCTCGGTGGAGCGCATGGAGCGGCTGATCGAGAGCGGCGAGACCGACATCATGGCCGAGCAGCGCATCGGCTGGGTTTTTCATCAGGAAATGTTTTTGGCCGCGAGAAACGAGCGGCTGCATAATTTTTATAAATTACTGAGAGCACAGACGCTTGCATTGAATGAATTGCCGCGGCAGGACATCGAGACGGTCCGGCGCGGCACCATGGAACATCTGGCGATTTATTCCGCGATCCGCGACGGGCAACCCGAGGAAGCCCGCGGTCACATGTGGAATCACATCGTGGATGGCACCCCTGCAAGAATCAAATTAATCCGGGCCAGAAATGAATCAAAAGAATAGCAGGACCTCGCTGCCACTGATCATGATCGTCGCGCTGATTCTCGGCGCGTTCACCGGCGTGTACGCCCCGCGTTTCTCGGCCGACGTCGGCTTCCTCTCGACGCTGTTCGGCCACGCCATCAAGATGGTGGTGATGCCGCTGATCCTGCTGTCGGTGGTGGTGGGCAGCTATCGCGCCGTCGAGCAGCGCCGCCACCTCGGGCGCACGGCCGTGATCGCGATCCTGTTCTTCATCGTCATGACGGTCGTGTCGAGCGCGCTCGGGCTCGGTCTCTACTGGCTGTTCCGTCCGGGCCTCGGCGCCTCGATGACGGGCTCGGGCGCGCTGCCCGACCATCTCGCCACCAGCATCGACTGGATCAAGTTCATCACCGACATGGTGCCGCAGAACCTGGTGGCCGCGCTCTCGTCGGGCAACGCGATTCCGGTGCTGGTGTTCGGCGTGATGCTCGGCACCGCGCTCGGCGCCACCGGCGAAGCGGGGCGCCCCGCGATCAACCTGTTCGCCTCGCTGCTGGCCGGCCTGTTCAAGATGGTCGAGTGGATCGTCGCGCTCTCGCCGCTGGCGATCTTCGCGGCGGTGGCCGGGCTGATGAGCAGCCGCGGCGTGGCCGGCCTGATGCCGCTCGTCAAGCTGCTCGGCATCGCCTATCTGGGCATGGCGATCCTGGCCGTGCTGCTGACCCTGATCATCGTGGCCACCGGCAACCGGCCGCTCGCCGTGATCCGCAAGGTCAGCGAGCCGCTGATTCTCGCCTTCACCACGCGCTCGTCGGAAATCACCTATCCGGTGCATCTGAAGAAGCTGACGGAGATGGGCGTGCCGTCCTCGATCGCCTCCACCATCCTGCCGCTGTCCTACATCTTCAACCGCGACGGCGCGGTGCTCTATACCGCGCTCGCGGTCGGCTATCTGGCCGACGCCTATCACGTGGTCTGGAGCTGGCCGCTGGCGCTGACGATTCTCGCGCTGACGATCCTCACCATCGACGGCGCCGCGAACGTGCCGTCGGGCGCGATCGTCGCGATCACCATCGTGCTGGCCGCGGTGGGGCTGCCCGCCGAGGCGGTGCTGCTGATCCTCGGCGTGGACGCGTTCTTCGACATGGGCCGCACGGCCATGAACGTCTACGCGAGCACGGTGGCGATGACGGTGTCGCTGCGCCTGTCGAGCGACGAACGGATCACGGCGGCCGAGGGCGTCGACGGCGCCGCTTCGTACCGGACCTGATCGACCCGCGCCGGGCGGGCCCGCCTGCGCGGGCGTCCGGCGCCGTGACGCGAGGCACGCCGCGCGCCGGCCTGATGAAGGCGGCACGGCTTCGCCCCGCATAGCGGCATTCGACGACGAAGCGCGCGGCCGTGGCCGCACACCGGCCGCACACCGGCGGCCGGGGCAGGCTTGCCCCCGGCGGGGCGGGCGGCCGTGAATCGATGACAAGTATCAAGCAAACTGCGATCGCAGATTCGCGCGATCGCCGGCATGCAACAGGCGAAGTGAAGACGTGTCCATGACGTCGCGACGTGTTCGCGGGCGGCCCAGCCGCTCCGGACGTCGCTGCTTACCGAGAGAGAGCGTTCGCATGACTGTCCTGACGGAAACCCGGATGCAGCACCCGGCCCCGGCCCGACCAGCCCGGCCGGCATCGACGCGGCCCGCGCCGCGGCGCGAGGCGCGAGGTGGGCGCCATGCGTGAGATCGGCCAGCCTGATTATTTCGCCGTGTTCGATGAACTCGAGCACGCGCCGGACCGCGCCGCGCTGCGCACGATCGTCACGCGGCTGATCCGGCCGCTGGGCGGCGAGCGTTTCGCGTTCCTGCTGATGCCGGCCGACGGCGCCGCGCATCAGCGGCTCGACGACGACGCGGTGCTGACCGACGCGGCGCCGGGCTGGCTGGCGGGCTATCGCGAGCGGCGCGGGTTCGACGCGGACCCCGGCATCGCCTACGCGCGCCGTGCCTCCACGCCCACCACGGCCGGCTCGATCGCGCCGCAGACCGATGGCCAGCTCGCGCTGCGCACCCACGATGCCGCGCACGGCTTCGGCGCGAAGCTGATCGTGCCGGCCCATTTGCCGACGCTGAACCTGGGCGGCGTGCTCTATGTGGGCAGCGGCGCGCCCGCACGCGAGGCCGAGCCGGCGCTGCACGCCAAACGGATGTTGTTCCGGCTGATCGCGAATGAGCTGCTGGACTGGCACGCGCGGCAGATCCGCCGCGACGCGGCGCGCTCGCTGGCGCTGACCGAACGCGAGACGGGCATCCTGCGGCTGCTGCGCAGCGGCTATACCGCCCACAACATCGCCAAGGAATTGAGCGTGGCGGTGCCGACCGTGTACGGATATTACAAGCGGCTGAATGAAAAATTTTCCGTAAATCACATTTCGCTAACGGTAAAGAGAGCCGCTACCCTGGGTTTGCTGGATCAATAAATGATTCGCTTAAAAAAAATGTGTGGTATGGAATCGTTTTTCATCGATAAGGGGCTATCAGGCGGCACGGATATTTAATATAGTGGCTGGAAAATTCGGGTGTTACGATACGGGCGAATTCGTAGCGCTACACCCACCTGCAACCGGGGCGAGGGCCCCGGCGAGGCGTCCGTCCAGAGGGGGGCGGCCGCGGCCTCGGGAAATAATCCGTTATTCCTTTTTTCGATAACCGGACGCCGGGCATCGCGGCGCGGGCGGCGGGCCGGACGCGGCCGGTCAAATCGCGGTCAATCACGGAAGACGGTGGTTTTTTCATTCGGCGTAAATGCCGGAATGAATGGCAGGCGAAGCCGCAGATAATTGACGAAATCGATTTATTGCCGCAGCGCGGCGCGCGGTGGTCCGCCGGTATCACGGCGGCGGGCGCGGCGTGATACCGGCGGACCACCATCGAGAGAGCCATGGAACGTCCACTCAGTCAGGAGCGTCGAAACTTCGCCGTGACGGTCGAGAAATGCTGTCTGGCCGCGAGCGGGCTGCTGGCCGCCTGTGCCGTCGCGCTGGCGATCCTCGGCGGCTGCACGGCGGAGGACGCCGGCATGCACCAGGGCTCCGTCGCGCGCGGTGACGCGCTGGCCGGCGCGCGACTGCCGACGGCCGCGGCGGTCAGGCCCTGGCGGCATGGCTGAGCCCGATGACGGCGGCGTGACGGGGAGGGCGGGAGCGAGGCGGCGGGGCGCGGCGCCGACGGATCGGGCAGGGCGGCTTGGGCGGCGCCTGGCAGCGATGCCGCGCCCACGATTGGAACCAAGGAGCGAGACCAGATGAGCGTGCGGCAGGAGATGCGGACGGCCTACGTGGGCGAGGTACCCGGCATGCCGGCGGGCAGGATGACGAAGGACGAGATGCGCATCGACGTGCTGTCCGGCCGGATTCATGCCCAGGAGGCGCTGCTCAAGGCGCTGATGGACGTTTGCGTGGACAAGGACCTGCTGCTGCGCCGCCTTGATGCCGAAACCGCGAACATGAGCATGTCGCTGCGCGAGAGCGACTGTTCCTTGCTGATGTATGCGGCCTTCATCGAGCATACCGCGGCGCTGCGCGACTACGTTGCCGCGCCGGTGGTGGGGGAGTGCCTGCGCGGCAGCTGAGCGGCACCGCCTCGCCAGCGGCGAAGGCGCGGCGCGAGCGCCTGCCGCTCCTGGCCGTCGGCACCAGCGGCAGCGCCTGGCCGATGCCCCAACGAGCGGCCGGGCGGCGCCGTACCGCGAAAACCTGAGCAGTTGCCGTGCCCGCCGGCGCGCGCCTCTCGAGCGTGCCTCACCGTGAGCGGCGAGGCGGCGGGGCGCCCAGGCCCGTGTCGTTTTCCATGTCGACTTCGCAAAAATCCGCCGGCTCGCCCGTCGTCGAGCCACCGTGGCGGATCGTGCCGGGACCTGCCGCGCGATCGCCGGCCTGCCAGCGCGACGCCCCGGCACTTCTCCTGGCGGGCAGCCGGCGCCGTACTCGCCTCGGTTTGCGCCAGCGCGTCTGTGATCGACGCGAGCCGGCTGGCGGCTGGCGGCTGGCGCGGCGCTCGCGCTATGATCCGGCGCATACCGGGTCCGGGCGCCGCCCGGCCGCGCGTCGAACGGGGTGATCGGCGCGGACCACCGGAGCGCGCGCCGCCGCGCGTGACCGGGAGCGTTCGCGATGCCGGTGCGCCCCGCGTTGCCGTGTCATTCATTCATCATTCCCATGACTCTCCGAACTCGCCGCCCATGGTGGTGGCTCAAGATGCTGGCGAGCCTCGTCGTGCTCACCGTCGCGCTGGCGGCTGCCGGCATGTTCCTGTTCCTGCGCGCGAGCCTGCCGCAACTCGACGGCGAGATCCGCGCGCCGGGTCTTGGCGGCCCGGTGACGGCCACCCGCGACGCGCTCGGCGTGCCGACCGTGACCGCGCGCGACCGCTTCGATCTGGCCTACGGCATCGGCTATCTGCACGCCCAGGACCGCTTCTTCCAGATGGACTATCTGCGCCGCAGCGGCGCCGGCGAACTGGCCGAGCTGGTGGGGCCGCCCGCGCTCGATGTCGATCGCGCGCATCGGCTGTTCCGGCTGCGCGCACGCGCCGAGGCCACGCTCGCGCGGCTGCCGCCCGACCAGCGGCGGCTGCTAGATCGCTACACGCAGGGCGTCAACGACGGACTCGCCGCGCTGGGCGCGCGGCCGTTCGAATACGCGCTGCTCGGCGCGCGGCCGATGCGCTGGCGGCCCGAGGATTCGCTGCTGGCGATCTGGGCGATGTACTTCGAACTGCAGGGCAACCTGCTGCCTCGCGCGATCGCGCGCCACTGGCTCGCCATGCACGCCAGCCCGTCGCAGGCGGCGTTCCTGCTGCCGGTGGCCTCGGCGCACGACGCGCCGCTCGATGCCCCGGCCATCGATCTGCCCGCGCCGCCGCTGCCGGCCAGCGCGCCGGACGGCTTCCGCGCGCCGGTCGCCGCCGATGCCGACGCGGCACCGCGGCTTGCCGAGCTCGATATCCGCTCGTCGATCGGCAGCAACAACTGGGTGATCGCGGGCGCGCGCAGCGCGAACGGCGCGGCGATCGTCGGCAACGACATGCATCTCGGCATCGCGCTGCCGAACACCTGGTATCGCGCGGCGCTGGTGACCGACGACGGCGTGCGGCCGGCGCGGCGCGTGACCGGCGTGACGCTGGCCGGGGTGCCTGCGGTGGTGGTCGGCAGCAACGGCGAGGTGGCCTGGGGCTTCACCGACGGCTATATCGACGGCCTCGATCTGGTGCCGGTCGAGCACGACGGCGGCAATCCGCTCGCGCTTCGCGTCGGCGGCCGGCACGAGACGGCGCGGCGCTACGACGAGGCGATCCGCGTCCACGGCGCCGCGTCCGTCACGCTGCCGGTGACCGAGACCTCGCTCGGGCCGCTGCGCGAAATCGGCGGGCGCTGGTACGCGATTCACTGGATCGCGCAGGTGCCCGGCGCGGTGAACCTCGAACTCGCGCGCATGGCCGATGCCCGCGACCTCGGCGATGCGCTGCGCGTGGCGAACGAAGCCGGCATCCCGGCCGAGAACGTGGTGGTGGGCGATCGCGCGGGCCATATCGGCTGGTCGATCGCCGGGCCGTTGCCGGACCGCCGCGCTGCCGCCGCTGCCGCTGACGGCGCCGCATGGCAGGCCGTGTTGCCGCCCGAGGCCGTGCCGCGCGTCGTCGATCCGGCGGCGGGGCAGCTCTGGAGCGCCAACAACCGCCAGCTGGCCGGCGCGGCGTACCGGCTGATCGGCGACGGCGGCGCCGACAACGGCGCGCGCGCCACCCAGTTGCGCGACGACCTCGCCGCGCTCGGCCGCACCGACGAGCGGGCCGCCTACCGCGTCGATCTCGACGATCGCGCGCGCTTCATCGCGCCGTGGCGCGAGCGCGCGCTCGGCGTGCTCGACGACGCGGCGCTCGCCGGCCACCCGCAGCGCGCGGCATTCCGCCGGCTGCTGATGCAGCGCTGGGACGGGCGGGCCAGCGTGGCGTCGGTCGGCTACCGGCTCGCGCGCGGCTTCCTCTACACGCTGGCCGACGACGTGTTCGGCGGGCTGAACGCGCAGCTCGGGCGCGACGATGCCGAAGCCGCCTACCCGCTCGCCAATCCGCGCTGGGCGGTGGTGCTGGAGCGGCTGCTCGACGCGCAGCCGACCGGCTGGCTGCCGGCCGGTGCCGCGAGCTGGCGCGACCTGCAGCTCGGCGCGATCGACCGGACCATCGCCGAACTCACGCGCGATGGCACGCCGCTCGACCAGGCCACCTGGGGCCGCCGCAACACGCTGCGCATCGCGCATCCGTTCGCGGCCAGCGTGCCGCTGTTCGGCCGCTGGCTGAGCGCGCCCGCCGACGAGGTGCCCGGCGACGCCGGCATGCCGCGCGTGGCCGGTCCGAACTTCGGTCAGTCCGAGCGGATGGTGGTGGCGCCGGGGCACGAGTCGCAGGGGATCTTCAACATGCCGGGCGGGCAGAGCGGGCATCCGCTGAGCGCGTTCTTCCTGGCCGGGCACGAGGCCTGGGTGAAGGGCGAGGCGCAGCCGTTCCTGCCCGGCCAGACGCGGCATACGCTGCGGTTCGTGCCCTAGGCGGGGCGGCCGGCGTGATCCCGCCGGCCTGGCCGGCCCGGTCGCCGTCAGCCCTGCCGCGGGTTCGCGTCAAGAGGGAATCGGCCGGCGCGGCGCAGGCCGTCAGGGGCGTTGGCGGCCCGGCGCGGCGGGGGCGGCCGGCGCGGCCGGCGCCAGATGCGAGGCCGACAGCTCGGCCAGGCCGCGGCAGCCGAGCATGGCCAGCGTGCGATCCACTTCGTCGCGCAGGATCTCGAGCACGCGCGTCACGCCCGCCTCGCCGGCCGCGGCGAGCCCGTAGAGCGTCGCGCGCCCGAGCATCACCGCGTTCGCGCCGAGCGCGAGCGCCTTCACCACGTCGGAGCCGCGGCGCACGCCGCTGTCCACCAGCAGCGCGCCACGCGCGCCGCAGGCCTGCCGGGCGGCGCTTAGCACGTCGAGCGGCGCGACCGCGTCGTCGAGCTGGCGCGCGCCGTGGTTCGAGAGGATCAAGCCGTCGGCGCCCGCCTCGAGGCAGGCCACGGCGTCCCCGGTGTGGAGGATGCCCTTCACGAGCAGCCGGTGCGGCCAGCGCTCGCGCAGCCGGCGCAGGTCGTCCCAGCCGAAGCTCGCATCCATCTGGCGGCGCAGCAGCGCCGTTTTCGCCTCGATGCCCGCGTTGCCGTCGGCGCCCAGGTTGGCGAGCGTCGGCAGGCCGCCGCCGCGCAGCAGCGCGTACCACCAGCGCGGATGCAGGAGCCCGTCGAGCAGCACGCCCGGCGTGCAGCGCAGCGGCAGCGCGAAGCCGTTGCGCAGATCGCGTTCGCGCTTGCCGTTGAGCGGCACGTCCACCGTCACCACCAGCGTGCGGTAGCCGGCTCGCGCGGCGCGCTGCACGAGGCTGTCGGCCAGTTCCCGGTGCATCACGTAGAGCTGAAACCACAGCTCGCCGCCCGCCTCCCCCGCGAGCCGTTCGAGCGAGACGTTCGAGGCGGTGGACATCGCGAATGGAATGCCGGCGCGGCGCGCCGCGCGCGCCAGCGCCAGATCGCCGTCGGGATGGATCAGGCCGTTGAGCCCGGTGGGGGCGATCACGAACGGCGCGGCCAGGCGCGTGCCGAGCAGCGTGGTGGACAGCTCGCGCGTGCCGACGTCGGCAAGCCGCCGCGGCACGAACGCGAGCCGCTCGAACGCGGCGCGATTGCGGCGCAGCCCGCGCTCGTCCTCGGCGCCGCCGTCCAGGTAGTCGAACACGCGGCGCGGCAGCCTGCGGCGGGCCAGCATACGGAAATCGTCGACGTTGATCGGTGAGGGCATGGCGTGGAGGCGCTGGGCGATCGGGCACGATGCGGCGGCAGTCGGGCCGCCGGGCCGCCAGGAGCGCACGAGTGTATACGCAACGGCTCGCCGCGGCGGGGCCTGGCCGGGCGATTTGTTCGCGTGCGCAGGCGCCGCGTCGCATCGCGGGCCGCATGCGAGGCGCGCCGGTGCAACCATCGGCAGGTGGCCGCTGAAGGCGAGGCGGCCGGCGTCATCGAGACAGATGATCCGATGGATTTCCGGGAAGGGCGGGTGCTATCGCACCGGCAACGATCGGGCGCACCGTTTCCGGAAATCCCGGGCGCGCGCTGCGCGACCGGAACGAACAGAGAGGGCGAGTCATGCAGAGGTCGCAACCGGCGGCGCAATCGGCTTCACCCACCCAGGCGCAGCAGGGCGATCCGGCCGGCGGCGCGGCGCCGGCTGCGCCGGCCCTCGACTACCGCGCGATCGACCACATCGCGCTGGCGGTGGTCGATCTGGAGGCCGCGGTGCACCTGTTTACGCACGTGCTAGGCTTCCGGCTGATGGCGCGGCGCCATATCCAGGGCAGGAAAACGGGCATGCGCTCGGCCGAACTCGAATCGGGCGGCGGCCTGAAATTCGTGCTGTGCCAGGGCACCGAGCCCGAGTCGCAGGTCTCGCGCCTCGTCAGCGAGTTCGGTCCCGGCGTCGCGCACATCGCGCTCGAAGTGGACGACGTCGCCCGGACCGTGGACGAACTGCGCCGGCGCGGCCTGGGCTTCGACACCTCGGTGATCGAGGGGCCGGGGCTCACGCAGTCGTTCAGCTCGCGCGACCGCAACACCGGCCTGAGCTTCGAGTTCATCAAGCGCAACGGCGAACACGGTTTCGTCGACGACAATATCCAGTCGCTGTTCGATCAACTGGAAAGGTCGGATTCCTACTGAAAAAAATTGCCGCCGGGCCGGCGGTGCCGCGTGATCTTGCAACCAGGAGAGGGCGCTTGACGACTCGAGCAAAGGCCGCGGCGTCGCGGCTTTCCGTGATGAACTTCCTGAACGAGGCGGCCAACGATTACCCGCGGGCGATCTCGTTCGCCTCGGGCCGCCCCGCCGAGCAATTCTTCTCGCTCGAAGGCTGGCTGGCCGCGGTGCCCGACTATCAGGCCCATGCGGCGCGCGGCGCCGGCCAGAGCATCACGCAGGCCGGCCGGCTGCTGGCGCAGTACGGCCGCACGGCCGGCATCATCAACGCGCTGCTGGCCGAGCAGCTCGGCCGCGACGAGGGCGTGGCCTGCGAGGCCGAGCAGGTGGTGGTGACGGCCGGCTGCCAGGAGGCGCTCGCGCTGCTGGTGCCGGCCCTCTGCCGCGCGCCCGGCGACGTGATGCTGGCGCGCAACCCCACCTACATCGGCATCACCGGCGTGGCCGATTTCGCCGGCATCGAGATCCTGCCGATCGGATGCCGGGACGGCGAGACCTGGGAGCAGGCGCTCGCGCGCGTGGCCGCCGGCCTGCGCCGCGAGGGCAAGACCGCGCGCGGCTTCTATCTCACGCCGGAGTTCGACAATCCCACCGGCACCGTGCTCGACGAGGCCGAGCGCCGGTCGATCATCGCCGGCTGCCTGGCGCATCGCATCGTCGTGCTCGAGGACAACCCATACGGGATGTTCCGCTACGACGGCACCTCCACCGCGCCGATGTTCGCGCTCGACCCGGACGGCTGCGTGATCTATCTGGCCACCTATTCGAAGACGCTGTGCCCGGCCGTGCGCGTGGGCGCGGCGGTGCTGCCGCGGCGCCTGTTCGGCAGCGAGGCCGCCGCCGCACGGCTGCGCGCCGAACTGTCCGAGCGCAAGAGCTTCGTGACCGTGAACACGAGCCAGGTCACGCAGGCGCTGGTGGGCGGCGTGCTGCTGCGCGAGGCCGGCAGCCTGGCGCGGCTCGTCGCGGCGCCGCGCGCGTTCTATCGCGGCAACCGCGACACGCTGCTGGGCGCGCTCGAGCGCGCGTTCGACGGCGGCCGCGGCGCGGTGCGCTGGAACCGGCCCGACGGCGGCTTCTTCCTCGGCGTCACGCTGCCGTTCGCGTTCGGCCAGCGCGAGACCGTGGAATGCGCGCGCGAGCACGGCGTGATCGTGATGCCGATGAGCTTCTTCTCGCTCGACGGCACGCGCCGCGACGAGGTGCGGCTCGCGTTCAGCAATGCCGGCCCCGAGGCGATCGAGGACGGCGTGCGGCGCTTCGCGGCCTACGTCGGCGCGAAGCGCGGCGCGGCCGCCTGATCCACTCCCGCCGCCGCACGGCGGCCGCGCGGGGATTGGAGTCTTTTAAAAATCGGCTGATATGCCGGCATTTTGATCTGGTGCCAGGCAATAAATTTCGATTTCAAAAAGACCGTGCTGGATGCCTGCTATTTTTACCAGGAAAGCGAGGAAAATTCCGGATAAATGAGCGGAAAAGGCAGTGCATGATTGGCTGAAAAGCCTTGATGGCATTGCCATCCTGGCCGATGCGAAGCGCCGTGTCGGCAAGCGAATTCGCCATATGATTGAGAATGGCTATTCGATTCATCGTGAATGCCAATTGGCTTTCGAGGTCTCGCGTCAATACGATTCCACCGTCCCGATAACCAAGCACCCAAGTGGTGTCACTTCCTCACGGAGACGGTATGAAGACGCAAAGCAACCTGTCGCGCTGGGCCATTCCGGCCGCGATCAGCCTGATGATGTCGTCGATGGCATGCGCGGCCGGCAACCTGACCCGCGACAACGGTTCGCCGGTGGGCGACAACCAGAACTCGCAGACGGCCGGCCCGAGCGGTCCGACGCTATTGCAGGATTCGCACCTGGTGGAGAAGCTGCAGCGCTTCGACCGCGAGCGGATTCCGGAGCGCGTGGTGCACGCGCGCGGCACCGGCGCCTTCGGCGAGTTCGTGGCCGACGCGGACATCTCGGACCTGTCGGTCGCGAAGGTGTTCACGCCGGGCACGCACACGCCGGTGTTCGTGCGCTTCTCGACCGTGATGGGCTACCGCGGCTCGCCCGAGCAGGCGCGCGACCCGCGCGGCTTCGCGACCAAGTTCTATACGAGCGAGGGCAACTGGGATCTGGTGGGCATCAACCTGCCGGTGTTCTTCATCCGCGACGCGATCAAGTTCCCCGACTTCGTCCACGCCAACAAGCCCAGCGCCGTGACCGGCGTGCAGGACGCGAATCTCGCGTTCGACTTCTTCGCGCACGCGCCCGAAGCCACCCACATGCTTACGCGCCTGTATTCCGACGCGGGCATGCCGAACTCGTACCGCAACATGGACGGCTTCGGCGTCCACGCGTTCAAGCTGGTGAACGCGCAGGGCGAGGTGCATTACGTGAAGTTCCACTGGAAGAGCCGGCAGGGCATGCACGGCATCCGCCCGCAGGATATTCCCGCCTCGATCGGCCGCGACTGGAACCTGATGTCGAACGACCTGTATGGCGCGCTGAAGAACGGCGACGATCCGAAATGGGATCTCTACATCCAGGTGCTGAAGCCCGAGGATCTCGACAAGTTCGATTACGACGCGCTCGACGACACCAAGGTGTGGAGCGACGTGCCGGAGCGCAAGATCGGCACCATGACGTTGAACCGCATCCCCGACAACTATTTCGAGAGCACCGAGGAATCGGCGTTCGCGCCGTCGCGGATGGTGCCCGGCATCGAGCCGTCGGAGGACCGCATGCTGCAGGGCCGGATGTTCTCGTATGCCGACACGCAGATGTACCGGCTCGGAGCGAACTTCAACTCACTGCCGATCAACCGGCCGCGCGTGCCGGTGGTCAACAACAACCAGGACGGCCTGATGAACGCGGGCGAGCGCAAGGGCGAGGTGAACTACGAGCCCTCCACGCTCGGCGAGATTCCGCAGGACCCGAAGTACAAGTCCGTGCGCATGCCGCTGCGAGGCACGACGCAGCAGGCGGCGATTCACAAGACGCTGAATTTCCGCCAGGCCGGCGAGTATTACCGGGGGCTGTCGAAAGAGGACAAGGCCGATCTCGTGACGGCACTGTCGGCCGACCTGAACCATGTGACGAACGACGACAACAAGATCACGATGCTGTCGTACTTCTACAAGGCCGACGCGGATTATGGCAAGCGGCTGGCCGCGGCCACGCATGCCGATCTCTCGCGGGTGCAGGCCAAGGCCGCCACGCTCAGCGATATGTAAGCGCGGCGGGGCCGTTCGGGGCGCCGCGCGAGGGGCGCTTTCGGGCGGCCTGCCCGATGCTTGCGCGCGGGAGGGTGGCGCTTCGCGCGCCCGCGCCTCGCCGCCTTGAATCGATTCATTCGTCTTTCGATGGAGCCTTATGTCATGCCGTTCCGCAGGTTCTCATCCGCGCTCGTCAAGGCCGTGCTGCCCGCGCTGCTGGTTGCGCTCGGTGCCTGCGCCGCGCCGGAATTGCACAAGCCCGCAGCGGGCGCGGCCGTGCAGGATATCCGCGACTACGACGAGGACTGGTTCGCCGCGGCGCGACTCGGGCGCACGGATATTCTCGATGCGCTGCTGCAGGCGGGGTATCCGGTCGACGCGGTGACCTCGCGCGGCTACACGGCGTTGATTCTTACCGCCTATGACGCGCAGCCTCAGGCGATGGCGTTTCTGCTCGCGCACGGCGCGAATGCCTGTGTCGGCGACCGGAACGGCAATACCGCGCTGATGGGGGCGATTTTCAAGGGCGAACTCGATATCGCCCGGCGCTTGATGGAGACCGGCTGTCCGATCGACCAGACGAATCACGCGGGGGAGACGGCACTGTCGTTCGCCGCGCTGTTCGGGCGGCTGGATTTGCTGCCTGAACTGGTCAGGCGTGGGGCCGACCCGGACCACGCCGACGCGAGAGGCACGACCGCGCTGCGGCTCGCGCAGCAGCAGGGCAATCGGGACGCCTATCATGCCTTGCTGACGGTGGGGGCGACGCGCTGACTGTCGTTTCGGCGCGCGCGGCGGCGCCGGCGGGGGGGATGAGGGCCGGGCGCTTGCGATCCAGGCGCTTGCCTTGCAGCCCCCCGGTATCGGGGCCGCCGCCGCGTCAGGGCGCCGATGAGCGGGATTCCGTCCCGGCCGAGTCTGACGACACCAGCCGTACCGCCGATGCGAGGTAACGCGGCGACGGATCACGCCGGTCCTCGCAAAGACAGGTGTATGTCATCTTGATCACGTGCTCGTCGTTCGAGGCGACCGCCATTCGGCAGACGTCGTTCCAGTCGAGGCTGCTATCCGGGATGGCCGGTGACGCGGCGGGGAGGGGGCCGACCGTTGCGTAAGCCGCACACAAGGCAATCCAGAGGTCCGGCAGCAACTGCTCGACCAGGTCGTCTCGAAGCTCGTTAAACACGATGCGTGCGGCGCGGGTTGCGGTAACCGTATGGAGCAGGGTGAAGTCCGGCTCACGCCAGTAAGCGCCGATGGTCGTGCGCGCCAGGTCGTCCAGCAAGGCGGTGTCGGACGGGGGCGCAAGCATGGCCTTGCCGAACCGCACGTCGCCGGCAACCGCACGCAAGCGCGAGGTGATGAAGTCTTGCGGTAGCGTCGTGCCGCGCAATGCCCGGGTGACGTGGTCGAATGCGGCTTCGATGCTATCTGCCCTGCGATGGTTTTCCAGCGTGACGTCGATCGGCAGGTACGACGCAACGAACGATGCCAAGCCCGAGGCAATCTCGCCGGCATGGCCGGCCTCGATGCCGTAGGCCAGCCGGATCAGGGCGTGAAAGGCGTTGGAGGCGGGGGCGAACCGACCCGCTTGCAGCACTGCCTCGATCACCGGCACGGGCCCGGCATCCATCACCCAGTCCTGAAAGCACTGACGCAACGCGCCGAACGCGGCCAGGTCGCCGAGATGTTCGGTCCAGTCGCGGCGAGTGATCGTCGTGTCGACGGGGGGCGCAATCAATGCGACTTCGCGCTCCCATCTATCAAAGAATTGCCGCAGACGTTCTGGCGAGGCGCCCATCTTGGCCAGTGCGATCAGCGCCATCGGACAGTGGTTCGTCGTACCTTTCGCCGCAAGATCGAAGCGTGCATTCGCATCCAGCAGTTCGTTCAGCGTGAGGTGAACAATGTCGTCGCGCATATGGCTGCCTCCTGATTCCGGGAATGAAGCTGCATGGTACAGGTTCAAGTAAACTTGAGGTCAACACATGTGCGGGGAAGCTTCGTGAACGAGGGAACAATCACAATCGGCGAACTGGCGAAACGCTCGGGTGTAGCAGTGAGCGCAATCCGCTTCTATGACGATCAAGGGCTGATCAGCAGCACCCGAGCTGCCGGCGGTCAACGCCAGTACCGGCGGGAGGCGCTGCGCCGGGTCGGATTCATTCGTGCGGCGCAGGCCGTCGGACTGAGCCTTTCGGACATTCAAGCGGCCCTCGACTCCCTGCCGGGGCAGCGCACTCCGACAAAGCAGGACTGGGCGCGGCTGTCGCGGGCGTGGCAACCTCTGCTTCAGGCGCGCATTGATAGGCTCGTCGCATTGCGCGACAGGCTCGCATCTTGCGTGGGCTGCGGGTGCCTGTCGCTCAAGGCGTGCGCGCTCCATAATCCGGGCGATATCGCGCATCGACTCGGAAGTGGCCCGCGCTATCTACAAGGCGATACGCCGAGTACAACCTTGGCCAAGGATGGCCGCCGCGGGCGGCGTTGAAGATTGCACACGCATGGTCTCCCACGCAGAAGCCTATTTGAAAGACTTTCATCGCCGCCGGGCCGGCGCCACCCGTCGCGCCTTCGGCAATCGGCCGGCACGATCTGTACAGGCAGAATACCTTTCTTCCTATCACGCATTGGCGTATCGCGTACCGAACGATGCGATCTCGCGGACGGTGCTCGACCTGGCTTGTGGCGACGGGCCACTGCTGCAGATTCTGAGCGACAGGGGCAAGGCGGAAACGAAGCTGATCGGCGTGGACATCAGTGACGGCGAGTTGAGTGCCGCCAGGCAAGCCTTGCCGTGCGAGGTGCGATTGCTCAGGGAGCGAGCGCAACAGGTGTCGCTCGCTAACGGCTCGGTGGACTATGTGCTGTTGCACATGGCGCTGATGCTGATGGATGATATCGAGCGGGTAATCCGTGAGATTCGCCGGATACTCCGCAAGGGCGGCACCTTTTCCGCGATCGTCGGGCGGACCTTCTTGACTGGCAGGGTCGGCGAAGTCTTTTCGGACATCTTCGGGCCGATTGCGCGGGCGTCCCCCCCGCAGTGTCGGCTCGGTGACGCGCGCACGCGCAGCGAAGGCGGTTGGCGGGAACTGCTAGGCTCCGAGTTTGTCGACATCGCGTTTGAAGACCTCGAGATCGACTGGACGCCTACGGCCGAGCAGTTCTGCTTGGACATGCTCGACACCTACGATGCCGACAGGATGCCGGAGCAGGCACGTGCACGGCTGAAGCACGAACTGTCGTCGGCGCTCGCGCCCCTGCAGGATGAAAGCAGGACGCCTGCAGACGGGTTGGGGCCTTCGTCTGGTTCAGGCCACTGCCGCCTAGCGGCGGCGCGGCGACGTTCGGCAAGCTACGCGGATGGCGCCGGGCGCTCGACAGAGCTTGTATATTTACCCGTACCTAGCCGTTGCGGAGACTTTCCGGTGCGTATCTATCTCTCGTCCTTCGATGTGGGTGCCCGCCCGGAACGGCTCGCGGGCCTGGTCGGCGGCCAAATGCGCGCGGCCGTCATCGTCAACGCGCTTGACCATCGCGAATCGGCCCGCGCGCAATGGCTGGAGAGCCAGACGGCCAAACTGCGCGCGCTGGGGTTTAGCGCGCAAGAAATCGATCTCAGGCACTTCTTCGGCAATACCGATCGCATAGGCGAGGCTCTTGCCCGGTTCGACGCGGTATGGATCAATGGTGGGAACGCATTCATACTTCGCCGCGCGATGAAGCAGAGCGGATTCGACACCGCGATAGTGGATTTGCTCTCGCGCGACAGAATCGTCTACGCGGAATTCAGTGCGGCGGCGATCATTGCGTCGAGCACGCTGCGCGCGCTCGATTGCGTCAGCGACCCCGTGGAAGTCCCCCGTGGATACGACCCGGCCGTGATCTGGGACGGGCTTGGAATCCTGCCGTTTTCCCTTGTCGTGCATTTCGAATCCGATCATCCCGAGTCGGTAGCGGTCGGCGAGGAAGTTGCTTTCTACGCGCGCCACCAACTGCCATATCAAACCTTGAAAGACGGTGAGGTTTTTGTCATGGACGGCATGCGCAGCGAGATCGTTGGCCCGTAGCGCGGCGTTGCAGGCGGCTGGGGTTGGCCGGGATGGCTGGGGGCCCGGCGGGCGGGGACGCACCTGCTGCCTGCGCCGGCGCGCCACGGCGTCCGACGGTGAAGCACTGGCCGCCCCGGCCAGTGCGCCAGCCGGCCATCGTCCAATTTGCGACGCTCGACAGACTGGCCCGGATTGCCGACAATTGCCACCCTACCTATTTGACTGAACGAGCGGGCTCATGTCGAACAGCAAGCTGGCGTTTGGTAAGGCTATACCCGTTCTCGCCTCGCTCGACATCGCGCGGACCTTGCGCTTCTTCGAGGATGTCCTGGGGTTTGGGACTCGGCACGTCCATAACTTCTCGTATGGGATCGCTGCGAGAGGCGAGGTCGAGATTCACTTCTGGCTGTGCGACGAGAAGCACATCGCAGAAAACACCTCGTGCTATGTGCGCGTCGATGATGTCTACGCACTTCATGCGGAACTGGCAATGCGGTTGCCTGCGCTCGGGCAGGTCGCCGAACGGGAATGGGGTATGGCGGAACTCTATGTGTTTGATCCCGATGGCAATCTGATCAAGTTCGGCCAGCCGATCGATGGCGGTCGAGCACCAAGCGGCGATGCCTAGCGCGGGTGCGCAGTCGTCACCGCGTCAAGACGCTGGAGCGCGGATGAACCGGCAGCGGTTTACGGCCACGGGCCCGACATGAGAGCCGCGATGTTGATGCGGAGATAGCAGTCCCGCACCGGCACGTTGTTTCTCTGCCGCCGCGTCCAGGACACGCCGGACACTGCAGGAACAAAAACCTATGGATACGAGAACCCTGAGCGCCTACGACACAAATTCCGCGTCGTTTGCCGAAGACTGGGAAGCGCAACCGCCGGCGGAGGACTGGTACGCGCTCGTAAGGAAGCACTTTCGTCCGGGACGCACGGCGGATATCGGCTGCGGCAGCGGCCGCGATGCGGCCTGGCTGACAGCAAATGGTTTCCCAGCCGTGGGCTTCGAGCCTTCGAAGGGCTTGCTGCAAGAGGCTCGGCGGCGCCATCCCGACGTCCCGTTTCAGGTTGCCGCTCTGCCGGAGCTCGAGGGCGTTGCCGACGCCAGTTTTCAAAACGTGCTCTGCGAAACGGTCCTCATGCACCTGGAGGCTGGGCTGATCGTGCCTGCGGTGCGCAAACTGCTGGACATCACCGCGCCGGGCGGCACCCTGTACCTGAGCTGGCGGGTCATCGAGGGCGACGATCGGCGCGACGAACACGGACGGCTCTATGCCGCCTTGGATCCTTCCATGGTTCTGCGAGCGCTGTCCGACGCGGCTATTGTCCTTGATGAGCAAGTGACGAGTTCCTCGTCCGCCAAGGTAGTGCGCCGCATGATTGCCAGAAAGGCATAGACGCCCCTGTCGGCTACCGGATCGGCAATCGATATCGCAGCGGCCCGCCCTGATGCGCGGCGAAGCACGCGCCTGGATCAGACCAGGCGTATGCGCGGCTGCACGAGCGCGTTGATGCGCTCGGCGGTCCACAGCAACGTCGCCTTGCGAAATCCATGCAAGGCCTGTTGATGCTGCCGGTACAGCATCGCGTGACTCAGTTGCGCGAAGCGTCCCTTGACGAACCCCCCGCGGAAGAACCCGAACTGGCCGAGCGTGCCGAACGCGTTGTAGTCGCTAAGCGAGACCAGGGCGCCGAAGTCGTGAAAGGCGAAGTCGGGCAGCTTGCCGGTGCTGAGCCAGTCCGGCAGATGCCGGGCCAGAAAACGCGCCTGTTGTGTCGCGACCTGGGCCGTGGGGGCGAGCGGGCGCTCGGCGCCCGGCAGCGTCAGCGTGGAGCAGTCGCCGAGCGCGAAAATATGATCGTCGTCGAGCGACTGCAAGCTTGGCCGGATGCAGATCTGGTTCGAGCGGTTCGACGTGATGGCGTCGAGCTTGCCGAGGAACTCGGGCGCCTTCACGCCGGCCGCCCACACCATGAGATCGGCCGGCTGCGCGCTGCCGTCGCCGAGCGCGAAACCATCGGGGCGGGCGGCGGTGATGCGTGTACCGGTCCGGACACTGAATCCGATGCGCCGCAACTGCGCCTCGCTCGACTCCGACACAGCGGCCGGAAACGCCGCGAGTATGCGGGGCGCGCTTTCGTATAGCGTCAGGTTCAGGCGTGACCGGATGGCCGGATCGCCGTAGCTGCCGGCGACTTCGAGCAGACGGCTCAACTCGGCGGCCAGCTCGACTCCGGTAGCGCCCGCGCCGACTATCGAGACGCGCAACGGGCTGTTCGATACCACGCTCTGGAAGACCCGGATACGTAGCGCTTCGTTGAAGGCCTCGGCCTGTGCCTGGCTATCGATGAAATGGCAATGCTCCAGCACGCCCGGCGTACCGAAATCGTTCGCGCGGCTGCCGAGCGCGAGAATCAGCACGTCGTATTCGACGCTGCGCGCGCCGACCACCACCTCTCCCGACGGCGCCCTCAGCTCGGCCAACCTGACGGTGCGTGCGTCGCGGTCCAGCCCCTCCATTTCCCCGGGCTGGTAGTGGAAGCCGTGCTCGCGCGCGTGTGCGAGATAGATCACCTGCTGCTGCTGCACGTCGCGCGTGCCGGCCGCGATGGTGTGCAGCATCGGCTTCCAGATGTGGGTGGCGCTCCTGTCGATCAGCGTGACCTGGGCTCGGCCCGTGCGGCCGAGCGTGTCGCCCAGTTTCGTCGCGAGCAGGAGCCCGGCAATGCCACCACCCACGATCACGATACGCTTGGTTCGGCTCATTGAAAATAAATCTTCAAGTGATGAATTAAGCGATGCTACGTTCCGGACGTGCCGCTGTCAAACAAAGAACGAGCGGGGACGAGGCGGGGCTGGGCAGCGGTTAGAATTTCGAGTTCCGGGATTAACGCTGCAGATCACCACCCATGAAACCGTCGAACCACCACGCCCGGCCCGCCGCCGGCGTCACGCCGCGTCGCGCGCGCGGGCGTCCCGCTGCCAACGAGGCGGGCGGCGCCGACGCGCTGCTGCGCAATGCGCGCATCGCGTTTGCGCGGCGTGGCTATGAGGCCACCAGCGTGCGCGAGATCGCGAAGGCGTCGGGCGTCGACCCGGCCCTCGTCGCGCATCATTTCGGCTCGAAGGAGTCCTTGTGGCTCGCCGTGGTGGAGCGGATCGCCGGCGAAGCCGCACCGCTGATCGAGAAGACCGGAAGGTTGCGCGACGACGCCGGGCTAGGCGCGCGCGAACGCGTGGAGGCGGCGCTGTCGCTGCTGATCGACCAGGTGTTCGCCACCCCCGACGTCGGCATGTTCTTCTCGACCGCGGCAACCGAGAGCGGGGCACGCCTGGACGTACTGATCGAGCGCCTCGTGCGGCCTTATCACGACGTCCTGGTGCCCTTGCTCGCCGACGCGATCGACGCCGCTGCGGTGCCGCCGCAGGATGCGCAGATCATGTTCATGCTGCTCGTCAACGCAATCAGCAAGACGGTCTCCTATGGCCACGTGCTGGGTCCGTTCTCGGTGCTGCCCAAGCGACCCAGGGCATTCAGGCAGGCGGTGCTGGCAAGCGCGCTTGCAATGCTGGGTTGAAGCCTTGGACGCGGCGCGCCTGCCGGCGGAAGCTGCAGGAATCGCCCGCAGTCCGCAGCGGTCCGCAGCGGGCGCCGTCCTCCCCGGCGAGATGGCTTCGCCACGCGCCGGCTACCGCGATCCGACGACAGGCGCGGCGTGGTCGGGCCGCGCGCGTCGGCCCGCATGGTTGCAGCACGGCGAGAGCCGAGTTCGCGACCGTTCACGAGATCGGCGCGCCGTGTTGCGCCTCAAAACGACGCCCATTCGCTTGAGCCGTCGCTTGGCTTGGGCGCGGGTGCGCCGTCTCGCACGGGCATCGACCGAGCCTTGGCCGGCGCCTTGACCGGCACCTTGGCCGGTGCCACCGGGAGGCCGGACGAGGGCCTTGCCGGCGCGACGCTCGGCTGCGAGTGGAGATCCAGTCGGAAAATGGATACCGTTTCGCGCAGCGCGTTCGATTGGGCCGCCATCGATTGCGCCGCGGCAGACGCCTCTTCGACCAAGGCCGCGTTTTGCTGCGTGACCTCGTCCATTTGCGTCACCGCGATGTTGACCTGCTCGATGCCGGTGCGTTGCTCGACCGATGCCGCCGAGATTTCGCCCATCAGGTCCGCCACGCGCTGCACCGATTGCACCACTTCCTCCATCGTCCGGCCGGCCTCGTCGACGAGCCCCGAGCCCGCCTGGACCCGCTCCACCGAACTCTCGATCAGCGTCTTGATCTCCTTCGCGGCGGTGGCGCTGCGCTGGGCGAGCGTGCGAACCTCGCCCGCCACCACCGCGAAGCCGCGCCCTTGGTCCCCCGCCCGCGCCGCCTCCACCGCGGCGTTGAGTGCCAGGATATTGGTCTGGAACGCGATCCCTTCGATAACCGAAATGATCTCGCCGACCTTGGCCGAGCTGGCCGAGATTTCGCGCATGGTGGTGACCACGCGTCCGACCACGTCGCCCCCGCGCCTGGCCACCTCGGAAGCGTTGGCCGCCAGGCTGTTGCCCTGTTGCGCGCTCTCGGTGTTCTGCTTGACCGTGGCCGTGAGCTGCTCCATGCTCGCCGCCGTCTCTTCGAGCGATGCCGCCTGCTCCTCGGTGCGCTGGCTCAAATCGCTATTGCCGGCGGCGATCTGCGACGCGCCGGTGGCGATGCTGTCGCTGCCGGCACGCACCCGGCCCACCACCTCGGCCAGCCGCTCGTTCATGCTTTTCAGCGCGCGCAACAGCTGGCTCGTCTCGTCCCTGCCGGCCACCTCGATCCGGGAGGTCAGGTCGCCGCGCGCCACCGTTTCGGCGATGCTCACCGAGGTGCGGATCGGCGTGGTGATCGAGCGCGTGATGAAGTAGGCCACCACCATGCTCATGCCGAGCGCGATGATGATCAGCACCGAGGTCAGCCAAATCGCGCCGCGATACGATGCGTCCGCTTCCGCGCTCGCGCGCGCCGCGCCTGCCGCGTTCAACGCGATATCCTGTTCCACGAGATCGGCGAACGTGGCAAACAACCTGGAAGAATCCCCGGCGGCCAGGCGCCGGGCGTCATCGAAATGATCGGTGTCTTGCATGAGCTGGTGCAGCCGTGCGTCCGTCGCGCTATAGGCCGCCCATGCGGTCTTGATCTGACGAAAGAGTTCGCCTTCCTCCGGCGAGGCGATGAATTGCTCGTACTTTTTCATCGTCGCGTCCAGCTTGGCGGCAGCCGTTTCGTGCCGCGCCCAGTAGGAACTGCGCTCCTGCTCGTCCAACGCGACGAGCCGGCTGATCGACGAGCGGCGCACCGTGTTCGCGTAGGCGCGAACGTCGCCGAGCGTCTGCACGCTCGGCAGCCAATTGGCGGCGAGGTCCGTGGTGTTGTCGTGGATTCGGGAGGCTTGAATCAGGGCAAGCGCTCCAACCATGCAGAGCAGGGCAAGCGTAACGGCGAACGCACCGCCGAGTCGTACGCCAATCTTCAGGTTATTCAGGGCTTTCATGGGTTACCTCCGCAGTGTCGCCAATTTCCTGTGCTTACGGATGTTCCGGCAAGAAAATTGAGAGGTGCCATGAAAATTCACAATGCGGCGGCGGCATGACAGGCGGCCAGTGCTTTGCCGCCGCCGCGATGACGGGTGACGGTTGCGCGTCCGGCATACCGCGAAGCCCTGCCGCACGATCGCGACTGCGCCGGATGGGGGCTACCGCCATCTCGGCCGCCGAGCCGCGCCTCGCGCGGGATTCGACGTGTCACGGCTCGCGCGCTCGGCACGCGAGGCGGCGTGCTGCCGGATTGTTCCGAAGTACGAAGGAAAGCGGCGGGTGGGCCGGTGGCGATCCCCGGCTTGGTGGTTAACCCGAACCGGAGCGCGTCACGCAGACCGGCTTCGTCGCGGCCGCTTGCGCCGCCCGGGCCTTTTTGCCGGCCAGGGCGGGCCGGGCGCGCGGTTCAGGCCGTCGCGCCGCGCCGCCCGGCGAAGCTGAGCGCGAGCACCATCAGGATCAGTGCGCCGGTGGCCACCTGCTGCCAGTAGAAATTCCAGCCGATCAGCAGCAGGCCGTTGGCGACCAGGCTCAGCAACAACACGCCGAGCAGGGTGCCCGGCACGCTCGGTCGCCGCGCCGGCGACAGCGTGGTGCCGATGAAGGTGGCGCCGATCGCGTTGAGCAGGTAGCCGTTGCCGGACAGCGGCACGTAGGCCTTGACGGTCGAGGACAGCAGCAGCCCCACCACGCCATAGACCAGTGCGCTGGCCACGAAGCCGGCCGTCACGATGGCCGCCACCGGCAGGCCCGAGTGGCGCGCCACGCCGGGCTGCACGCCGAACGCGACGGCGGCGCGGCCGAAGCTGGACCAGGCCAGCGCGGCATGCACGGCCAGCCCCAGCACCGCCACGATCAGCAGCGGCACCGGCACGCCGCCCAGCCTGCCGTGCGCGAGCGCGCCGAACAGCGGCGGCAGCGCCAGGTTCAGCAGGTAGACGGGCTGGCCGCCGTCGGTGGCCAGCTGCTGGACGGTCTGCCCGATGAACAGCGTGCCGAGCGTGGCGAGGAACGGCGCGATGCCGATCCGCGCGATCAGCAGGCTGTTGAACAGGCCGACCGCGGCGGCCGCGGCCAGGCCGCCCGCGAGCGCGAGCGGCAGGCTCACGTGATGGGCGCACAGCAGCACGAAGGCGAGGCTGGCCAGATCGATCGCGCTGCCCAGCGAGAGATCGACGGCGCCCAGCGACAGGGCGAGCGTCATGCCGAGCGCGGCGATCGCGAGCAGCGCGAAGTTGTTGAGCAGCACGTCGGCCAGATTGCCGGGCCGTGCGAAGCCGGGCGCGAACACGGCGAACAACAGGATCACGGCCAGCAGCGCACCGACCAGGGCGAAGCGCCGCGGCGAGCCGAGGCGCGCGACGGCTGACGGGCGGGCTTCAGTCATGGGCGCGGCTCCCGGCATGGCGGCGGCGCACGAGCGCGGTGGCCGCGACCACGAACAGGATCAACAGGCCTTCCACGCCGTTGACCCAGTAGCTCGACACGTTGTCGAGCTGGAAGCCGTTGCCGATCACGCCGATGAACAGCACCGCCAGCAGCGTGCCGGGAATGGTCGGCACCAGGCGGCGCGAGAACACCACGCCGAGCAGGGCGGCGGCCACCACGGTCAGCAGGTTGTCGCCGGCGCCGGGCGAGCTGCCGCTCAGCAGGGCGAGGTTGGCGAGGGCGGCGAGCGCCGCCGCCAGCCCGCTCAGCACGTAGCTGGCCGCGATCGCGCGGTTCACGCGCAGGCCGGCCGCGCGGGCCGCCTCGGGGTGCGCGCCCACCGCGTGCAGGCGCAGCCCGAAAGGCGTGCGATGAAGCAGCACGGTGAACACGGCGGCCGCCGCCAGCAGGGCGAGCGCGAGGGTGGGCACGCCGGCCACGGCGTCGCCGAGCAGGGCGGTGAGCAGCGGCGAGCTGGCCGGCACCGAGGTGTTCTGGGTGAGCACCAGCTCGAAGCCGGCGCACAGGTTCATGGTGGTCAGCGTGGCGAGCAGCGGGTAGATGCGCAGCACGATCACGGCGAAGGCATTGAGTGCGCCGATCGCCGCGCCGGCCGCCAGCACCAGCGCGAGCGCCAGGCCGGGCGAGAGGCCGGCGCGCAGCGCGACGGCGTACACCGCGGCGCAGAAACCGAGGTTGGCGGCCACCGACAGGTCGAGGCCGCCGCGGATCGGGTCGGCACCGCCGCCGATCAGCACCGCCGTCAGGCCGAAGCCGAGCAGGCCCACTACCGCGGATTGCTGGACCACGTTGGCGAGATTGGCGAGCGTGAGGAATAGCGGCGAACTGAGCGCGAACCCCGCCAGCACGGCCGCGAAGGCAAGCGCCGCGCCGCTGCGCAGCCACCATTGCGGGCCGGGCAGCGGCAGGCGCCGGGCTGGGCGCGGCGAGGCGGGCGAGCTCTCACGGGCCGCAGCGGGCCGGGCGTCGAGCACCTTGCTCATGCGGCAGCCTCCGCCGGTGTCTGACCGCGCGCGAAGGCGTCGCTGCCGCGCGCGCCGGTGGCCCAGGCGAGCAGTTCGTGGCGATCGGTGTCGCGCGTGACCAGCTCGCGCACCAGGCGGCCGCGTGCCATCACCAGCACGCGGTCGGTGATGCCGAGCAGTTCGATCAGGTCGCTCGAGAACAGCAGCACGCTGGCACCCTCGCGGGCGAGCCGCGCGAGCAGCCGGTAGATTTCGTGCTTCGCGCCGATATCGACGCCGATGGTCGGCTCGTCGAGCAGGTAGACATGCGAGTCGCGGCTCAGCCACTTGGCGAGCGCGACTTTCTGCTGGTTGCCGCCCGACAGCTGGCGCACCGGCGCATCGCTGCCGGGCGTGCGAATCGCGAGCGCGTCGATCAGGCCCGCCACGATGCCGGTTTCCCGGGCGCGGGCCACCAGGCCGAAGCGGCTCACGCGCGCGAGGCTGGCCAGCGAGATGTTCTCGCGCACCGACAGCGCGGGCGCCACGCCGTGGGCGCGGCGATCCTCGGGCACGAACGCGATGCCCTGGCGCACCGCGTCGCGCGGCGAGCGCAGGCGCAGCGCGCGGCCGTCCAGGGCGAGGCTGCCGCTCACGCCGCGTTCGAGGCCGAACAGGCTGCGCACCAGCGGCTTGCCGCCCGAGCCGAGCAGGCCCGTCACCCCGACGATTTCCCCGCGCCCCACCGAGAACGAGACGTCGGCGAAGCGGCCCGGCGCCGATAGCGCGCGCACGCTCAGCCGCGCGGGACCCGTCGTGCGCGCCCCGGCCGATGCGGCCGGGGCGGCCGACGGCGCGTGCTCGCCGATCATCGCGGCGACCATGGCCTCGACCGACGTTGCGCGCGCATCGAAGTGAGCGACGTCGGTGCCGTCGCGCAGCACCGTCACGCCGTCGCAGACCTGGGCGATCTCGTTCAGGTAGTGCGAGACGTAGAGAATGGTCTGGCCGCGCTCGCGCAACTGCTCGATGGTGCGCAGCAAGCGGCTCACCTCGCGGCTCACCAGGGCGGCGGTGGGCTCGTCGAAGACGAGGATGGCCGGCTGCTCCACCAGCACGCGCGTGATCTGTACCAGCTGCTGCTCGGCCAGGCTCAGTTCGCCGATCAGGCGATCGGGCGGCAGCGTCACGCCGAAATGCGCCTCGAGCGCCTCGAGCGCCGCGCGCCGCATCCGGCGCCGGTCGAGCAGGCGCAGCGCGCCGGCCGCGCGCGGCCCGAGTGCCGGCTCGCGGCCCAGCGACAGCGCCTCGGCCACCGTCAGCGTGGGCGCCAGCAGGCGTTCCTGGTGGATGAAGCCGATTCCCGCGGCGGCGCCTTGCTGCGCGAGCCCGTCGACCTCGATGCGTCCGGCATCGGGCTCATGGATGCCGGCCAGGATCTTGATCAGGGTGGACTTGCCGGCGCCGTTCTGGCCGATCAGCCCGTGCACGGTGCCGCGCGGCACCGTCAGCGAGGCGCCGCGCAGGGCCGGCACGCCGTCGAAGCGCTTGACGATGCCGCGCAGCGCCAGCGCGGGCGGGGTGCTGGCCGGCCCCGTCATTTCGATGCGGCCGCAACGGGCCGGGTCTGGCCGAGCGCCTGCTGCAGCGATCCGGCATTGTCCTTGGTCACCAGCAGCGAGGGCACGTAGGTGTAGGGCGGCAGCGTGCGGTCGCCGGCCAGATAGCGCGCCACGTTGTCGGCCGCGGTCTTGCCGATCAGCGCCGGCTGCTGCGCCACCACCGCGCCGGCGCTCGACTTCGGATCCTTGACGAGCGCCACCACGTCGGGGCTGCCGTCCACCGCGTAGGTGCGGATCTCGCTGCGATGCGCGGCGTCCACCGCCTGCGTGGCGCCTACCTGCGGCACGTCCCAGGCCGACCAGATCGCCGAGATCTGCCCCTTCGGGTACTTGGTCAGCAGCTGGCTGACCTGCGCATAGGCGTTCTGCACGGTGTTCGGGATCACGTCGCGCAGCTCGGGCTCGATGATGTGGACCTTCGGGTAATACTTCAGCACGGCCTTCAACTGGTCGTAGCGGATCGCGCAGACCGGCACGCCGTAGAAGCCGTTGAACACCAGGATGTTGCCCTCGCCGTGGATGTCGTTGACGAGCTTCAGCGCCAGCTGCTCGCCGATGAAGAAGTTGTCCGAGGTGGTGTCGTTGAGGCTGGCGGGCGACGCCGTGTCGATCGTGAACAGCGGAATTCCGGCCTGGCGGATCTTCTGCAGCCAGGGCTCGAGCACCGAGGCCGTGCCGAGCTGCTCGATGATCGCATCGGGCTTCTGCGCGATCAGCGTCTGGATCTGGGCGATCTGGCGATTGTCGTTGCGGCCCGCGTCGAGCGCGATCGGCGTGCCGCCGAGGCGCTTGATCTCGTCGATGGCACCCTGGTAGGCCTTCAGATCCCAGTAATGATCGGTGCCGGCGGCCGTGATGCCGATCCGCTTGCCCTTCAGCGAGGGCACCGGCGTGCCGTCGGGCGCGGCCTGGGCCTGGGCCTGGGCAGGCGCTGCCTGCAGGGCGAGCGGCACGGCCAGCGCCGCGGCCGCGGCAACGGACGACAAGCGGGCAGCGAACGCGCCATGCAGGCGGCGCGTGGAGCGAAGGGGGCGGAGGCGGGAGCGAGGCTTCATCGAGGCACGAGTAGGGTCGAAAAACTGCGGAGCCGGCGGCGATCGCGCAGGATCGACAACAATCTACTCGGCGGCCCCGCCGCGTGTAACCATCGATTTGCGCTTTGATTATCAGAGCCGGCTCGAAGTGCTTTGTCGCTTTTCCGCACGTTGCATCTGAGGCGCAGTGGATTGCCCCGGTGATGCGATGCAATGGCGTCGTCACGCCAGCGCAGGATGAGGAAATGAAGACGGCATCGCTTCGTCGTTGACGGCAATTTCCGGCGGCCATCATCGGCCATGCCGGGCGCTGGCGTTGCCGCTTTCGGCGTGGCCCGGGCGACAGCGCGGAACTGCGGTGCGAGATGCCGCCGACATGGCGGCGGCCCTGTGCGGCGAACCCTGTCTGCCGTGGCGCGCCGTCGACGAGCGCGGTGCCGAATTCCCGAACTCGCCAACCTCAAGCTCCGTGCGACGCCCTCGTGATGCCGGTGCGAACGGCAACGTGACAAGGCCACAGCACTGATCGACGTGGCTAGGCAAGCCAATAATTTCAATTGTCTTGAAAAAATTACATGGACAACAATTTTTGTAAATTTTTTGGTGTTTTGCTCTTCAAACTGACGAGGACCTGTCGTTAACCCGGAGGTTGACGTCAGTCTCTGGATCGACGACGAGCTGTTCGTCAGCCACGACGCTTACCTTTTACGAAAACTCGCGGCGCTACCTCGTACGTAACACTTCGCATGCCTTATGAAAAATCTGAAAATTGGTACTCGTCTCGCACTTTGCTTCGGTGCCTTGATGGTTCTCGTGGTCATCACCGCACTGATGGGAATTGGAAGAATTTCAGCGCTCAGCGCGACCACCACGCAGATCACCGAGAATATTTACGTCAAGGCGGCGGCAACGTCTAAGCTCGGCTACGCCGTGCTGGATATGAGTCGTCTTGCCAGAAACATGATTCTCTCCAATGACGCCGAGAGTCTGCGAGGTTTCAAGCGAGATTACGATGCGCGCAAGGCGGAGGTTTCCCAACTGATGGCCACCTTGGACGCAAATATCCACACGGGAGCCGACCGGACATTGTTCGATGCCGTACAAGCCGCCAGTGAGCAGTTTTTCCCGTTCATGGACGATGTGGTTGCCTTGGGTATGCAGAACCAGGACAGTGAAGCCGCCAAGCTGCTATTCGGACCGCGATATGCGACGCAGGGCGTTTACCTGAAAACGCTGAAGGCGCTCACGCAATTCCAGGAGGCGCGGATGCACGAAGGTGGGCAGTTCGCCATGGCGGTGCGTGCGCAGTCCATCATATTGATGGTGGTGCTCTCGCTGCTGGCTGTTGCTATCGGTTTCGGTCTTGCATGGTACGTCACCCGCAGTGTGACCCGGCCGATCTCGGAATCAGTCGAGGTGGCGAAGCGGGTGGCCGCTAATGATCTGAGTCAGGCGATTGTGGTGGACCGCCGCGACGAAGCCGGGCAACTGCTCGAGGCACTGCGCATCATGCAGCACAGTCTTGCCGCAACCGTCGTCTCGGTGCGGACCAACGCCGAGAGCGTCGCCACGGCAAGCGCGCAGATTGCACAAGGCAATACCGATCTGAGTCGACGCACCGAAGAGCAGGCTGCCTCGCTGGAGGAAACCGCCGCGAGCATGGAAGAATTGACCGCGACGGTCAAGCAGAACACCGAGAATGCCCAGCAAGGCAATCAGTTGGCCAATCGTGCCTCGGAAATTGCAGCAAGGGGTGACGCGGTCGTCGATCGTGTCGTGGGAACCATGGCGCAGATATCGACGAGTTCCACCCAAATCTCCGGCATCATCACCGTCATCGAGAGCATTGCATTCCAGACCAATATCCTTGCGCTCAATGCAGCCGTCGAAGCCGCCAGAGCCGGGGAACAAGGTCGTGGATTCGCCGTTGTCGCCGCAGAAGTGCGCACCTTGGCCCAACGCAGTGCATCGGCTGCCAAGGAGATCAAGGATCTGATCACGGGCTCGTCGGCTCATGTGGAAAGCGGGTCGCTGCTGGTGAGCGAGGCGGGAACGACGATGAAAGAGATCATGCAGGCGGTGCGCCGCGTCAAGGATCTGATGGAAGAGATCTCGGCGGCCTCGCTTGAGCAACGCACCGGTATCGAGCAGGTCAACCAAGCCGTCTCGCAGATGGATGAAGTCACGCAACAGAACGCCGCGTTGGTTGAGGAGGCGTCAGCGGCAGCGCAATCGATGGCGGTACAGTCGACCGAATTGCGTCGTTCCATGGGGATGTTCGTACTCGCGACGGAAGCAACGGGGATGGCGAACCTCGCGCCGGTCGAGGCCGATGCCTTGCGGCCAGCCCACCGCACGGATGCCGTACCGAGCCGAAGCGGTCGACCGATGCTGGCCAAGCGAACCGAACCGAGTGACGTCAGTTGGCAGACGTTCTGAAACTGGCTTCGGCCATGTAATCGACGCGCCCGACATGCGGCTCGCTTAGCTGGCGCCGCCACTCGGGGCGACCTGGCGCGCAAGGTGCTCGACGATGCGAGGGCGGGCGCGTACTTGCCGCGTGGCCGGCAAAGTCCTGCGCCTGCGTGGGGTGTCGACGCGCGTGGCTGATCGTAGCCGATCAAGCACCGACCATTGTATCGATAGGAGAAAATGCATGAATGCCGTGCGGGAGATTTCACGAGAGGGCGACGCCCACGGAGAGAATTCGGAGCGGGACGCTCAGGAGTTCGTGACGCTGCGACTTGGCGCCGAAGAATATGGAATCGACATTCTGTGTGTGCAGGAAATCCGGTCATACGAAGCACCCACGCGCATTGCCAACGCCCCGGCCCATATCACTGGCGTGGTCAACCTGCGCGGCGTGATCGTTCCGATCATGGACTTGCGCATCAAGTTCGCGCTCGAATCGGTCGAATACAACGAATCAACGGTGGTGATCGTCCTCAACGTGGGCTCGCGTACCGTGGGAATCGTCGTGGACGCAGTCGGTGACGTGCTCAAACTGAAGCCGGCCGATCGCCGGCCGGCGCCCGCATTGGGCGCGTCCATCGATACCGGATTCATCACTGATCTCGGTTCGGTCAAAGGGGAGGACGGCGAGCGCATGCTGATTCTGCTCGACATCGAACGACTGATCACCGTATCGGATGTCGGGCCGTTCGCCTGACCGACGGGGGCGGCGAAATGGGAGATCGCCGCGTGCAACATGTTTCCGGGCGGCACGACGCCTGCCGGTGAAGCGTCGATGCCGATCGTGCATCTGTGTCCGGGGCGCCCGCCGGCCCTCGATACTGCTCGTTGGAATGCGGTGAGACATTCAATCCATGGTCACGGCAGGCGTGAGCCGTTGGCCGCGTTTTTTCCGCATCCGCCGATCCCATGCGGAGTCCGGCGATCAGCAGCCCATTCGCTACGTTGCTCAGGCCGCGTGGTGATGAAAGCAGCGCCGTCTTCGGCCTGCATAGTTTGTGAAGGCGCGGAGTTGTGAGAGAACAGAACGATGAAGAAGAAGGTACGCAAGTTTGCCCCGGAGGTCCGGGAGCGCGCAGTGCGGTTGGTACGCGAGCAGCGTACCGAGCATCCGTCGACGTGGGCGGCGGTGGAATCGATTGCACCGATGATAGGCTGCGCACCCCGGACCCTGCTGCATTGGATTAGGCGCGAAGCGGCCGGTCGTGTGAAACGAGAGGGAGTGGGCGCGACCGAGCGCGAACGCATCGAGGCCCTCGAGCGTGAGGTCGAGAGGCTGCGTCGTACCAATGAAGTCCTCAAGCTGGCAAGCGCGTTATTTGTTCAGGCGGAACTCGGGCGACGAGTCAAGCCATGAAATGCTTCCTCGATTGTGCGTGGGCGTTTGAAGCTGCTCCTGCGATTGGGGAAAGCGGTGACCTCGCTGATTAGGACAGTTTTGTCCGAGATTGTTAAGTGGAGCGTCCGAGGCGATCACGCTGACGATGGGATCGCTGGCAGCGTAGCGAAGTGTGCCTCGTTCGGCGTGCGATCCTCCAGGCTCGTATGAGGTGTAGAGGTACAGACTTGATCTGACAGTCAGGCCTTGCCAAGAGGCGGGATTACCCGTTTTGATAGAGGTGCGAATCTTAATCAAAACAGCGCGCAAGCGCCAAGGAGTCCCCCGCGAGTAGTCTCAACCAAAATGTCATCCGTCACAAGATCGGTCTGCTGAATCTGGCCACCGAGCTGGGCAACGTGTCAAAAGCCTGCAAGGTGATGGGGCTGTCGCGCGATACGCTCTACCGTTATCAGAACGCCGTGGCCGAGGGCGGCGTCGATGCCCTGTTCGACAGCAATCGGCGCAAACCGAATCCCAAGCATCGCGTCGAAGAGTCAACGGAAATCGCCGTTCTGGCCTATGCCATGGAGCAGCCGGCCCACGGACAGGTTCGGGTCAGCAACGAATTGCGCCGGCGCGGCATTTTCGTGTCTGCATCCGGCGTTCGTTCGATCTGGCTGCGTCACGAGTTGTCGTCCTTCAAGCTGAGGCTCGTGGCGCTGGAGAAGCAGGTCGCTGAAAAAGGCATCGTGCTGAGCGAGGACCAGGTGGCCGCGCTGGAAAGAAAGCAGGACGACGATGTCGCCCATGGCGAAATCGAAACCGCTCATCCCGGCTATCTGGGCTCGCAGGACACGTTCTACGTGGGCACGATCAAGGGCGTAGGCCGGATCTACCAGCAGACTTTTAGAGGCCAGTTCAAATTCCCCTGAGGGGCTGTTTACTTTCTCGGCGATTTGTTGACCTTGAGCATCGCAACGACGGGAGTGCAAGGATGGAAGCGCCGATACCGCTTCAAAAGCCGAGGATCGTCTACGCCGATCGCGGCTACGACTCCAGACGATACCGTCGCGCACTGCGCGAACGTGGCATCAGGCATCAGGCCCGTGATCGCAAAGCGCCGCACCGAGCGCGGTAGCGGACTCGGCACGTGTCGTTGGGTCGTCGAACGCACTCACTCTTGGCGCCACAATTTCCGTCGTCTACGCATTCGCTTCGATCGTAGCGCTGACATTCACGAAGCGTTCCTGAAACTTGGCTGCTCGCTCGTCCGTTGGAACGTCTTCAGGCGGCCTGGGCAGGATTTTTGAACTGGCCTCTTACAAAAAAGTTCTACATTTTGCTGCGCAATGCCGTTGAAGACCAACGGTGTTGCGCGGGACGCCGGCTAATCGGTCCCCTAGCAGGTTGCTGAAATACCTCTGGAGCGGGGCAAGCAAAAAATTGCCGACGGCATAGAAAGCCCTACACGCCGCTCGTTTGACTTGGGCAAGGGGTGGACCACAGCTGGAAAGGGCTCCCGGGCACCCCGCAAAACGGTATTTCAGCAACCTGCTAGCGGGTGGTACGCAGGCTAACTCCGGAAGTACCGCCATAGCTTCATGATCGCCACATAGGCAAGCGTTCCTACGATCAGTTCAATCGTCACCCACACCACGAAAATCAAATTTTCGGGGTCCCGGATGCCGAGCCAATCCGAAGCACGCCACCAAGGGGCTAGCTGGCTCTCCGTCATCGGGAAGGGATACGGGCGAACGTAACGAACCGAAAGAAAAAGCAGAAACAGAAGCAGGGAGACCTTCAACACCCTACGGGCAAGTATTGCCATACGTGATGACCTCAATTGTTCCATAGGAGCGAAGCCCCGCCCTGCGTGCGGGGATTGTGACTGTGTGCAGCAATGCGTTGCGGATTCTCATGAAGTCGGTGAGACTGGGCAGAGTAATGCAACCGAGTGAAATACCTGCACCACCTGCCGGATGTAGTCGGAAATGCCCGCGCTCGACGCCGTCCACCCAAGTTGTGTCATCTGTAGAAGTCGCGACCTGATCTGTGAACCGCACCGGGAATCGTGGAGGCCGGTTGGTTTAAGTTAATGCAGGCACTTCAGCAGCATTTCTGAGTTGCCTGTAGTAGTTTGCCTCAGCTTCGGCAGGTGGGATATAGCCGAGCGGTTCCATCAGCCGATGATGGTTGTAGAAGTCGCGACCTGATCTGACAGTTACCCGTTCCGACGGTGCGTGACTGTCAGATCAGATTCAGGTGGCTCACTTTCTCCTTCCACACCTCCTTGCCCGCGATGAGCGTCTGCACAGGCGTGCGACCGCAGCACATCTTACCCTGATGGGTTCGCTCGCCGTTGTAGCACGCCAGCCAAGTATCGAGATCGGCCTGTAGTTCCTCCAGCGACAGATACAGTTTGCGGCGGAACGCAACCTGATAAAACTCCTGCAAAATGGTTTTGTGGAACCGCTCGCAGATGCCATTGGTCTGCGGATGTCGCTCCTTGGTTTTGGTGTGCTCGATGTCGTTCAGCGCCAGG